>NZ_CAUQHQ010000095.1:0-8397 GCF_963517995.1 uncultured Campylobacter sp.
TTAAGCAGCCCTTATTTTTTTTTGTATTTTTACGGTTTATTTGGGTTAAAAAAGATAGCCTGTAAAGTTGGTTAAAATGATAAAATTTGTAAATTTTTAAAATAACGCTACATTTTTTACTCGGCTACACTATCCGGTAGAGCTAAAAACTGATCATCGAGTACTATTTGAGCTACCAACCCACTATCGTTCAAACAGCTATAGATATCCTCTGCTATACTTAGGATTTCTTCGTAACTTTCGGCGCCTTTTAGTTCTTCTAAAAAACACGATCTTGCCGATACTTTATCATTTGCTTTTGCATAATAATAAGCTAATAGCCCCCAATGCTCACAGCCTGATTTTTGGATACTTTGACAAGCCATATGAAGAATATCGGCAGACGCGTTTTTATAAAATTGATCCATAAGCATATAAAGATCATAGCGATTGTAACTAGCCGCCGTATACTCTAAGGTCTTTATAGCTTTTAGATGAAGTCTCTGCGCCGCTTTAAAATCCAAGAAATAGTTCGTCGTATACTCGGCCAACTCGGTAAGCTCATCGGCGCTTTTGGCCGCCTTCTCAAGTCTGTCGCAATGCGTTCTAAGCCAATGTTTAATCCCTATAGTGCTAAAAATTTCAGACGTTAATAAATTTAAATCAATAGGGTCGTTTATATTTTGTGCTACTTTTTTAAAGATATCTTCGGCACTTTTAGTATCATTAAAATACCTTACGTAAACTTTAGCCATAGCTCCGGCCAAGGAGTATATATTAGCACCTTTTAGTACGTCTTTTTTGGCCGCCATTTCATCTAGCCGTCTTTTAGCCCAAGATCTCTTTCCTAGTTTTATTATCCATTCTAAAATATTGACTTTTTCGGTGTTTATATGAGAAGCTTTATAGTATATCGTGGCTTTGCCGTTTATTATATCAGACCTACAACTATAGTTTTCATTGTCGTCTAAAGGCGTTTCATCTAAAAAATAGCCTTGTTTTAAAAATTTTATCGTCTCTTTTTTGCCGAGAAATTTCTTTGCCATGGGAGCGATCTTAACAAAATCATCCGTATTTTTAACTAGTCCGATAGCCTTTTTTACGGCTTTTTTGCCTATATTTTCATTTTTATGACAAATCTTGGCTATGGCCATAAGATCCCATATGCAGTCTTTATTTATTATATTTTGATCAAGCAAAGCGCATGCAAGTGGTCTATCCACCAGGCGGTGTTTTAGTCCGCTTTTTATGTGTCTTGTATATAAAGATTTACTATCTTTTAGCGCTCTGTTATAAAACCTTTTTGCTATAGCATAAACATCTTTGATTTTTAAACTTAAAATTTCCAAACCAAAATAACAATAAAAGTTAGCGTCAAAATTAGTCGTAGCTAAAATTTCGTTTAAAAATCTTATTGCCGTATTTTGGCTTATGATTTTTAACTTTATAAAATTTAGCATATTGATATAACAAATCTCATATTTGGCATGCATTTTTGCCTTTAAAAACAGTCTTTTGCACCATCTTATATCATTTGTGATTTTATAAACTCTTTGGGCCAGGTACGCGTAGTCTGCTCCGCCTATTTTACAACGCTTTTCAAACATCAAAAGAACTTTTTTGGCTAAAGCTAGGTTTTCTTCTTTTGCTAGTTTTGTGGCGATATCGTCGTATGTAAAAAGATTATGATTTCGTCTTATTATATACTTTGGACAAATTTTTACGATCGTATCGAATTCGTCTTTGTCTATGGTTTTTCCTACCTCTTTAATCAACTCCCGTATAGGAATATTGTCATCAAGGACATAGCTAGCATACATTATCCTCCCCTCATCCAGCTTATGTAGTTTGTCGTAGTCGTAAAGCATCATTGCTCCTTTTAAGAGATATACAAATTTGTGTCAAAAAATTTTTAAGAAAATATATACAATGGCGTATTTTACAAATAAAGAGCGTGTGTAAGTTTTTGGCTCATATTAACTTAAGCTTTTGCTTAACTCTAGGTTAAAGAGAGGATATTTTAACAACTAGCCAGCCAGATTAATATAATACGAAAAACAAAGAATAAAATAAGTTTTTCCCTAATTTAAAGAATCGTACTCAGTCGGTTTGATGGGATTAGCTTATCATTTTCTAAATCAAAGTATAAAATTTCAAGCTGCATTTTATCGTCGTATTTAAAATTCATAGACTCTTGTTTTGCGCCGTCTATCTTTGGATATATTAGATAAAGCTTATCGCACTCGTATTTTTTGCCGTAGGCATAGAGCTGATATAGGTCGGCTTGTGAGATTTTATACTTTTTCTCGCTTTCGTTAATATCTTGCCTGATGATTTTCCACTTTGTGTCGGCTATAAATTTGCCTTCTAAAAATATATCAGGCCTTAGCCTAAAGCTCTTTGGCTTTTCTACCAGGTGTTTTTCTAAGTGTTGTAATGCAGTGCCTGGAAGCTTTTTCTTTATAAAATTTCCAACATAGCTTTCAAAGAGCGTATTCATATCAAACAGCAAGGCAAGGGCTAGATCGTCGCCTTTGTGCGGGGTAAAAGAGTCGCCCAAAAGAAAAATTTTGCACCATAGGAGCGCCTGCTCATAGTGTTTTACCTGACGATTTACGGCATAGTTTGCAAAGAAATTTTTATAATCGCTACACGTCGAAACATCATCAAATATAAACAAAAGCTCGCGTATTTTTTGTTGATTTTTGCTGACATTTGACTTCTTGTATAGAAACTTAAGCGTTGTTTTTATGACTTGATTTATCTTTATGTCGTTTAAAAATTCGCTGTATTCTACGTAAAACCGCTCTTTGTGGATGCTATTTCTTTTTATCTGCTCGTTTATATTTAGCTTTCCTTTTAGAAATTTTAGGTTATCTTCTAACTCTATGTAGTCACTTTTTACCCCCTTTTTTACAAGAGTCTCAAGCTCACATAAAAACATCGAGATGAAAATTTCTAAAAGCGGTAAATTTTGAGTTTTTAGATTGGCTAAATTTGAGCTTTTAAATGGGAAATCTTTTAACGTTCTTAGCATTTTTATTAAAACCGCTTTTGATCTTGATCTTTTAGCATCGTTATTATCTGCTATTTTAGGCAAAATTTCTATCGTTAAACCGCTTTTTGTCTGCAAAACTCCGACATAGTTTCTCGTCTGTATAAATTTCCCGCCAACCCCGCTTGCTATCCTTAAAAAAGGCGCATTTTCATCGCTATTTTTAAGGATAAAATTTTCTATATCGTCAAAGTCTTTTTTACCTATACTGTGCTGATATATACGTTCAAACTCAGTTATGGTTATCTGGCTTTGTTTCATTTACGCTTTCTTTGTCTGATGGTGGGTAAATTCCTATATAATTTTCAGGATTTTCAAAAGCACCTTCGTTTATCCCATACAAAACTTTATCACCTATATCATCAATCTCACCTCCAAACAAATCGCTTAGTTTTTTCTCTTCTTTAACTTTTACAAATTGAGTTTTATCGTCTTGCTTTTGATTATCTCCCAATACCAATCGTATCTTTTCCCAGTCATCATAAAAATACTCTTGTAGCAGCGGTAAAATTTTATTCTTAAAGATCGAAGCTAATTCTGATATATCCGCACCGCCTTTTAATGGCAGAAAATAAGCATGCCCCATCGTGTGGTCTCTGCCGTAAAGATACTCTATGCGCTCGTTTATAGTTTTAAGCATAGTAGTAAAATCTATCTCGATTTCTTTAGGATCAATATCCTTATCCTTATATTTTATTTTAATGGTTCCCAAAAGTTCAGGTTGTGGCATCATCTCCACAAACTCAAACCTTCTTCTAAGAGCCGTATCCATAAGGGCTATGCTGCGATCTGCCGTATTCATCGTGCCTATTATGTATAAATTTGACGGCACTCCAAATTTTTCTTTTGAATATGGCAGCTCCACCATTATCTCATCATCTGCTCCGAGCCTTTTTGACGGCTCTATTAGAGTTATAAGCTCGCCAAAAATTTTAGATATATTTCCGCGATTGATTTCGTCGATAAAGATGGCATATTTTGGTCTGCTCTCATTAAAAAACTTTTGCCGTTCATCTTTTGGCAAATCGCAGAAATCCCTAAGTTTACCTTTGTATCCACTAAGAAGCAAGGCCTCTTCGCAGCATTGATAAAAAATTCCTTTAGCTATCTCATAGGTTATCTCTTTGTCTTCGTTCTCGTTTTTGTCATCAATTTTTGGTCTTATGCCCTCTATAAATTCCTCGTATCCATAGCTTTGATGAAATGTTATAAATTTAAAATTTTCTTTAGTGTAGCTTATGCCTACCTTTTGCTCTTTTATCCCTTTGTATTCTTTGTAAAGCTCTATGGCTTCATGACACTCATCATCAAGTATTTTTGTATCTACACGCCATTCGCTTTTCTCATTTTTATCAAAGATAAAAGGAGTATCCCTTCTTTTTACATTTACATATTTACAATCATCTTTTGTATGAAATAATAAATATGATGATATTGTCTGGTTTGGTTTTTTTGAATTTGATTTTATTGATTTTAATTTAAATAAAGTGTGATTTACTATGCCGTTATTTAACTTAAGTCAGCCACCATTAATATTTGAAATAGCCGCATCATATAGGATGGCTGCCGCCACTTGACACCAAGTGTATTTTTCTATTTTTAACATTTCATATAGTGCATCGGTGTCATCGCCTGATTTTATATTAAGATTTTGAGTAAAATTTTCCATAATACTTGAAAGATTATATGTCTTTCCAGCCCATGGAGGGCCGTATAGGATTTGATTGAGAGTCTCCTGCTCTTGCTGTTTAATGTATTCAAGTAATTGACCGCTGATTTCGCGACTTTTTCGTAGGAGTCCTTGCAATCCATGTTCTTGTAAAAGTTTGAAATTGAGATTTTCTGATTTTAATTTTTTTATAAGTTTTAGTGTCAGCTTATTCTCGACCATGCTTACTACTTTGGTTTTAAATCTAATAGCTTGGATTGGCGCTGATATATAGAGGTAAACAATGTCGTCTATTTTAATTTTTTGATGTCGACCGCAATTATATTCGGTCAGGTTATTGTTTTCTTTAAATTCTTTTTCTTCATCACTTCGATTGGGATCACTAGGCATTACCCAATATTTTATATCCTTGCTCATCTGATCTCCTTATTATTAATATTCCAATGATTTTATAGTCTATTTTTAAAAAATAATCGATATTATGTAGCAAACACACCCAGATTTTCCTAATTTTAATCGCTAAAATTCCTTTTAAATTTAAAAAATCAAAAGGAATAAAAAATGCCACAATCTCACATCATTTAAGCCCTTACTGTAAAATATTCAGAGCTTCAAGGGTAAATCACATATCAAAAAAAGAGCTAATAAAAACGCTTACAAGTGAGCTTGAGAAGATAAGTAAAACGATACTAATATTTGAGCCAGATTTTAAGTTAAATGAAATCAAAAGTAGAAGCGTTAGGGCTATTTCGTATTTTAGGCGTGGCGAACTAACTAGGAAAATCTTAGAGTGCCTAAAAAATAAGCCTGGCACCATAGATGAAATAAGCGATTATCTATTTGCAAATTCCACCATAGATAGCCATTTTATTGCTAATTTTAAGAAAAATATCCACTATGCACTAAGCAAACTAAAACAAAGAAAAATCATAAAATAAGACCTGCATACTTACGAAATTGTCTAAGCGCCTAATCTCTCGCTCATTCTATGGTTGCCTTGCCAGTATCCACAAAACTCATTTGAGATAGGTTTAGTAAGGCATTTACCTAGTATATCTTTAAAGATAGTGCCATTATCAAGTCGTCTAGTATCCTATCTATAACTTATCTCATTTGCATAGCTTGATAGATACAAGACACTTAGCTTGTGACATTGTTCGTATTCTAGTCGCCTAAATCTAGCATTGTAGCTCTCGGCTTGATTGTTGTTTTCGCCACTACTTCCCATATACTCTACTGCGTGATTTACCACTTTGTGGTCATAATAAGCCGACAAATCGCTATATCCTACATTTTCATCAGTATGCACTTCGCTACCAAGCAAAATATGCTTACGAACTATGTTATTTATGTCAAAGGCATTTTCGCTTTTTAGCACGAAAGTTCTGCTTTTATTAGCACCGCTACCTAGTTCATTTCTTTGGCGAAGCGAGATAACCACTCTCTTATTAGGTTTAAAAGCTTTTCGCCTATCTATCCTATCGTTTATATTATTCTTTGGTCTTATGTAGTTGCCCACATATACTCCGTCAATCTCACAAACACCGCTAAACGGTTCATTGTTTTGATAATCAATTAGGCTCTCACGCAGTTTGTGTAGCAAGACAAACGCTGTTTTATACTGCACATCTAAATCATGGCTTAGTTGCAAAGCCGATATACCCTTAACCGCTTTTACAAATAACACGATAGCACAAAGTAAGGTTTGAAGTGGCAGTTTATGAGAGTGAAACAAAGTTCCACTTGTTACGCTAAATCTTTTATTACACTCGTTACATTTATATTCGTTTCTAGTGGTAATTAGATAAATTTTACCCACATTGCCACAGTACGGACAGATAGGATTTTCGCCATTACTATGCCACCTAATATATGCAAATGCTTTTAGAGCTTCACTATCGCTCATCTTTGCTATTTATAGTAGCGATAGTTTTCTAGCTCTTGATGATAGTAAGAAGTGTTGTACCATTTTATATTATCTTAGTGTAGATTATTTATTTTATAATGTTGATATTATACATATATATGTATTAAATAAAGCTAAATTATCTACATATAAATGTAATAAATTTAAAAACTTATGGATTTTTTATATTTGAAAATGTATAATCACAAAATTATAAAAGGAAAGATATGAAACTATCACAAATAATTCATAAAATTCATAAACTCATAGAAGCAAAAGAGATAAAAAATATCCCTAAAAGAGAAATGGCAGGTAGGCTAGGAATATCTGAGCGAACCTATATAGAGTGGCTTAGAGAGACTAATGAACCTATCGCTATGAAAGCGGTGCTTGATATGTTGTCACAACTAAAGGATGATGATATATTGCAGGTTATTAGAGAGTGGAAAGATAGCTAGAAAGTAAAATGAAAAAATACACTTGCATTGATTTATTCGCAGGGGCTGGTGGATTATCGCTAGGCTTTAAGCAAACAGATAAATTTGATATTTTAGCTCACATTGAGTGGGAAAAGCCTATGGTTGAGACGCTTAGAAACGATTTGGTAAAACGCTTTAAATTTAGCCCACAAGAAGCGAAAAAGAGAGTTATTAAATTTGATATTCAAAAAGTTAATGAACTTATAAATGGCTATTGGAACGATGAAACTCTTAAAGAGTATGCTATTGATAATGATGGAAATATCGCAAAATACGGCTTAAATGGCTTATTAGACGGCAAAAGTGTTGATATTATAATCGGTGGTCCACCTTGTCAAGCCTACTCTATCGCAGGTCGTGCCCAAGATAGGCACTCTATGAAAAACGACTACCGAAACTATCTTTTTGAAAGCTTTGCAAAAGTTGTTGAATACTATAAGCCAAAATGCTTTGTTTTTGAAAATGTTCCCGGTATGCTTAGTGCAAAGCCTGGCGATAAGTATGTAACTGAGAGAATTTATAACGCATTTTCTAAAATCGGCTATGAGATAACAAAACCTGATGATATGAAAAATATAATCTACAATAGTGCTGATTACGAAGTTTCACAAGCTAGAAATCGCGTGATAATCTTTGGTGTCCGCAAAACCGAGAGAGAGGTAGAGAGTAAAAGGCTCAAAAATTTCTATGCCGCGCTTGATAGCCTAAAATCAAAAAATCCCCCACTTACTTTAAAAGACGCTTTTAAAAATCTACCTAAATTTAAACCGCTAAAAACGCCGATTAAAATTAACGGCAAAAATATTTCGCACGAACTAATCAGCGATTTTAACCTAACTCAAAATTTCCCACGCTACAACAACCAAAGAGATTTAAAGGCTATGAAATTTTGGGTGCAAAATGATATGAACAAAGCCACCACAAAAGAAAAACTTGACTTCTATACCAAAACCACAGGCAAAATCTCAAATCACAACAAATATAGAAATTTAGAGTGGGATAAACCAAGCCCTACACTTGTATCGCACCTGCAAAAAGACGGCTTTATGTTTATCCACCCTGACGCCGAGCAAAACCGCTCTATTACGATAAGGGAAGCAGCGATTTTACAAACTTTTCCAAATGATTTTGAGTTTATAGGCTCATTAGGGGCTTGTTTTAAGATGATAGGCAATGCCGTGCCTGTAAATTTTGCAAAACACATAGCATTAGCAGTAGCAAAGGTTTTAGATGAGAGAGATTAACATAATAGTGGCTTGTGAAGAGAGCCAAAGAGTATGCACAGAGTTTAGGAAACTTGGGTTTAATG
>NZ_CAUQHQ010000096.1:0-8379 GCF_963517995.1 uncultured Campylobacter sp.
ATGAAAATCGAAATTTTATCAAGCAAAATCCACCGCGCGCGCGTGACGGACGCCAACCTAAACTACGTAGGCTCGGTCACGATCGGACCCGAGCTCATCGAGGCTGCGGGGCTTTGCGAATACCAAAAAGTAGAGATCCTAAACGTCAATAACGGCGAACGCTTCGCCACATACGTGATCCGCGGCGAGAAAAAGGGCGAGATCTGCCTAAACGGCGCGGCCGCACGCAAAGTCTGCGTCGGCGACGTCGTCATCATCGTTGCTTACGCGCTTCTTAGCGCCAAAAAAGCGAGAGATTTCGAACCAAAAATCGTGCAGGTAAACGAGCAAAACGAGATCGTAAAATAACGCAGTCCCGTTTTGAGGAGCTTTTGTCTCGCCCGCAACAAAAACACAAAGTGCGGCTGGATAAAAAACTAGCCGAGTTTCGCTTCGGCTTTATGAGTGACGCAAAATAGCGCAGGCTCTTTTCGGCGATCTGCGCAGAAGGCTTGCCCGTAAGACATTGCGAGATTTATGATTTCTTCGGTTCTTGCGTAAACGAGATTAGATTTGCCGTACCCGCCGAGGGCTACCGCAAGGCATCTGCAAAATTACGTCTCGCAGCGCCTCACGACCAGCGAATATACAACGCTTTACGCCAAGATATAATGCGTAGAATTTGCGAAATTTTATGGCTTTATTAGCCGCGGCGCGCTACTACCGTCCGAGCGCAAAGGCCAGAACCTTCATGCCATAGCGCTCTATCTAGGGCACCTGGGTAAATTTAAGATGAGTCGGCGAGCAAAGCTTAAAAATTTACGGTTACAAGCGCTAGCCGTTTGATAAATTTATTATTTGCTCGCGACAAAACCTAAAATTTACGGTAAAAATATTTGCCTTTATGCAAACAATTCGCCGTTCCTAGGCTTAAAGCGGGCGGCGTTTAAATTTACTTTTTATGGCGACGAGTCAAATTTGCGGTAAAATTTGGGCTAAGGCGGACGGGCGCGAAGATAACGGGCGGCGCGCATATTAGAATGCCCGCGTTTATCCTCGACGTGGCGATTTTTAGCTATTCGGCGCAGAAAAACGAGCGCGTGATAAAGGAGGCAAACGCCAAACTAGAGCGCGTTGCGCAGGCATTTGCCGCGGGCAATCCGCCGCAGGAGGGGCTGGGGATACTATGCCGCATCACAGGGCTTTTAGGACAGGGGCTGTGGATGGAAATTTGGGACAAAACGCCCTTTGCTAAGCGTAAACCGAGCCTTGATACGGCGCGGTGCAGCGGATGCGGCGAGTGTGCGAAATCCTGTCCGATGCGAAATATAAAAATCGCGCGCGGCAAGGCAAAATTCGGCGAGCGCTGCACGATTTGCTACAGATGCGTGAACAAATGCAGGCAAAAGGCGATAACGATCCTAGGCAAAGCAAAAAATCTGGAAAAATCATGCCACGCCCCGTAAAAACGAGACTCGCGTGGGCCTTATGATATTATTTCGGGTTTCTTGCCGATGTCGCGGACATGGCGCCTTAGCCTCTCGCTAGATACGGTCGGGAAAAGAAATCTCTTTTCGCGGCTCCACAAAACGCCCGTTTCTGCGTAGTCTTGCAGGGTTTCTTGCAATTTTTGCGCCGCGCCGACCATGCCGAATGAATTATACGCATATATTTCGCGTAAATTTCCCTCCTCATCTAGCCTTTGTACAACGATCTCGTAGTCTAATGATTTAAAATATCTTTTAACCGCACAAGACTAACGAATGGCGTAGCTTCGCCGTCTTGCGAGGCAGACAAAAGATAGACAAAAGGGTGCAGGTAAACGCTCTCTATCCGTCTTGCGTTCGGCGCTACGGAGTCGCTTGCGGCTACGAAAAAATCTTTAAATCTATTCGCCGCGCAACTTTGCGTAAATAAAACGTCTATTTCGTTTAAATTTATGCTTATGTCCTTTATTTGTTCGGTTTTTGTAAAGAATATATTAAAAAATTCAAAAAACGAATTCCCGCGATGCTGCGCAAACGAATATAAATTTTCTGCGATTTTGATAACATAAACGCTGTCTGTATCGTAAATAAAATTTTTATTTAATTTTAACAAGCCGTTCCTTTTTTATTTTGCCTAGGCGCTTTAGCCTTTGGCGATGCTATTTTGGCTTGATTATACCGTATTTGCGCATCGTTTGGGCTTAGCGGTTTTGCGCCGGGCGTGCCGGATTTACCCGCAAAGTAGCTGGGGGCGCCAAATTTTAGACTCAGAGGAAAACCGTAAATTTGCCAAGATAAAACAAATTTGCTCCGCCGCCTACTAGCTAGCCCAGGTACGCTTTTAGCTCCTCTATTTGCCGCTTAACCTCGGCTATGATTTCCGGCGAGTTTTCCCAAATTTCAAGGAAATCCCATGCCTCATCAGGCGGGTCGATCATATTTCCCAGGATCCAAACGACCCGTAGGACGGTCGGGCATAGCTTGTCTAAAAAATCGGGCGGACACGCATACGGCGAGCCAAAGCAGGCCAAAACGTGCGCAGCGGCTCTGATCTCATCGTAATTTTCATTTTTGGGATCAAAATTTGCCGCCGTGCTTTCTATATAGATCGAAATTTTTACTCTCCCAAAATCTCGCAAACCAGTCCGCCGCCTCGTCGTTTTCGTACGCTTTGTAACCCCAGTCGCCCATTTTAGCCCCTTTTGATAAAAATTACCCTCAAATTTGACGGCTTTTCGGGCTTAAATTTGCCCGTCCGCGCTCGCATCCGCCGCGAGTTTTAAAGGCGGGAACGAAACTTGCATTGCAAAGCTTAAAAAAGTAAATTTAGCTTAAATTGGCTAAAATAACGCGAAATTTGAAAGGATGTTTATGTTTGAGGGGATCGATTTTTCAAAAATGGGGCAGATGCTCGAGGAGGCGCAAAAAAAGGCGCAAGAAATCGAGCAGGAAAGCCAAAAGCGCGAATTTAGCGTAAAAAGCGGCGGCGGGCTCATTAGCGTCAGGGCAAACGGCAAGGGCGAGGTGCTCGATATCAGCATCGACGATAGCTTGCTGGAGGACAAGGAGAGCTTGCAGATCTTGCTCATCAGTGCCGTAAACGACGTACTAAAGATGATCGAGGACGACCGCAAAAACGCCGCGTCAAGGATGCTGGGCGGGTTTGCCGGCATGGGACTAGGGCAATGAAACGCGTAGCTTTCTCGCGCCGTTTGGATGCGGTTTTGGGGCTCGCGCGAGCGAATTTACCTTTGAGGGAAGGGCGAATTTGCGTCGCCGATAAACAAAACGGCTCGGTAAATTTGGTTACGTTTGCGAGTCAAATTTGCGCCGCTCGCGCCGTAAAGAGTGCCGTAAATTTGGGCTCAAATTTGCGCGCGCGCTCGGTAAAATTTGGCGCCCCTCTAAATCCGCGCGAATTTTCGCAAAAAACTAGTCTGATCGCCAAAACGGCGGCGAATTTTACGGCAAATTTAGCTCGCAAAATTTGCTCTCCGCTTTTTGCGGTTTTTATGATTTGCGCTTTTACCGCGTCGCTTAGAGCCGAGCCGCGCCCGACGCAAGATGATTTTAACGCTTGCTTTGAGAAAAATCTGCCTGCCATGGTAAACGTCGCGGGCAACGGCGGCATCGCGATCACGCCAAATTTAATCGCCGTGCCTAAAGGCGAAATCCCCGTGAAAAACTACGTCAAATTTGACCCGTACCTTGGTCTCTATCTGGTCGCCTCGGACGCCAAACTCGAGCCTGCCAAGATGACTGAGGATAACGCGACGAAAAAAAGCGACTGGGTCAGCGTCACTCGCGATCTAAACGCGACCGTCTACGGCCACGTAAAGGCGCAGGCGCAGGCTCTAGGCGAGCTGGACGCGCTCACGTTTGACGTAAACGGCACGGGCGCCGTGCTAAGCCCTTGCTGCAAACTACGCGGTATCGCCGTGGGCGGGGATAAATTCGTCCCGAGCCGCTATCTAAGGCACTTTGCGGCGTATAAAGACGTGTATTACGGCGACGTGGGCGCGGTATTTGAGGAGCGAGACGGTAGACTCTACGTAAAGGGAGTCGATCCGCTCGGACGCGGCGCGGCGCTGATGGCGGGGGATGAAATTTTGAGCGTAAACGGCGAAAAAATGCAGAGCCTGCGTGAGCTAAACGAGAGGATTTTGTTCGCTAAAAAGGGCGAGCGGCTCAAATTTGAGATAAGGCGCGGCGAAGACGTCGTAAAATTTAGCGCCGCGGTTTCAGACGAAGTAAAAAAAGAACAAAAAACCGCGCCTAAAACGGACGAAAATATCACAAAAATAGCCCCAAAACCGCAGCCCGCGCGAAATACGGACGCCTCTAACGTGCGAAAGCTCTACGGACTGACGTTTGACGAAAAACTAAGGGTAAAGAGCGTGGACGGGGAGTCGGATGCGGCGAGGTTTGGCCTCAGAGTCGGCGATAAGCTAATACAAGTAGGCGCTAAAATCGTGAAAAATCGCAAAGAAGCCCTTGCGCTCATAGCTAAAAATCGAGGACAACGCTTGCTTTTTAGGCGAGACGGCTTTGACTTTTTTTACAACGCTCGGTAGGTTTTAGGCGTTTTTGGACGGCCGCGGAGATAGATTTGCTTGTTTTGCGGCGCGGGATTCGGACGCAAATTTAGCTTTTTGAGTCGCTTTTGTTTGTTTCGCAAAAAATTCGGCGCTAGATTCGTCAGGCTTTGCGGCGCTCTAAGCCCCCTTGCGTCAAGGCTAGCTTTTTTGGGCATGCTTAATTTTTGCGCGTTAAAACCGCCGCCCTTTAAGCGCAAGACGGTTTTTCGGGCGTAAATTTAAGCTTTCGCGCGCCACGGTTTAATCTAGCGGCAAGGCGATTTGCCGGTTAAATTTAGCCTCGTTGCGAAGTGGGCGACCTGCTCGCTTGTAGTGTAAAATCGCAGCTTTTAGAGGCGTTACGCAACCTTGCAAAATACGTAAATTTAGAGCAAGCAAGGATTTGTTCGGCGGTTAGAGCGATTTGGGATGTCTTTGTCAAACAAAAACGAAACGGAGAAAAAATGCAAAATTATAAAACCTCAAAGGAAAGATTAAACGCGCGAATTTACGCGGAAGATAAAGCCTTAAAATCAAATTTCGCTCGCTTTAAAACCTTGCTGCAAAGCTTGAGTTTGGCGCGGGTTTTTAGCGTAAATTCGGACAAAAATTTACCAAGCGCGCGCAGCCTGATTTTACCGCGTAAATTTAACGAGACCAAGGCTCTTAAATCGTTCAAAAACCATCTAAAATGCGCGACTTTTTCGGAAATGAAAGTTTCAAATTTAGCCTGCGAAAACGGCGGAGATTTTGTGCGAAATCAGGCTCCTGGCTTGTCGCTTGCAAGACCGGCGATATTTCAAAAATTTAGCACCGAACAAAAGCGAAATTTAGCGCAGATATCGCCTGGCGGCGAAAAAATACGGGTTTACACAAACGACGCTCTAGGCCCAAATTTGCAGCAAAGAATGTCTAATCCGGCTAACGAAAAAGGGCTAAATTTAAGCAAGTCGCGGGCGCTGCTGACGGATAAAAATCAAGCGCAAAGCTTACGCATGAGCTCGTCTCAAAATCAGCCTCAAATTTTAAACGCGAACAAAACTAAAATAAAATCCGAAAGCCCGAAAAACCGAGTAAATTTGATCTCGCTAAACACAGCCAAGAGCTCATCGTTTACTTCCGGCTCAAATTTACGGCAAACAGCACCTAGCGCCCCCGACCAAGGCGCGCTTTTGGCCGAGTTTAAGGCGTTTTTGAGTGCGCATTTGCCGAGCAACCCTAGCTTTCATCCGTGCTTTGACGAGGCGCTTTCATATACGCTAAAATCCGGCGGCAAGCACTTTCGCGCTATGCTAGTCGCAGGCGTCGTAGCCGCGGTGCGTCCCGAGCGCAAAGAGGCGGCGTTTCACGTCGCGCTAGCTTTTGAGACGATGCACAGCTACTCGCTCATCCACGACGATCTGCCCGCGATGGACGACTCGGATCTGCGCCGCGGACAGCCTAGTTTGCACGTCAAATTTGACGAGGTAACGGCGATCCTAGCGGGCGACGCGCTAAACACCCACGCCTTTTATCAAATAGCAAGGGCTCCGCTAGACGCGGACGCGCGCATAAAGTGCGTCGAGATCCTAAGCCGAAACGCAGGCATCTACGGCATGGCGCTTGGGCAGGCGGTGGACTGCTATTTCGAGAATCAAAAACTAGGGCTTGAGGAGCTAAAATTTCTGCATATCCACAAGACCGCGCGCCTCATCGCGGCAAGCTTGCAAGCAGGCTGCGTCGTGGCGGGGCTAGATGAGACGGAGGCTGCTCGCATATACGACATCGGGCTCGATCTGGGGCTGGCGTTTCAGATCGCAGACGATATCATCGACGCGACGCAAAGCGCCGAAACTGCGGGCAAACCGACGCATAACGACGGCGCGAAAAACTCCTTTACCAACCTTCTTGGCGTAGAGGGCGCAGTGCAGGCCAAAAACGAGCTCATCGCAAAGATAGAGCGCGAGCTAGGCAGCGTGCATGCGGGTATCCGCGCTATCGTGACGGGTCTTATTGACAAGCATTTACGCTAAATTTGATTAAATTTATCTCGGATATAGTCTTAAATATTAATTTAATGTAAATTAGCCGACATTTTAACTGCTTACTATTAGATTTTGTTTATCGCTTTGTGCCGGTTTAAACTATCAAGCTTTACAGTTCGTCAAATTTGCAACCGTTTTTATGCGCTTATATTAAATTTGGCTCCGTTTTACTCGCGGGTTTTTTAAGTGGGTAATTACGCGCTGCCGCGTTCGTATCGCTATCAAATCCGCCGCCTTAGTTTTTAGCGCATATTTAAATTTTGCGCGCTAAAATTGTAAACACCTACCGCCGGTACTTAAATTTAGCTGGATTTCACATCTTGGATAATCAAAATTTGAAGATAAATTAAATATTTGTGTTAAAGGCTCGCACTTATTTCGCGTAAATTTTTAATTCTGTTGGTGGGTTTTACCGGGTTACGACTTATTTGGCCATATAAATTCAAAAGGACGTGTGCTAAAATTAAATAAACGCGTATATTTTACATTAAATTTATTATCCATTCTAATTGAACAAATCTTAAATAAATCTCTACCTTTTGCTGATCGCAGGGCTTAAGACTAAGGTGCAAACAGTATAAAATCTCGCATGAAATGCGACCAAATTAATATATGGCTCAAAATCGCTTCGTTTGAAGTTATGAAGTTAAATTTAGCACATAAATTTAATAAAAATGCGGATGGGCAAGCGTTTGACTCCAAGATCGGTTAATCTAAGCACTTGTAAACCCACTCAAAACGTCAAGCTAAAATATGTCGCACTGCCTTAACGCGACGTATATAAACGTTATCCGCACGCTGCGAAGATAGCTTGCTAGATAGATAAATACGTACTTTAGACGTAAAAAGCAAGCTTTTCAAGGCCGTAGGCATATCGAAATGGCATACATTGTTATATTTGCTTTTGCCTAAGATATTGATACTATTTATGAGTTGTTTAAAATATGGCGACTTTGATAAATCAGCTAACTGGTTTTACTGAGCGCTGTTACAAACTGCTTACCAGAAGCGAACTTCAAAAAGGCAGAGGACTTCGTCAGCCATTCTAAACTAATTTTTAGGTACCCAAGGCCTTAAAGGGCTAGAGGATTGAGCTAGGTAAGATAACCACGGCAAAGCACTAAAATACGCGTTTAGTATAATATTTATCGTTAGCTATAGTTACGCTAAAGACGGCACAATACTCTTTGTTTAGGTCTTTATATACCAGAATTTAACATAGGCGAGATGTATGAACCGCTCCACCGTAAATTTATGCGTAAAATTCTTGACTTAAATCTATTATTTATCTAAAAGTCGTTGTATACCTTACCCAATAAACCAATGCAACAGAAACCTAAAACTGGCAAAACAAAATATATTTATCCTAAATTCTAAAAAATAAAGGTATAAAATGCCTAAGAACAATAAAATGCAGAACAAAAAAGATATATTTTAGTAAAATAGTGGCCGGGAGATAGGGATTCGAACCCCAGGAGGCTTTCACACCTCAACGGTTTTCAAGACCGCCGCTTTCGACCGCTCAGCCATCTCCCGTAAAATATTTTGGCTAATTATAGCCAAATTTATTCGGTTTTTTCCTTAACATAGGAAGCGCCTTTATTGACTTTTTCCTTTGACCACTCAACGGCATTATTCGTATCCTCTTTGACGCCGTGCCATGTATTTGAGCAACCGACCATAAAAAAAGTAGCAGATAATAGCATTAGCAAATAACGCATTTTCTCTCCTTAAATTTTGGAGGCGACACCCGGATTCGAACCGGGGATCAAAGCTTTGCAGGCTCATGCCTTACCACTTGGCTATGTCGCC
>NZ_CAUQHQ010000097.1:0-8331 GCF_963517995.1 uncultured Campylobacter sp.
CGCTAGGTGCTCCCAAACGGGAGCCTTTATTATATCAAATAAAGGACATAAAATGGAAAATCTCGAAACATTCGGTCTTTTTCTTAGGGAGAAAGACTATCAATCATATAAACTATACGGAAGCCAAAGAAGCGGGTATTCCGTATACATCAACAACAAAAAAACAAATGTCTCTGGTGCCGATGCTGCGAAAGCCAAAAATGGGTATGTCTATTTTGGCAACAACGAAGTAGTTGAGCCAAAAATAATTCACCTATCTATGGACGAAATCGCCTCCATATTAGGGGTAAGTCGCGCGGAAGCGTTTGCAAGAGGGATAAAAACGCCTCTTTTCGATCGCGACAGCAACGCATCGATAATCGACAAGGTCGAAGCTACTATTGAAATGATAGGCGAGAAAATGACGGAGTTTTTGCTAATCGAAAGATTTGACAGGCTATCAAGCTTTGATCTCGAAACCTTAAGAAGCGGGAAGCGCTTCACCGGCTTTGTTGCGAAAGACAGCGAGAAAAAAGAACATGAGCTTTATGAGGGGGACGTTCTCGAAAGAATAGAAGATGGCGCGATCGCCACCGTTGTTTATGAAAATAGTGATTTTTTTCTTGACTTCAAAAATGGGTCAAAAGAAAAAATGAAAAGCGGAGTTTATCACGATTATCGATGGGCAAGAAAATGACCCTCTCAGAAATAGCCCAAGACTACCTTGAAACGCTCGGCCAAATCAGCCTTGAGCGGTATAGGATACAAAAAAGTAGCTTCTCTCACACGGAGAAGCTGCCAAAAGACGTAGAAAAGATCACGTCGGCCGATACTCAAAAATGGGTTGCGGCTATGCAAAAAAACCTATCGCCAAACACCATCAAGCGCGTAGTGCTTTGTTGGAGCAGAGCCTGCGAGCAAGCCATTGAAAAAGGAAGTATCGAGAAAAACCCTTTTTCAAAAATAAAGCGGCCAAAGATAGCCTCTTCAAAGATAGACCCTTTCACAAAAGACGAGATAGAAACTATGCTGTCAAAAGCTACAGGCAGGCTTGAGAGCTACCTAGCCTTTGCGTTCTACACTGGAGCGCGGTGTTGCGAAATTTTGGCTCTAAAGTGGGACGATATAGATTTAGATAGTATGACGATTCGTATCGACAAAAGTCTTGTGGACGGCCTGGTCAAAAACCAAACAAAAACGGGCGAGGATAGGACTGTGCCTATATTTGAGCTGCTGATGCCGTATATCAAAGAGCTAGCGCTGCAAAGAGAGAGCGACTGGGTGTTTTCGGAGAGAGGAGATCATCTTTTCGGCTCTACTTCGCTGTTTGGAAACGGCAAGTGGCGTAGATTTCTAGCCGAATGCGGTATCCCATACCGAAGCGCCAGACACACCCGCCACACATTCGCAACCCACATGGTCGAGCGCGCCGCAAGGGGCGAAATCCCTTTGAAATGGGTTTCTCAAATACTAGGGCACGCAAACCTCGACATGACGATCAAGGTCTATGCTCGCTTTATCAAAGATGAGCATTTAAAGATTGATAGGGGGCTAGGGGTATTTTAACCCTTAGCCCCTACACCGCCAGAGCCCTATTTTTTGCCTCGACTACCGCCCCTATTGCCGGCAGAGTTTCTTTCGGCTTGTCTTTGCCTGCTTTTCTCTCCGCGGCTCGTTTTGCCGTAGCCCGTCTTTGCTCCTAGATTTTTCCCCTTGCCTGATGCCCCGCCTTTAGCCGCGTCTTGTGCGGTCTTTTGCCTACCTATTTCGTCGGCTAGCTGTTTTTGAGCATTAGGGTCCGTTTTTGCCCCGCCGAAACCCAGTAATCCGCCGGCTTCCGTCCAGTTGCCCGCCTTGGTGTTTGCAAAGCTCCAGCCGCCGGCTTTGTTTTTCGACGGACTTATGCCACCCATTCCCTTGCCGCCTCTTGATTGCGCCATTCTTGCTTTTTCCGCCCACTCCATAGAGCTTGTCTTATTTGACGTTTGCGCGCCGTCGCCGTTTATGTTCGTCTGTGCGTTTTGCAGAGCTTGCGCGAGAGCGGCGCTTACGTCTACGCTAGGAGCGGTTACGGTTGCATTTAGTTGGTACGAAAAGCTATTTTGCACCTCTTGTAGGCTCTGGGTTAGCGCACCTCTTAGTTCGCTCGCCCAGCCGTAGTTTTCCTGTTTAGTATAGCCGAAATTTAAGCCGCCAAAACCAAGTCCTACGCCTAAATTAAATTGTGGGTTATATCCTAATCTAGGCGCGCCGTAAATTCTGCCGACTTCTACTACGTCCGTTCTTACTACGCTAGGCGGCCTTGCTTTATCGACGTAAAGGAATTTCTTATCTTGCAATCTATACCCTACTACGTCGCCTTTTTTGTTTTCAAGTTCAACGTGGCTATCTAGCATTCCGAATTTCTCCTTAAAAAATTCTCCAAATCCAAGCGCCCTATCGTAATACGGCGCACCATACGCATCAAATCCTTGCAACTCCCCGCCAAATCCGAAATGATTATCAAGCCCCGCTATTACTTCCGTTATTTCATCTACTAGCGTGCCGATAGCAAGGCTTAGCCCAAACGTCCCTAGCAGTGACGGAGCCGTGCCTAACGCCCGCAAGCCATAGCTTAGCGCGCTTTGCGTGAGCGTATTTTTTAGCTCGTCCATTAACGCCTCGCCAATATTGGCGGTATTAAATTCCCCGTTTACAAGCCCGTCGTAAAGCATACCCGCCGCTATTTGACCAAATACTCCGCCAAACGTTCGCCCCAGAGTTTGCGCGGCTTTCTCAAAGACGCTATCGGTAGCCATCTCGCGAGCAAAATCTCTAAAATTCTTATTTATATCGCCTGTACCCGCGATACCTCGCCCTAGATTTTGTCCCCGCTCGCTCTGCCTTATCTGCGTTTTACGCTCTTTTGCGTTGTTTGCCGTTATCTCGCTCGCGCTTGATATTAGTTTAGCCGCGCTTTCTTTGTCCTCTCGCAAGATCAAAATCTGCATAGGCATTAGCACGAATTCCGCAAAGTCCTCGTTTAGTTCGAGTAGCCCCGCCGTCAAAGAAAAGGCTTGGTTGATAAAAAAGCTTCTTAGATCGGGAGTGGGTAAATTTAAGGCGTTATAGCCGTAGCTGCCTGCGTAATATCCATCAAACAGCCCGCCCGCCATAAAGTCGTAAACCCCGCCCGTGTCGGGGTTAGTAATGTTTAGATAGTCAAAGTTAGTGTAGTTCACTTCCTTTTTTCCATATCGAATTTAGCAGGCTTGCCAAGTCCCGGCAAATCCTCTTTGACTAACCCCGAAAGCATATCAAAAAAGACCTTCGTCATATCCGCAGGCACTATCATTCCGCCCGCTTGGTTTTCGGAGATAAACCCGCCTAGCGTAGATGTAGCCTTGATTATTCGGTTGTCTTTTACCTGCCTATCTATCGCCTCTTTTTGACTTTTAGCCAGCTCGGTCTCGTCTTTTAGCTTTTTTATTTGCGCGTCTACCAGCTCATTTTGTTTTTTTAGTCCCGTTAGCCTATCGTTCATCCCTCGCTCTAGTTCCTCGTTCCTTAGCCGCGCGCTTTTGGTCTGCTCTTTTAGCCCGTTCATTTCCTCGTTAAAGGTTAGCTCGCGGTAGGTTAGTTCCATCGCCTGCGCCATGGCCTGCGCGGTGTAGCCCATAGTTAGATTTGCCAGCAGCTCGCTTATGTGCTTAGCGCGGAGTTCGTTTGAGATGTTGTACTTATCGTATTGCTCGTTTAGATACTCTAGCGTCTTTTGATACGGGGTATTCGCCGCCGTAGTTTCGGTTAGCAAGTCCCCAAAATTAGCTATGTATTTGTCCGTGAAGTTCATCTTATCGCTCTTTCTCTATTTAGCCGCGTCAGTTTGAAATTTATCAGATCAGTATCGTCGTCCGTTTTTTCAGATAGCGCGGCAAGGTCTTTTTTAACCCCGCTAACGCCCGCGCTTAGCCCCTCAAATTTTGCCTCTAGCCCCGCTATTTTGCTATTTATGGCGGCTACGTTATCGCTCACTGCGGCTATTGCGGCGTTTGCCGAATTAACCGCAGCTATTAGCGCGGCTTCTTGTTCGGGCGTCATTTTGCGCCGCCTAAAATTTCATTGAGTTTTTGGGCGCAAAGGATTATCATCTGTTTTAGCTCCTGCGCGCTCACATCGACTAGTTCTCCGCTTACGGTCGGAAATTTTACGCTTTGCATACCTGATATTTCAGCCGATTTTAGAGCGATCATCATCCTTGTTTGGCTCGCCTCGTCCGCGGGGAAAATTTTACTGCCGATTTCTATCTCCAAATTTACGAGCTTGCGCGTTCTTTCTCGGTCGCGTTCGCTTTCTAGCATTTCTGCGCTTTTACTTAGAGAGCCGTTTTCAAATTTATACCCCATTGGGTTATCTGTGCCTAAATTATCTATTACGGAGGCTAGCACGCTAAAATAATGCGGGTGTTCTTCGCTGCCTTGCCCCACGATGATTTTGGTATCTTTTTCTAGGTAATAATACATTTGCCCTCCTATCTTAAGGCTTCTTGATTTAGATAAAGCATTATCGCCGCGGTATTCGGCGGCATAACGAACGAGCCGTGAAAACTGCCGTAACCGTTGTGGCCTAAAAAGCTAACCCCGCTTTTGCTGCCGTCTGAATTTCCCCAAAGCACTATGCAGGCATTCGAGCCTGAGCTGAAATTGGCGTATATCGTCTTGTTGCTTGATGCGTTATTTTCGTATCGCTCTATTTTGATTATCGTGTTGGTTTGCTTTAGTTGGTCGAAACTTACGTCTGCGCCGAATTTAATCTTGCCGCCCGATATTTCAAACGGCGTCAAACTCCTTAGGCTATCGGTTATCCTGAAGTTATCGGCGTTTATCTCAAATTTAGACTGCTGATTGCTGCCGTCGCCGTAGCTCCAGCCAGTTATCCTTCCTCTGCTATCGGTTACGACCGATTTTACGCGCGCGGCGTAGTCTTTAGCTTGCGTAGCGATAGTCGAGGCATTGTCTATTTTTACATTCTGTCCGCTTACGGACGCGCTTAGCCTACTTAAATCGCTTGTTATCGAGCTTGTTTTTCCGTCTACGGCGCTATTTATCTTGGTTTCCACGTTTCTCATTATCTGCGTAGAGAGATTATCGGCGTTAGGCAAAGTAGCCTTTAACTCCTCGAATTTTTGCACCAAAGCCTCGTCTTTGCTAGCGTAGCTTTGTTTTAATTCGTTTATGCTAGACGTTATCTCGCCGAATTTCGCGTTTATCTGTTTGATAGCCTGAGCTAACGCTTCGTTGTCCGTGGTTACGGCGACGTCCTTATTTGTAACGATAGCTTGTATCTTGTCGTTTACGGCTTTTACCTCGGTTTTTAGCTCTTTTATGTCCTTAATGACGCCTTTGAGCTTATCGCGTAAATTAACGTTATCAAAGGTGTACTCCTTTTTTAGGTAATCCTCGATAATCTTTTCAAGCTCGGTTAGGTGATCCCATACATTTACGTCTCCGCCGCTTCCGCCGCCCGCACCGCCGCTATTATTATTCCCCCCGTTATTTCCGCCGTTGCCGCCCGTATTTGGACGCACCGCCCAATAATCAGGCACCAAATTAGCCCTCATATCCGCTCCTTTTACTAATTTCGCTTTACCGCGTAAAACGCAGTATTTGTCGTTATTTTTGTTTCTTATCCATACGCTATACGCGTGCCAAACGCCGCCGTAGCCGTATATGTCGCTGATGTCGTTTTTGAAAAACCCGCTAGGCGCGTTTTGCCATATTTCGCTACCGCATCGCACTAAAATTTCATTACCCCTGATCGCGCCTACGCCCGTGACGTAAAACCCGACGTCGTTTTCGATATTCGTAAAAGCAACGAATACGTCGTCGTACTCGGGGTTAAATCTTATCTCCTCGCCGTTTTCGCCAGTGTACGCCGTCTGCAAGGTAAAAGCGCTATCTATGATAAAGGTTTTGTCGTAGTATAAGTTCATACTACACCGCCAACGCTCTATTTCTCCACCCATTGGCGTAAATCCTAAACTTTGGATTTTTTTCAATCAGGCCGTTGTAGTATTGAAGCTCGGCTCTGTCGAATTCTTTGTCAAATTTTGCCTCGTCAAAGCGGTTTATCGCCGCTAGCGTTTGTTCGCCGACAATACCGTCATTTACCACGCCCACCAACTGCTGTGTGACTCTTACGGCAGGTCTCACATCTACATTCACGCCAAAAATAAACATCTCGTTCGCTTTGACTTGGCTAGCGACTTCGTCAAGTCTCATCCTATCCCAGTATGCCTCTTTGTAAAATCTACGCACTTCAGCGCGCAAGCTCTCGCTAGCGTATAGCGCGCGCGATATTTTCTCGATGTCGCCGCCGTATGCGACCGCGCCTAATATCTCGTCCCAGCCTTTCCAGTGCGGGTGGGCGTCTTGATAAATCCCCATAAACGTCCACCCCTTTTCTGTTGGGTTTCTGTCAAGCGCATCCTCGGGCTTAGAAAATTCTAGCCTCATCAGAATTTGAAATCCATCATTAAAATTTGCCATTTACTATCCTTTCGTATCGTCAAAATTTTCGCGTCTAAAACTTCCGCCGTAGTCGTCATAGTCGTAGCTCTTGTCGTTTAGCCCGTCAATCTTTTTCTCTACGGCTTTATCTATCATCGCAGTCGCCCACTCCGCGCCGCGCCAAGCGAAAAACCCGCCCACTGCTAGCGAAAACTTCGGCGCTTGCGTAAAGTAAAACGTAGCTTCGTAGGCTAGCCAGCATACAAACATCGAGCTTGCCGTACCTACTAACGCGTTTATGAGCCTTTGCGCGCCCTTTTTCTTGCTATTTGCTAGATTTAGCAGTCCGCCTACTAGCCCCACCAAAATAACCCAAAAATAAAGCCCTATCTCCTCTATTACGTTGTCCATTATTGTCCTCTTACATCGTGACTAGCCACATTAGCAAGATTGACAAAACGATCTCGATAATAGCCTTTTTACTTAGCCAAAATTTTCTAGCTTTAATTACCAGCTCGCTCATCTACGCACCCCTTTAAAAGTTCCTCGCAGGTTTTGAAATACTCCATTAGCTCGCGTGCGCTTTGCGGGTCGTTCGCCTCGAATTTTGGCTTTTCCGGCATTTTCGCAAGACACGCAACGGGCGTTCTAACTTCTTGATAGACTGTTTTTGTGATGATTTGCGGATCTCTTGCGCACCCGCCAAAAAATAGCGCACAAATAGCTACCATTACGGCTTTATTTGCCTGCTTCATTTACCAGCTCCTCGTAAAATTTGAGTTTCTTTTCGCACTGCGCGTCTTTAACGGGTACTTCTATTTTTTGAAACTTCGTCACTACGCGCTCCTGCGTCTTTACGATGTCGGGCGGCTTTACGGACAGCGCCTTGATTTTCTCGTTTTGAAAATCTATGCGCGTATTGCACTCGCCTAACCTTGCCGCTGCTACTTGGATAGCCGCTTCTTTCAAAGCTAGTTGCATTTCCGCTTTTTCCAGCTTGTCTTTGACGTCTTGCGTTTCGGCTTTTGCGCTATTTAGCGCGCCGTTTAGCCGCCATATCTCAATCCCGGCGCCGCCTAAAGCTATCACGATCACGACGCCGACGGAAACTAGAAATTTCACGTTTAGAAAACCCATTTCACGCCCCCTTTAGCATTTTTGCGGCAAGCACGACGACCAAAATAACCGTCGCGATAATTGCAAATTTGACAGCCGAGCTCATTGTTTTATCCTTTTAAACGGATTTACCGCCCAAACCGTCTGGAGTACCTTTTTATCGTTCTCGTCCATATACTCGGCCTTGTTATCCTGCCGCATACCGACAACATCCATAAGTTTCCAGCCAAGGTATATACGGCAATACCATTTTGATTTGCCGTATCTGATCTCGCGGTAGTAGCCGAAACGCTCGCGCCCGTCTTTCATCTTGCAAGTGACGAGGCAAAAGGTATTCTTTTGCCCTTTGTTGTATGTTGCAAATACATCGCCTTGAGTGCGCACCGTGTTTGCGTCTATGTCCTCGACTCTGACGCCAAGATACTTTGCGCTGAAATTTCCTATGCGGTTGCGGTATAGCCAGCATAGTCTAGCCCAATACGTCCTATTCTTGCCGTTTGGGAAATGTTCGTTTCTCCAGCCGTCGTCTCCGTTGATGCCGTAGTCGGGATCATCAAACCACGCCGCCCATCTAGGCAAATTTTCGCTCTTTTCGTCGCAGGCTAGCAGCGCAAAAGGCACTACTAAAAAGTGCAAAATCTCGATAGGAATTTCAACTGCAAAATTACGCGCTACGGTTAGTTTTTGTTTTATGGTTAGGTTCATTTTAGTATCCGTATTTGATTTTACTCTCGCCGATAGAGTTAGC
>NZ_CAUQHQ010000098.1:0-8254 GCF_963517995.1 uncultured Campylobacter sp.
GCCGGGTGCGAAAAGACGAAATGCAAATTTATACCGTTTATCTTTGCCCATTTTAAAAGCTTAGCATCGACAATCCCCTCTATACCGTATTTGGCCAGCCTTTGGACGAGTTGGTATTTTGCGATACCGGGAGCGGCCTCCATCATTTGCTCTCCAGCAAATTTCTTTGAAGCTGAGCTTCGGGCATTCCCTCGGCCATCTTTTGGATGTTTAGTATCTCTTTTATCTCTTCGGGACTTAGAGGCTTTGCCTCTCCTATGCGTTTGTTGTCTTTGAAGCCTAGTCTGTTTTTCCATACGAAAGCAGCTTGAGCGTTTTCTAAGCACTTTTCCCAGCTTTGAAAATACGCCGATCTTAAAATTTCAAACTCCATAAACTCATATTTGGTTAAAGAAAAGCTTATTTGCCTGCCTTTGCACTGGATATACCTTATACCGTCGCTTATGAATATATCTTTTACTTTGGCGCAAATTCTAAACAAAAGCTCTTTTTCGAATTTGCTCTCATATTTAAAAAAATACTCCTTGGTTTTTTCATCATCCATCAAGGATTCAAGGCTTATTTTATGTTTTTTTAGTAGCCTGTTTAGTATATCTTTAGCATTCTTTGCTTCGCCACCTACGCCTTGCTCTGCTAGAGCTTGGAGCTTTAGAAGTCTGGCTTTTAGTTTTTCGTCGATGTTTTGCATGGTTTTTCCTTAAAATTTAAACCTTTTAAAATACGTTTAACAGCGAATTAAACGCATTTTAAAGGGCTTAACGCCCTTTAGCGCGAATTCTTAGTTTCGCTCGCCTTACAAATCTAGGTAAAAGCCTATTTTTGTCGTCCCTTAAGCCCTTAAAGTTGTGCCACAGGCCTTGAAATATGCTTTCTTTCATTTTCCTACCTCCAAACTCTCTATTTTAGGAACTATGCGGAAGCTATCTTTTACCGTTCTTGTTAGCCCTAGCTTTACGAGATCTTCGTCTTTTAGCTCCGCTAGAGCGTCTTTATTGGGCTTTTCCTCGTATATGATGCACTCTTTGGCTAGCCCGTAACTTTTGATCGCCTTTAACAGGCTTTCCACTTTAGCCTTTATGCGCGGCAGGCTTACGCTTTTTGTGAGGCGGTAGCCGATCTCGCCGAAAGTAAATTCTTTCGAGCGTTTTTCGGCAAATTCGTACTTGTTCTCTTCGCAAAAAAACGTGATTTGCTGCTCGATATAGTTTTTCTCGCTCTCGAGCCTCTCTACTTCGGCCTTTCTACTCTCTTTGATGCGGTTGCACTCAAGCGTTACTTCGCCGTTAATCTTTTCTATGCCTACGCTTAGCTCGCATACCTTTTTTAGCGCATTATCTATATCGCTAAAACTTTTTATTTCCATATTTTCCTCCTAAAATTTTAAATTTCATCGCAAATTTGAGTTTCGTTACGTATCCGTAGATCGTACATATCGCCAAATTCTCTTTAGCTTTTTTGTGGTTTTTAAACTCAAGCGCCATTACTCAAACAAACTAAATTTAAGCTCGCTTAGGCCGTATTCTTTAGCCCACGCCGCCTCTTGCGCCACGCCCTCGCTGTTATCGCTCCATTTGCACGGGTAGCGGTAGTAGTAGCTACACACCCTAAGCAGCTCTTCGCAGTTTTTCATCACTCTTTCGCGCTCAAGCTCGCTATACACGCCCATCCACGCAAGCACGGGCGAGATAGGCTCGTAGCCGTTTTGTCTGACGATAGCGCAAGCTTGCTGCGCTATTTGCCTCGCATAGTAGTTTCTGTCTCGATCTTTGCACTTGATACTAGCGTAGGGCGTAGAAACAAATACTAATCTTGCCGTTTTCATTTATTCTCCTTTCTTAAAATTTAACTTTATGAGGCGTCCCGCAAGACGCCCGAAAAACCAAATTTAAGCCGCCGTATCTATCACTTTGCCGTCGGTGGTTCTTATGATATATTTGCCTACCAGCTTAAACATACTCTTTGAGTAGTCCGCTTTCTGGCCTTTTATCATGCTTCCGCGCCTTATGCCTCTTATTTCGCCTTTTGAGTTCACTCTCACTTTAAATCCTTTCTCTTCAAGATTTCTTACCAACCTAACTAGCCCCGCCGCTCGCGTTTGATTAACTGCGCAATTTTCAAGAGAATCTATCGTTACGTTCATCATTTTTTCACTCCTTACAACTATTACAACCGTTACAACTATAAAAGCAACATCTTCGTAGCCTCTTTGACTACGTCTTCGTTTATAGGGGTCTTTGCATATTCGCTTAGCATCTTTGCCCTTCTTAGCAACTTTTCGGTCTTTCTGAAATTTCCTTTAGCTAGCGCTTCTATTAGATCGATGCACGGTTTTTGCGTTACGCCGAAGTTTTTACAAACGGCTTCTAGGTCGTCTCTTATCTTTTTCTTGTCTTCGTCTACGTAGGAAAGTCCGCCTAGTATCCATTTATTTCCGACTCTTGAGCTTAGCTGTTCTAGCTCGTTTCCGCTCTTTGAAGCGGTTAAATTTATTAGTAGCTTGTTCGTGCCCACGAGCACCAAAGTAGCGCGGCTAAAATCGTGCATCCTGCGCAAGCTTTCAAGCGCGCGGTAAGGCAAATGCTCAGCCTCGTCTATGATAATCGTCCTGCTTACCTTTTTTAGAGCTTCCGCGCTTTGACGTATTAGCTCGTCTATGCTTCCTTTGTCGTTTAGTCCGAGCTCTCTAGCTAAAATTTTAAAAAGGCTCTTTGCGGACGTATTTATGGTGGCCTCGATTAGAATGCTATCGGGATGCGTTCTTACGTATTCGCGCACGGCTCTTGTCTTTCCGCTGCCGGCTACTCCGCTTATCATCGCCATATCTCTATCTTGTACCGCCCAGCCGATCACCGCGTGTATGCTTTTGGCGTCCTTGGTTCTTACAAACGGTAGCTCGTCTTGCAAAACGTCCACTTTTTGGATAAAATTGTCGAGATAGTTTTTAGCTGGCTCTTCTACTTTGTCGGCATACTTGTAGCTAGAGCCTTCTTTTATGTATCCCGAGATATACGCGGGATTTATCCCCAAAGCCGTAGCGAATTTGTTCTGACTCATGCCGCTTGATTTATTAGCTTCGATGAAGTCTTTTATTCTCTCTGCTAACTGCATTTTTCCTCCTTTGATTTTGGTTTTTAAATGTTTTAAACGCCGTTTAATAGGACTTTAAACGACCTTGAAAACATTTTTATTCCCCGCTTGCTATCTCTATGGCGTCGTCTACGGAAAATTTCTTTTTAGTCGTTCTCTCTGCGCTAAATTCGTTTAATTTATCGTAATCAAACCCCGCGTTTATTATGTTATTTACCTCTTTTTGCCTTTTTATGGTCTCTTTTAGTGTCTCTATCTTGTCGTCGTCTTCGTAGTTAAAGTTTTCAGGTTTTAACGCCTCTTTGTGGGCTTCAAGCATTACTTCGAGGTCGTAATTTACGTTTAGTCTCGTAAATTCGCTAAATTCGGCGCGTTTTATGACGGCTCGGATGGCTTTCATATCGTCTTTAAAGACCTTTTTAACGGCCTTGTAGGTTTCCGCGCTCATAGGGCATATCTCTTTATCCTTTGCTTCGCAGATGAAATTTCCTTCCAAATCGAATACGAATATCGAGCTTACGTCGTCTATGTTTTCGCTAACTAACACCTGGGTCTTTACGGCCGGAAGAAACGCCGAGCCGAATTCTCTTGCATCGTAACTAATTCCCTTTTTGCCTACCGTTCTAGGCTCTAACCCTCCCGCATGTAGCATAAATTCCTCTTTTCTTACGCCGCGAAGCGGAGTCGTATCGCTATTCCAACGATCTATCGGGCTTGATTTTTTGCGTCCTACGCTCATTATGTCCCATTTAAGCACCTCGGCTTCAAATTTAACCCTTGCCTGGTCTAGCGTTAGCAGGTATTTAAGGTTGGTCTTTTTAACAAACCCTAGCTCGTCTTTTGCGGATCTATCTTTTTTGGGCGTTCTTTGCTCGATCGCCTCTCTCATGGCTAGGTTAAATCCTATATATCCCGGCGTTTGAGAGATGCCCGCATGCTGCATCACTCCAAAGTGCCTCTCTACAAAGCCTTTTTCGTCGCCGCTATACGCTATGGCTCTATCGTAGTCGATATTTAAGCCGTTTAATAGATGCTGAAACTGATCGCTTAGGTAGTCCTTGCCATTGTCTCCTTTCACGTAATCGGGTTTGCCTAGCGTATTAAGCGCTTTCCACATGAGTCTTACAAGGCCTAGGGCATTTGATTTTCTCTCTATACTGGCTACGCATCTGCCGCTATACACGTCCACGATGCTAAGGATATTGGCTCGTATCGCCTCGCCTTTTTCCCCGTCTCTTACCATCACGTCAAGCGGCGAGCTATCTATCTGCCAGCATTGGTTGCGTCTGGTTATCATCTCGCCTTGATCGCCCAGAGCCGGCTGGAAGTAGCTTTTCGCTTTATCTTCGCCTTTCGTGATCATTATGTATTCAAGCTTGTTAGCGGCGTAATAGCCGTCTAGGTATCTTTTTATTACGCCTGCGTCAAAGAGCGGTTTTATCTTTCCGGTTAGAAATTTCGGATAGTTATGCGCTTCGCCCCTTCGTCTAAAATACTCCTGATGGAGTCTGCGGTAAAGCTCCGTTATATTTAGCCCGCCTGCGCCGTAAGCGCGGAAATTTTCAAGGATAAACTCCTTCATCCACTCTTCGAGCACGCTGGCGTTTTTTCTATGCTTGCCGCGCTTATCTATCAGCGCCGCCGCGCCTTTTTCTTTATAAGCTTTTTGCCATCTAAAAAGGTTTGCCTGGCTTTCGCCGCTGTCTTCGCAAAACTTTTTACATGACACTCCTTGTTTTTTGGCCGCCTCATACTCTTTTAGCAGTCTGATTTTTTCGTTTATCTCCTCTTTTTCGCTACCGTCTAGCACCGCGTATTCCCTGCTTAAATTCTCTTTTTTACCGTCGCTCGCGTCAGCTTTGCCGCCCTTTATTTCGCTAAATTTCATCCGTCTAAATCCGCTTTGCTCCGAGCCGTCCTCTATGTATACGTTTACGTCTTTATCCGCCTTGCCGCCTTTTATCGCTCCGTCTATATCCGCGATCTCTACCGCAAACAGCAGCTTCGCTCCGCCGCGGCTTCTGATACCGGCGTCTTTTATGCGGACGAACGGATATTTTTGGGAGTTGCGTCTAGCAGCTTCTTTAAGAGCACTCAAAGAAACGCCGAAAATTTCAGCTGCCGCGGCGGTTTCGACGTAGATCATTTAGCTGGCCTTACTCTCTTCTTGCTCGCTTCTTAGGGCACTCGGAAGCTCCTTAATTATGCCCTCGCTCAAAAGCGCCTCAAACACCTTTCTTGAAGTAGCGAAATTTTTGTTGCCTACTACTTGGCCGTTTATCACCATATAGGTGGTGCGCTCGCTTAGATCGTGCTTTTTAGCCCACTGCCTTATGCTTATGCAGTTATCGGTAAAGTATTTCTTTATCATTTTACGCTCCTTTCTTTATTTATCATTGTTAAGTCTATGTTTGTTATAATCTTGAAAAAAGGAAATATCTTGGATTTTCTTACAAATGCGAATTTATTTTTGCTAAATAACCACTTCCTGGCGCTAGGATTAGTCGTATTAAGCTTTATTTTAGGCTTTTACGCAGGTTTATATTATGCGAATTTAAAAAGCAAAATAGGCCAAGAATTTAAGTTAAGCTGCAACCACTCTCCAAATAAAAGAGTAGTTTTAAAAACCATAAATTCAAAGCTTATTTTTAACTCGTGCCCTCACGCAAAAGATCTTAAATTTTGCAAAAAGCTAAATGATAAATGCATTTTAAAAGATCATCTTTTACCCTAGAACGAATCCAAGTACAGCACCCACACAAAAAGCAAAAGCGCAAATCACAATAATTTCAACCATAGCAGATCCTTTTATAAACTTAACAATGATAAATAAAAGAACTATTTTTCAAACCTTTGAAAGATTTAATCTCAAATGAGATATAATTTTTTCGTAAGTTTGAAAGTATTATATAGTATTTTAACCTTATTTGTCAAGGTTAAAATACCTTATATTATAATTTTTTAATCAAAGGCGGCAAAATGGACAACCAGAGGGATAAAGTCATATTTGAAAATATGAAAAAGTTTTTCAAGGTAGATAGTCTCGAAGATGTAGCTGAAAAACTCGGCTATTCTAGGAATACAGCCGCCACATGGCGCTCAAAAGGCTTAACCTCGACAGTAAAATTAAAATTTGCCAGCCTAAGCGCTGATAAGGTAAATAAACCTTATAATGACAAGGCCAGTTTAAGGTATTTTGAAAACATAACGGCAAGCGCTGGCTACGGCTCTAATAATGATGAACAAAATTACTCCATAATCCCTGTTGGAAGGGATTTTATGGAGCAGGTTTTAAAAATACCTTTTAAAAACTATGACGTGATTAAAGTTTTTGGCGATAGTATGGAGCCATTTGCACAAGACGGCGATGCTGTAGTAGTGGATCTGGATGCAGAGGTAAAAAACGGCGACGTGGTTATAGCAAATATCGGTGGAGACGTATATATGAAGAAATTTTTGAGAGATGCGATACATAAAGAAGTAAAATTAACGTCACTAAACAGCTTTTATCAAGATATTATTTTAAAAGGTGAGGAAATAAATCAACTAAAAATAGTAGGTAAGGTTAGGTGCAAATTTAATATCAATATGAAAGTATTTTAAAACATAAAATAACCTTAAAATGTGTCTTAATCAAAAATATTGAATTTTTAAGAATAAAGTCTTTGGATTGCGGTGTTTTTTACGATGTGTCTTAATAGATTTTTGAATATATCGTTGTTTGATACATTTAAGACACATTAAGCTTGTTTAAGACACATTTTTCACAATTTTTCGTGTCTTAATGCTCATATTTTTAAAAATTCGCTGTGCTTCCAGCAACAAACCTTAAACGATATACGGCTGTGATGGATAAAATATCGGGGCGAATTTTGGGGGGGCTTTAAAAGGCGTTTAAAGAGCGATTATTTGGGCTTTTATAAGTATTTGCGGTGTTAAATTTTTCCGCTTTTTTGGGACAAAACGGACGATTTGGGATTATAGGGATTTTTCTTTTGGCTGAATTCTTGCGTTACAACTGAGAGTGAAGCTTTTTAAAGTGCCTATTTTACGCGCTTTCAAAAATCTCGCGCTAAAATTTCTCACTCTCATTTTCTATACCCCCTCACAATCTCCGCGCCCTTTTCCGTAAATTTAGTCTGTTAAATTTATGCCTTGCGCCGATAAAAATTTACGCGTAAATTTAAAAAACTAGCCGAAGCGAATTTACGCCGTTTAATTTATCGCGCGCCGCCAAATCTCTCGAAAATATTGGCCAAAGCCGCAAATTTACGGGCGAATTTTAGATTATTTGCAAGTTTTACGCGCTTGGTCGCCAAAATCAAAAAACCGAAAGTAGAAAAAGTAGTAAAAGGCATGGCGATAAGCCGAGTTCTGTCGTGAGTGATTATTTATCTACTCCAAATTTTACAATTTGGCTCTAGCGAAGGGTTTGACATAAGACTCAAAACCATCCCTTCTTGCTGCGAGTTGGGTTTATATAGCCGCCGCGCTTGCACGCCGCGCTGGTGGGCTCTTACCCCGCCGTTTCACCTTTACCGCCGAAGCGGCAGTTTGCTTTCTGTTACACTGTCCCTTGGGTCGCCCCAGCCATCCGTTAGATGGAACTCCGTCTTATTGCAGCTCGGACTTTCCTCTTTTGCCTACGCAAAAGCAATCACTTGCCATACCTTGGGCGCGATTATAGCTTTTTCGTGTTTAAGGATAGCTTGGGCTAGATCTTACGATTTTTAATATGCGTAAAAATACGCGTATATCGAAGTTTTATAAGCACGCAAATTTAACGATCTCGCGTCAAATTTGCATTTTTCATAGACGAGATTAAGCCTTCTTTAAAAACTCCGTCTTTAACACGATGACGCCCATTTTATCGATCTTGCCTTCGATTTCTTTGTCGTCGTCCGTGAGCTTGATGTTTTTTACCATGGTTCCGCGCTTTAGCGTCGCACCAGCGCCTTTTACTTTTAGATCTTTGATCAGAGTTACGTTATCTCCCGCGTTTAGTTCGGTTCCGTTTGCGTCTTTTGGCATATTTTCTCCTTTAAATTTAGCGCCCATTTTACTAAAAAATCATCAAAAAATAAAGCCCGACGCGCTAAATATAAATACGGATAGTAAATTTTGCCCTTATAAAATAAGCCAGTCTCGTTGCCGGGCAGCTCAAAAG
>NZ_CAUQHQ010000099.1:0-8231 GCF_963517995.1 uncultured Campylobacter sp.
CTTGCATTAACGCGGCACGAGGACAAAAGCTTTATAACGACAAGCTTTTTTGAGACTAAATACGATAACTTCATCGACCTAATCTCGCTAGGCACCAAAAGCTATGCCACGGGCGGCGGCGGCAACACCATACCTTTTGCACTATACGGCAACGTAAACCGCAGCAAGGCTACCGTAAGAGGCTTTGAGATAAATTCTATGCTGCATTTTGGTCAAATTTCAGACGCGCTAGAGGGCTTTCACGCTAGCTACAAACTAACATTGCAAAAAGGCAGAGTGCAAACGGAAAACGACGGTAAAGTGCCGATGAACGCCATCCAGCCGACTACTGCAATCTACGCTCTAGGCTACGCAAGCGCGGCGGATAAATTCGGCGCCGACGTCTACGTCACTAGCGTCGCATCCAAAAAAGAAAAAGACACCTATAATATGTTCTGGCGCCTAGATACCGACCCGTACGGCAATCCATACAATACAAACAGCCACTCAAAATGGCGAAGCAACGCCTACACGCTAGTAGACGTCGTAACCTACGTACGTCCGATTAAAAATTTGACGTTTAGGCTAGGCGTTTATAACCTAACTAACGAAAAATACATCACTTGGGACGCCGCGCGCTCTATCAGGCCTTTTGGCACTATGAACATGATCGATAGAACCACGGGACTAGGTATCAACCGCTTCTACTCGGCCGGTAGAAATTTAAGGCTAAACTGGGAATTTACGTTTTAAGCCGCATTCTTATTCGGACGGGCTTTTGCCCGTCTACTTGCTTTATTTTTAGCTTATTTTTTGCTTTTAAAAAATGATAAATTTATAGTCAAATTTGACGGCTTGGTTTTAAAATTTGAAATTATAAAAATCGCCAAACCGAGATTGCTCCCGATTTGGCTTTACGCGAGAGCATTTTAAGATTTACGCGGCGCAAAGACTGACTTTGGTCAAATTTAGCGTCTGCGCTAAAGCGAGTTAAAAATCAAAACTCGCTTTGATCTTTAAAAATTTATGCAGCGTTTCCTCGTTTTCTTTTAGCGCGGCGGCATAGACCGAGCGAGTTAGCTTAAATTTAGCGATATTTATCTCAAAAAGCTTTGCTTCTCTTAGTTTATCCTCGATCAAAAATCTCGGCAAAAACGCCACGTAAGTATCGGCGTCGTTTGATATCATCGCGCGGCAAACCATTATCGAGCCGTCTAGCGAATACGCCACGTCAAGCGCATTCGCGTCTATGCCGTACTTTTGCAAAATATCGTCAAGGTAGTTTCTGGTTCTATCTTTTATAAATTTAAATTTAACCAGCTCCTCGGCCTTCACGCTTTCGGCGATTTTTTTATTTGAAACCAAAATCAGCTCGTAGTCAAATAGCTTTTTAACGAGCAAGCTGCTATCAAGCGACTGCTCCAGGATGATAGCGATGTCGCTGCGGCGGTCTTTTAGGTAGTTTATGAGTTCGCTTTGCTCTTTTATCCTGATATCTAGCTCGCTGCCTACGCTTTGAGAGATTTTATCCAGCAACATCGATATGACCGCCTCGGCGATAAGCTGCGTGGTGGCGATGACTAGCGGCGCTTTGTCCGTTTTTATGCGCGCTAGCTCGTCTTTAAAACGAAACATCGCGCTTTCAAACTGAGTACAGAGTTTGTAAAATTTCTCGCCCTCGCGAGTTAGGACGATGCCGTTTTTCTTACGCATTATTAGCGTGGTTTGTAGCGCCTCTTCAAGCTTTTTCATCTGCAAAGTAACTGCAGGCTGCGAGATACCCAGCGCTCTTGAAGCCTTTGAAAAACTACGCTCCTTAACTATCTCCATAAAGGTATAAAATTTACTAAAGTCATTGATCACATCAGACTCCTTATTATTATATCAGCTTATAAAATCATCTTTTTAACATTGTATTGATTTATATCTAAAAACGCTCTTAATCTGACCCGAATTTATAACAACGGCGATTTTTAAGCTTATTTTGTTAGAATTTAATAATCTTAAAACGAAAAAGTAGGAAATTTAATGTCCGATCTACTAGACGACCTAAACGAGAGCCAGCGCGAGGCCGCCTCGCATACGGACGGAGCGATGCTGATTTTGGCCGGAGCCGGCAGCGGCAAAACCAAAACCATCACCACTCGCCTAGCCTATCTCATAAGCGAGCTTGGCATCCCGCCGTCAAACACCCTAACACTAACCTTCACCAACAAAGCCGCAAGCGAAATGCGAACCCGCGCGCTAAATATGCTAGGCGCCGCCTGCAAAAATTTCACTCCGCTGCTTTGCACTTTTCACAAATTCGGGCTTTTGTTTTTGAAATTTTACATCGACCGCCTAAAGCGCAAAAACAACTTCGTCATCATCGACACCGACGATAAAAAGCGCATCTTAAAAGGCTTTGAGGGCGACATCGCAACCTCGGTTTTAGCTAACGAAATCTCAAATTTTAAAAACTCGCTTTTAAGCGTAGAAGAGGTTTTAAATCAAGGCGATATCTTTGCAAACGGGCAAAATTTTAAAGACGGCTACCACGCAAAGCTAGCAAACATCTACAAGCTTTACGAGGAGTACTTGGCGGCAAACAATCTCGTGGATTTTGACGACCTGCTGTGCCTTAGCTATAAAATTTTAGACGAGGACGAGGCTCTAGCGCGCGAAATCTCGCAGCGCTACTCCTACATCATGGTGGACGAGTACCAAGACACCAACGACTTGCAGTATAAGCTCCTGCGCAAACTCTGTCTAACGCACGAAAATATTGCGGTCGTGGGCGACGACGACCAGAGCATATACGGCTGGCGCGGAGCAAAAATCGAAAATATATTAAATTTTAAAGATCAGTTTAAAGACGCCAAAGTCATAAGACTAGAGCAAAATTACCGCTCGACGAGTCAAATTTTACGCGCGGCAAACGAGCTCATCGATCACAACAGAAACCGCCTCGGCAAAGAACTAAAAAGCACCAAAGAAGGCGGCGAGGACGTCGCACTAATGGAATCAGACGACGAAACGATGGAGAGTCTAAAGGTAGCCAAACGCATCAAAAAGCTGCTTGATAGCGGCGCGCAGGCTAGCGATATCGCGATCTTGTACCGCATAAACGCCCTCTCCCGTTCGCTAGAAGAAGGCCTAACCAAAGAAAAAATCCCGTATAAAATGGTCGGCGGAGTTAAATTCTACGAGCGCGCCGAGGTCAAAGACGTCATCAGCTACCTAAGGCTGGTCGCAAACGAGAACGACGACTTCTCGCTAAAGCGCGTCATCAACCGCCCAAAACGCGGCCTTGGCAAAGTAAGCCTCGCAAAGATCGAAAAAATCGCCTTCGAGCATAAGCTTTCGCTATTTGAAGCGATATCTAGCCTGGACGAAAACGACAAGGATCTAAGCAAAAAAATCGTCTCAAGCCTTGGCGAATTTGCGGCAAATTTAAGGGAGCTAAAAGAGTGCGACTCGCCCTATGAGCTAGTAGATAAACTAGAAGCAAAATTCGGCATCAAAAAATACTACGAGAGCTTGCCCGACGGCTCCGAGCGCGTGGCAAACATCGACGAGTTTTACGCGATGATAAAAGATCAAATCAAGCAAAACCCAAGCTTTTCTATCGAGGAGTTTTTAAACGAGATCGCGCTACAAAGCGAGCAGGACAACATCGGCGGCGAGGCGATCTCGATCATGAGCATTCACGCTAGCAAGGGGCTTGAGTTTGAGCATCTTTTCGTGATCGGGCTTGAGGAGGGATTTTTCCCGCTTCTAGGAGACGGTAGCGACATCGAAGAGGAGCGACGCCTAGCCTACGTCGCCATCACCCGCGCCAAAAAAACCCTGACGCTAAGCTTTGTAAATTCACGCTTTTATAAAGGCCAGCGAACGAGGCTGGAAAAGAGTAGATTTTTAAGCGAGGCGGGCGTTTGCAGCGGCAGTCTCATCATCCAAACGCAAACGCAAGCTGCGGGCGAATACAAAAAAGGCGACCTTGTTAAGCACAAAATTTTCGGTATCGGACGCGTAACGGCGGTAACTAAGATCAAAAAAGAGCTAAAGCTAACGATAAATTTCGGCGGAATCAGCCGTGAGATAATGTCTAGCTTCGTCGAAAAAGCGGTGTAAAAATGAGTAAATTTGAGGCCTTGCAGGCTAAATACTACGTCAAATTTGATCAAATTTATGCGCTCAAATTTGACGCTCGCGGATCAAATTTAAAAAACGACGCAAATTTAACGCAACCTCCAAAGGTCAAATTTAAATGAACGCGCTTTTTGTCGCAAATAAGCCCGCAGGCATCAGCTCAAATCATTTTCTAAGTAGGCTAAAGCGCAAATACGGCGTAAAAAAGGCGGGCTTTTCGGGCACGCTAGATCCGTTTGCCAGCGGCTGCCTGATCGTGGCCCTGGGCAATCACACGCGGCTTTTTAACTATATAGATAAAACGCCAAAAATCTACGAAGCGACGATGTGGCTAGGTGCTACAAGCGCTAGCCTAGATAACGAAAATATCGAGGAGATCGCGCTTTGTCCGCCTTTAAATTTAGCAGACGTAAAAGCGGCGCTAAGCGAGCTAAAGGGCGAGATCGCTTACGTACCGCCCAAATTTAGCGCCAAGCACGTGGACGGCAAGCGCGCATATGAGCTAGCAAGAGCGGGCGAGGAGTTTGAGCTAAAAAGCCAAACGATGAGCGTTTTTGACGTAAATTTGAGGGCATATATGCATCCGTTTTTAAGCTTTCGCATTAGCGTTAGCGAGGGCTCGTACGTGCGCTCGTACGCTCAAATTTTAGCCCAAAAGCTTGGCGCAAAAGCCACTCTAAGCGCGCTAAAACGCGTGAGCGAAGGTAAATTTATTTACGAAAACGAGAAGTTTTTAAATCCGCTTGATTATATTTCGCTACCGCAAAACGAATATTTAGGCGATCCCGCAGACGTGATGCTTGGCAAAAAACTGAGCGTAGAAAAGCTAAAATTTGGCGCCGAGGGGCTATATTTAATAAACTTTGATGAATTTTTTAGTATCATTGAAATCAAAGACGAAACCGTAACATATAAACTAAATAAGGTCGAAAAATGCTAATACTCGCAAGAAAAGAAGACGAAAGCATAATGCTGGGAAACGATATCAAAATCACTGTCGTAGGCATCTCAAAAGGCGTCGTAAAAATCGGCATCGACGCGCCTAAAAATATGATGATCCTGCGCTCAGAGCTAGTAGAAGACGTAGCGGCGGAAAACAAACAGGCCCTAAACGGCGCGGGCGAAGCGAGCCTAAAAGAGCTCAGCGATAAAATCGTAAAATAATGAAAAGCTACGCGAAGATAAACTCCTTTTTAAAGATCGTAGGTACTCGCGGCAACTACCACGAGATCGTCTCTCGCTTTGTTTTGCGGCGCGATATTTACGACGAAATTTTTTTTGAAAAATCAAGCGGCTTCGTGCTTGAGTGTGATAATGAAAATATCAAAAACAATATCGTTTTAAAGGCCAAATTTGAGCTAGAAAAAGCGGGCTTTAAAGATGAGCTGGACGAATTTTTCGCCTCGCATAAAATCGTGATAAAAAAGCAAATCCCTTTAGGTGCGGGTCTAGGCGGAGGCAGCTCAAACGCGGCTACGTTTTTAAAGATGGCGAACGAGGAGTTAAATTTAAAACTAACTCGCGAAAATTTGATGAAAATAGGCGCGAATATCGGAGCGGACGTGGCGTTTTTCGCTAGCGATTTCGAGGCGGCAAACGTCGGCGGTATCGGCGAGATAATAAGTGAATTTAACGACGAAGTGCCCGCGGTAGAAATTTTAACGCCGAGCGTCTTTTGCTCGACGCCTGCGGTTTACGGAGAATTTAGGGTAAATTTTATGGATAGTATCGACGTAAGTCTAGCGGCAAAAATGCGCGAGATGACGACGGCGCAGCTACTGGAGCGATACGAAAATCGCAAACTAAACGATCTTTTTGCGCCGTGCTTTAAAATTTATCCGCAGATGGATAAATTTAAAGATTTTTTCCTCAGCGGCAGCGGCGCTAGCGTGTTTTTCTTAAAATAAAAGGTAAAAAATGGGTAAGGATTTAGCCAAAAATAAAAAGGCTCTGTTTGACTTTAGCATCATCGAGACCTTCGAAGCGGGCATCGTGCTAAAGGGTAGCGAGGTAAAGGCTCTAAGGGCGGGCCGCGCAAATCTAAAAGATAGCTTCGCGCGCGTGATAAAGGGCGAGCTGTTTTTGCTAAACGCGCACATCAGCCACCTAAACACGACGCACTCGGCATTTCGCCCGGACGAAAGGGCTCCTAGAAAGCTGCTGATGCACCGCAAGCAGATAGATAAAATTTTCGGTCAAGTCACGCAAGAGGGCCTCACGCTAGTGGTTTTAGCGCTCTATCTAAACGACAAAAATATAGTAAAGGCGCGCCTTGCGCTGGCAAAAGGTAAAAATTTGCACGATAAGCGCGAGACGATAAAGCGTAAAGAAGCCGACAAAGAAGCGCGTGCAGCGATGAAAAAATACGCTTAAGGAAAGCAGATGCCATACGTAAATATAAAAATCACAAAAGAAAAAGAGGCCGTAAGCGCCGAGCAAAAGCGCGCGCTCATAGCAGGCGTGACAAAACTACTAGGCGATACGCTAAAGCGCGACGCGAGCAGAACCGTCGTCGTGATAGAGGAAGTTAGCACCGACGACTACGGCTTTGGCGGCGAAAGCATAACCGAGCTAAGATCAAAACAAGGAAAATAATATGAAAAAAACCGTAAGGGCGATTTTTGCGGCTTTAGTCTGCGCGATATTTCTAGCAGGCTGCGGCGAGGACGAGACGGCAAAGGCTCCGGTAAAGATAGAGGGCTATAAAACGGGCGAGGAGATCGCGCTAAAGAGCGTATTTGGCAAAGACCTCACGCTAAAGCGCGTCGAGGGCGGCTTTGTCATCAAGGGCGAGGAAGATAAAATTTTAATGTTTGATATATTCGGCACGTTTTGTCCGCCGTGTCAAAAAGAAGCGCCCGATCTCACTAAATTTCAGATCGATAATCTAAACGACTTTACGATAGTGGCTCTCACACACTTTGAAAACGTCACGAACGAATACGTCGTGGAAAATTTCGCGCAAAAATACAACGCCTTTTACTTCATCTCAAACGACACTAAAATCAACGACAGGCTTGCCGCGCAAATTTTAGAGGATATAAAATATGAGCGACTCGAGAGCGTGCCGATAAAAATGGTGCTAAAAGGCGGCGTATATCAGGAGCTAACCGACGTAGATAGCGGAAAATTCGGCGTGAAATACTATCTAGGCGGCATCCATCTAGACGCGATGACGAAAGATTACGAGAGAATCAAAAATGCCCGCTAAAACCGCCACCGAGCGGGAGCGAGACGTCGCCCTTAAGGAAAAACCCGAATTTCCGCACAAATTTAAGGTTATTTTGTTAAACGACGACGTTACGAGCATGGATTTCGTGGTTAGCGTGCTGGTAGAGATTTTTAATTGCGATATGCAAAGCGCGGTAGCCGTGATGCTAAAAATACACAACGAAGGTAGCGGGGTGGCGGGCGTCTATACTAAAGAGATTGCCCAAACCAAACAAAACCAAACGCTAAAAGCCGCAGCCGCAGCGGGCTATCCGCTAAAGGCCGTCGTCGAGGAAGAGTAGCCCGTAAAAACGGGCGCGCAAAAGGCGCAAAGAGGAGGAAATAATGTTTGACTCGGATTTAAGCTATCTTTTAGAAAAGGCCGGGCAGTTTGCCTACTCGAATTTTCACGAGTATCTAACCAGCGAGCACGTGCTTTTCGTGCTGGTAAATTTAAACGAAGAGACTAGAGATATCCTAGCAGAGGCCGGACTCACCGACGTCGAGGGGCTAAAAAACGATCTAAAAAACTATCTACTGCAAACCAACGAGCAGGTCCCGCACCACAAACAGCCGCGCATGACGGTGCTTTTGGAGCAAATTTTTAAAGAGCTAAACACCGAGCTAAAAGATAAAAACGTCGGTATCAGAGATTTGCTCTTTAAAATCGCGGCCAGAGGCGACACGTACGGGGCTAAAATTTTAGAATTTTACGACGTCGATCCGCAAAAGATCAAACACCACGCAAAAGACGACAAGCAGGCTCGCGCTAAAAGCTTCCAAAACCTCGCCAAATACTCGTCGAATTTAACCAAACTAGCCGCCGATGGCAAGATCGATCCGATCATTGGGCGCGAAAACGAGCTAACAAGGCTAATGCAAACGCTAAGCCGCCGCAAGAAAAATAATCC
>NZ_CAUQHQ010000100.1:0-8104 GCF_963517995.1 uncultured Campylobacter sp.
GAGCTAGCGAGCTTGGCTACTGCGATAGCGAGAAAAACGCTAAATTTATCGAAGGCTCAAAGGCGGGCGCGATTTTAGTCGCGTCAAATTTAAAAGAGCTCGTCGGCGCGCAAAGTAGGGCGGTAGTGGTAGAAAACCCGCACCTTGCCTTTGCTATTTTGAGCGAGTATTTCGCAAAGGAGCTTCTAGCATCCCAGCCGCAGCCGGCGCAAATTTCGCCAAGCGCAAAGATAATGCCAAACGTCTACGTGGGCTCAGGCGCCGTGATCGGCGACAACACGCTCGTGATGGCCGGCGTCTACGTCGGCGATAACGTAAAAATCGGCGCAAACTGCGTCATCCACCCAAACGTCGTCATCTACAACGACACCGTTATCGGCAACGGTTGCCGCATCAATGCAAACGCCGTCATCGGTAGCGACGGCTTTGGCTACGCGCACACGAAAACGGGCGAACACGTGAAAATTTACCACAACGGCAACGTCGTTTTAGAGGATTTCGTCGAGATCGGCGCGTGCACGACGATAGATCGCGGCGTGTTTGAAAGTACGGTCGTAAAAGCCTACGCCAAGATCGATAACCTCGTGCAAATCGGCCACAACTGCGAGATAGGCTACGGCTCGATACTGGTCTCTCAGGTAGGGCTCGCAGGCTCCACAAAGCTAGGCCGTAACGTCGTGATGGGCGGACAAAGCGGCTCTGCGGGGCATTTAAAAATCGGCGACTTTGCCCAGATAGCGGCGCGCGGCGGCGTGTCAAAGGATATCGCGGGCGGTAAAAAATATGCGGGTGCATATCCGATAATGGAGCTGGCCGACTTTTTCAAACTGCAAGCTAAGATCGCGAGATTTTTTAAGAAAAACTAAAATTTGAAGGAAAAAATCCATGGAAAAAAACAAAAGAAAAGAAATTTTAAAAGCCATAAAAGAAAAAGAACTAGCCGAATTTAGACAAAATTTACCTATGTCCGAGGATAAATTTATACGGCTTTTCGAGCTTTTGGACGCCGAGCTTCACACACACGGCTGCGATCACAGCCTAAAACTCACCGAGCAAATCCTCTCAAATTTGGAAGTAAAAGACGTTTTGAGCGTGCTTGCGTGGCTTGAAGAGCAGGGCGGATACTGCGACTGCGAGGTAATGATGAACGTTGAAGAGAAATTTGAGTATTTGGATTAAAGCGACGATTTAAATTTGATGCTAGGTTTATCAAATTTATGGAAGCTAAATTTATTAAAACCTAAATTTGACGCCGCAAATTTATGCCGCGTCAAATTTAAGCCTAATTTACGCTATTTTTTATAGCTTTTTACAAATTCGCCGATCCTTGCGATACCTTTTGCGATACTCTCCAAATCAGTCGCAAAAGATAGCCTAAAGTATCCATCCATACCAAACCCTACGCCGGGCACCACGGCGACCTTTGCCTTTTCTAGCAGCTCTTTGCAAAATTTCATGCTATCAGGCTCGACCTCGGAGCAGTTTATGAAAAGATAAAACGCGCCATCGGGCTTAAGCACGCTAAGTCCCGGTATAGCGTTTATCATCTCGACGCCTAGGTCGCGGCGCTTTTTAAACTCGCCCTTCATATACGCGATGTCCTCGTCGGCTTTGCCGAGCAGCGCAGGGATGGCGCCGGCTTGCGTTAGGGAGTTTATATTGCTCGTGCTTTGGCTTTGTAGCCTGTTTACCGCGGCGTTTAGCTCCTTAAATGGGCTAGCCATGTAGCCAAATCTCCAGCCTGGCATCGCGCCGCATTTGCTTAGGCCGTTTATCGTGATCGTGCGGTTAAACATATCCTCGCTCACCGCCGCGGTCGCGACGAATTCGCCCTCGTAGTTTAGCTTTTCGTACATTTCGTCGCTAGCTACGATGATTTTCGTGCCTTTTAGCACTTCGCCTAGCGCCTCCAGCTCTTTGCGGCTATATATCGCGCCCGTCGGGTTGCAAGGGCTGTTTAATACTAAAATTTTAGTTCTAGGAGTGATCGCCGCCTTTAGCTGTTCGGGAGTGATTTTAAAGCCGGTCTTTTCGCTAGTTTCGATAAAAACGGGATTGCCGCCGCTAAATTTGACCATCTCTGGGTAGCTCACCCAGTATGGGCTCGGTACGATGACCTCGTCGCCCTCGTCGATTAGTGCTTGGAATACGTTAAAAAGCGAGTGTTTGGCGCCGACGTTGGTGATGATTTGATTTGGCGCGTAGTTTAGGCCGTTGTCGCGCTTTAGCTTTGCGGCGACTGCCTCTCTAACCTCGGGCGTACCCGCTACGGCTGTGTATTTGCCGCAGCCCTTATCTAGGGCAGATTTTACCTCGTTTTTGATGATCTCGGGCGTGTCGAAGTCCGGTTCGCCCGCGCCGAAACTGATCACGTCCTCGCCGCGGGCCTTCATCTCTTTTGCCTTGGTGCTGATTTCGATGGTTAGGCTCTCGCCTAGCACCTGAACTCTTTTTGATAGCATTTTTACTCCTTTATTAAATTTAAGATATAGTTTTTAGATAGCCGTTATCGTTTAAAAACAGATACATTTCGCCTAAAATTTGCTTGCGCTGCGAGTCGGTTACGAGCTTTGATTTTTCGATTCGCTCGCTTAGGATGTCTTGGATCTCGTAGATGTCGTAGTCAAGGTCCTCCATGATATCAAGGATCGATTGGCTCTCTAGCAGGTGCGAGATTTCAAACCCATTCTCGTTTATCTCGATAGTAGCTTCGGTCGGGTGAGTGAAGAGATTGTGCTTCATACCCAGCACCTCCTGATATGCTCCGACTAGGAAAAATCCTAAAAAGTACTCCTCTTGCTCCACATCTACGTCGTGCAAAAACAGAGGATTTTCCTCGTCGTCAAAGCCTATCTCTCCGTCGCTATCGCAAGTGATATCCCACAGCGACGCCGAGCGGGTAGGGCGCACGTCCAGGCGGTCAAGCGGCATGATAGGAAAATTTTGCTTTAAGCCCCAAAAATCAGGTAACGACTGAAATAGCGAGAAGTTTACGAGATAGCGTTCCTGCGCTTCTTCTTGTAGCTTTAAAAGCTCGGCGTTGTGCTGCTTGGTGCCGAGGATTTTAGCCGCTTTTTTGATGATTAGGTGGGTTAAAATTTCGGCATTCGAGCGGTCTTGCAGATCGACATAGCCTAGATCAAATAGTGTGAGTATACTCTCCATATGATCGATACTGTCGTGCAGATACTCTATCGCGTTTGAGGGTTTTATCGTGCTTAGCAGGTCGTTTAGCTCGGTGATTAACTGAGGATTTTTCTTTTTTAGTACGAGCTTTTCCTCGGTGTAGTCCTGGCTAAAGAGCTCCAAAACGGGCGCAACCAGCACGGCGTGCGAAGCCGAGACGAAACGGCCGCTCTCGATAAAGATATCTGGCTCCACCTCGTTTCGCTGCGTCGCCATCGTTTTTAGCAGATAAACCACGTCGTTGGCGTATTCGCTAAGCGTGTAGTTTCGGCTCGAGTTTTCCTTAAACTGCGAGTACTCTATGGCTAGGCCGCCGCCCAAATTTATAGCTTTTAGGTTTTTTGCGCCCATTTTTCGCAGCTCGGCGTAGATGTTTCCTGCTTCGATTAGAGCCTTTTTTAGCGGGTGGATTTCGGTGATTTGCGAACCGATGTGAAAGTGGATCATATTAAATCGGTCGAGCAAATTTGCCTCTTTTAGCAAATTTACCGCTTCGATTAGCTCGGTCGCAGTTAGGCCGAATTTGGAGTTTATGCCGCCGCTTTTAGCCCAGATACCGGATCCGCTGCTATGCAGCCTGATGCGTAGACCGATGTTTGGCTTTGGCGCGAAACGCTCTTTTGCGATCGCGATGATAGCCTCAAGCTCGTTTAATCCCTCGATCGTTAGCGTGATATTGTGTCCCATTTCAGCTGCGATAAAGCCGATGTTTATCATCTCTTTATCCTTAAAGCCGTTTACGGTGATCGGCGCGCCTTCGTTGTTATACGCCATAACTAGCAGTAGCTCGGCCTTTGAGCCCGCTTCCAGGCCGTAGCCGTACTTTTGACCGTGACGGACTAGATTTTTTACAAAGCCCGGATATTGGTTTACTTTTAGCGGATAGACGGCGTTAAAGCTGCCTTTGTAGCCGAATTCGTTTTTCGCGCTCTCAAAGCTTTTGTAAATTTGCGAAATCTGCTTGTGTATGAGGTGAGGGAAGCGCAGCAATAGCGGGCCTCGGTAGCCTTCGCTCCTGATGCTTTTTACGATGTCGATGATGGCGGGCTTTGAGCCGGTATTGACGCAAATTTTACCGTTTTCGATGATGAAGTTATTGTTTCCCCACAAATTTAAACCGTAATCATACATTAAAAATCCTTTTAAGCTCAGTCTCCAGATCTGCCAAATCAATCGTTTTCTCAGCCTTTTCGCTCAGATCTTTTAGCCAAATTTTGCCTGATTTTAGCTCGTCCTCGCCGACGCAAAGGCAAATCCTAGCATTAGCGTTATCTGCGGCGTTTAGGTGCTTTTGTAGTTTTTTAGGCTCGTAGCTCACGAGAACCGGGAGGCTTTTTCTTAAATTTATCGCTATTTTATAGACCGCATCCACGCCATCGGCGTCCATCGCGCCGATATATACGCCGCTTCTTTTACTCTCACTCTCGCGGCCGCCTAGGATTTCCATTATGCGCTCGATACCCATCGCAAAGCCCACGCCGTAGCTAGCCTTGCCGCCTAGGTACTCGACTAGCCTGTCATAGCGTCCGCCGCCCGCGACCGCGCTTTGTGCGCCGATCTCGTTTGAAACGAACTCAAACGCCGTTTTACAGTAGTAATCAAGCCCGCGTACAAGCTTGGGATCTATCTCAAATTCCACGCCGTTGCCGCTTAAAATTTCTTGCAGCTTTTTAAACTCGCCCGCGCATTCGTCGTTTAGGCTACCAATTATCAGCGGCGCACTTTCATAGATTTTTTGACAACTCTCGACCTTGCAGTCTAGCACGCGGATAGGATTTGTCAGCTTTCTGCGCTTGCAGTCCTCGCAAATTTGCCCCTCGTGCTCGTCTAAAAATTTAACCAATTTTTCGCGGTATGCGCCCATACTAGCGGCGTCTCCGAGCGAATTTATAAGTAGCTTGGTTTTGATACCAAGGCGCGAGAAAATCTCGTTTATCATCAAAATAACGCTCGCATCCTCATAAACGCTAGGTTCACCGAAGCACTCGCAGCCAAACTGATGAAACTCGCGCAAACGTCCTTTTTGCGGACGTTCGTAGCGGAACATCGAGCCGTGGTAAAAGTACCGTCTCACGCCTCCCGCACGGTCAAATTTAGCCTCGATAAATGCGCGCACGACTCCCGCCGTCCCCTCAGGGCGCAGGCAAACGTCGTTGCCGCCTTTGTCCTCAAACTGATACATCTCCTTACCCACGATGTCGCTGCTTTCTCCGACGCTGCGGCGAAAAAGCGCTGTTTGCTCCAGGTGCGGAGATAGCACGAACTCGTATCCGTAGTTTTTCGCGACCTCTTCGCAGATTTTGATTATCCTCTCGTAAAGTCCAGACTGGGGCGGCAAAACGTCCTTCATCCCCCTTAATGCGCTAATCACTTATAAACTCCTTTATCAAATTCGTTATTTTTTCTTCGTCCAGGGCAGCGCCTATTGTGACGTAGCGGACGTCTAGTTTTTGCAAAATTTCTTCCATCGCGTCCTGCACTCTTAGTAGATAACTAAATCCCCTAGCCTCTATGCCGTCCATCTGCGCGCGCGAGCCTAGGCGCGATCTTAGAGTGCTTTCGTCCGCTTTAAAAAATACTATTTTTTGTGGAAAATTTCCTTGCAGGGCAAATTTGTTTAAGCTTAAAAGCTCCTCAAAGCTAAAATTTCCGCCCGCCAGAGCGTAGGCCATGCCCGAAACAAAGCCCCTGTCGCTCAAAATCATTTTATCCGAGTTGGGTTTTATTATCTTACCAGAATGCTCGGCTCTATCGGCCAAAAATAGCAAAATTTCAGCCCTTTTATCTAGACCATTTTCTTTTAGTAAAATCTCGCGCAAATTTTCGCCAAGCTTCGTACCGCCGGGCTCTTTGGTCACGATTGCTTGCGGGAAAACAGCCGCCAGCCGCGCTATCTGGGTGCTTTTGCCTACGCCGTCGATACCTTCAAAAATCACGTACATTTTTCGCCTTTAAATTTGAGCGGTATTTTACAAATTTATAGCTAAATAGCGGCTTTTAAAGCGCGTAACACATAACCAGACTAGGGCGATTTTGTTTCTACTGCACAAAAACGCCGCAAGATTTTTTGCGCTAAATCTTAATAAAACACAAAAATATTTTAAATATAATTTTAAATCAAGCCTTTATATTTGTCGATTAGTTCGGGGTTTATCGCCTTAAAATTTTTACGCAAATCGCCTAAGTCATGATAGCTAGCTACGATAACAAAATCCGGCGTCGCGTCTATTTCAAGCTCGCAAATATCTGCTTTTAGCTGCTTTGCGCACTCTAAAATTAGCTTTTTAGCCTGCAAATATCTATCGTTTAGCTGCGTTTCTTGATTAAAAAGGTCAAAGATTTTCGCCGTTTCGTCATCCTCGTTTATCTCGGCGCTAAATTCGTAATCAGCGACGTTCCAGATGATTAGGCTTTTATCCTCTCGGCAAAGCTCCTCGCGCTGCTTTTGCGTACCAAAACCTATAATAGGCGGCAACGAAACCTCGCCGTCGTAAGCTAAATTTATGCAGTAAAGTTTTTGACTCGGCGCGTGCATTTTGATCGTCTCTTTTAGCGCGGACAGTAGCCTTTGCGCGGCTAGTTCGTATAGCTTTTTGTAGCTCGTTTTTTTATCCGGTTTTTTATAGCAGACGTAGCCTCCCTCCAAAGTTATCGAATTTAGCTCGCCTAGTTCGTCGTACTCATAAAAATAGTCGCGGTCTATTTTCGCTCCGAGCCGGTCTATGCCGTGCCACTGCTTTTGCGCTAGTTTAGCATTTGAGTAAATAAAATTTTCAATCCAGTATCCGTTATCTATAAATGCAGAGTAAATATTAACTAATAGACCGCCCTCATAAACATATCTTTGTACGCTCACGCATTTTTTGTCGTAATAATCAAATCTATAGCCCAAAACCTCGTCTTGTCCGTAAAAATAAAAATCCTCGTAAAATCGCTCCTCGTCCGCGTATTGCTTTATCAAAACCGCCCGCTCCTGCGCGTCAAATCCGTAGTCGTAGGCATCTGCTAGATTTTTGGGCGGCTCTTTTAAAATTTTACCCCTTGAAAAACAGTAAAGCTCAAAGTAAAACGGCTCTAAATTTATATAGCTAGTAGACGCCCAGCGCCTGTTTACGACCTGCGCCTCAGCCTTGTTTTTTAGGACTAAATAGTCATTACTCGCGTTTTCAAAAAGCCTGCGTAGATTTTTTATTTCACTCATTTGCTCAGTCATTTTATCTCCAAATTTTAATTAGTTTAGCTATTTTTTGTTGCTATAAATTTAGCCTTTTTTACCCAAAGTGCAAAGCGATATACTCGCGTTTGTCGCCAAATTTACAACCCGATTTCCCCAAAGCAAATCTTTAGTTGTTTTGAGCTACCTTACGCTCTGTGCTTTCATTTTAATTTAAAATACATTAAATAATGCGCCAAAAATAGCTTTGACGCAAAAGCTACGTAAATTTCCGTCTAAAAACATCAAATTTTACCGTGCTTATGGGTCTGATTTAGTCGCGAGCCGCCTTTAAATTTTTTAAAATTTCGCTTGGAACCAGCTTGCTGACGTCTCCGCCGTGGCTTAAAACCGAGCGCACGATTGAGCTTGATATGAAGGCGTTTTGGAGGCTTGGCATCAGATAAACGGTCTCAAGCTCATCCCAAAGTGCGGCGTTTGCATAGCCGATTTGCAGCTCGTACTCAAAGTCGCTAACCGCGCGAAGACCGCGTATGACGATGTTTATACCTCGGCTCTTGGCAAAATCCACGAGTAAGTTATCAAATCCGACGACCTCTACTTTTTTTAGATTTGCGGTTGAAATTTTAGCCATTTTGACGCGCTCTTGCAAGCTAAAAAGCGGTTTTTTGCTCTCGCTGGCCGCTACTGCGACGACGACCTCGTCAAAGATCTTTATAGCGCGTTTGATGACGTCTAAATGGC
>NZ_CAUQHQ010000101.1:0-8094 GCF_963517995.1 uncultured Campylobacter sp.
AGTGAGTGCAGATGCCGATGTGCCGGCTGTTTTGGCACTAGAGTAGTCTACTGTTTTGTTGTCGTACATTTTTAGATTTATCTCGTCTCCGCTGCTGGTTTTAAAGCTAAAATCAAAGCTTTTTAGGCTCGCGCTTTGGTAGTTTTGTAGTTTCATGATTTTTGCCGTCCTTTTGGCTTTATATCGGTTAAATTTCTTTTTTCTTAATACCCCTTGCGCTAAAATCACTCAAAAAAGGATGAAAATGTGCTGTTTTGCCGCGCGCGTATTTTTGCTCATTAGCGCGACCGTTTTGAGCTTCGTTTTGCACGGATTTTTCCCGCAAATTCCCGTCGTCGCGTTTTATTTTTTACTGGCAAATTTGATCTCGCTTACGATATTTTCGCTATTTTTCGCGGGCAAACTGCCAAGCTTCGTTAAGCCCGCGGCGGTACACTATTTTAGCTTTATCGGCGGCTTTGCGGCAGGGCTTGTAGTGACTTTGCTTAGACGCGAAAAAGCTGGAGCTAAATTTGTCAGAACTGAGCTTTTTATCTTTGCTTTTTGGCTGATTTTGGCTTGCTTTTTGGCGCTAAATTTTAGCCGGCTGTCGGCAAATTTGGCTCAAATTTTTAGCGCTTAAGGCAGACGAAATGGATGAAAAAATTTTAAAATTTATCCGCAAAATGCACCTGCTTAGCCTTGCTGTTTTAGACGACGGCAAGCCCTACTGCGCAAGCTGCTTTTACGCCTTTGATGAGGGAAATTTGGCTTTTATCGTAGCAGGCGGCAAGGAGAGCGCTCACGTGAAGGCGTTTTTAGCTGAACCTAACGTAGCCGGCACGGTTGCGCTTGATACCAAAATAGTCGGCAAGATAGAGGGCGTGCAGTTTCGCGCTCTAGCTGCTCCCGCGACCGCACAGCAAAGCAAAATCTACTTCGCTCGCTTTCCTTACGCTTTGGCGATGAACCCGAGTCTTTATAGTTTGAGTCTGGGCTGGGTTAAATTTACGCATAATGCGTTGGGGTTTGGAAAAAAAATAATTTGGCAAAGAGATTAATTTCTTGCTAATTGCGGCTTGTCTTTTTTCGCTATACTGCGTTGAAATTTAAATTTTAAGCTCGGCAGACTATCTGTCTAGCCTACGCTTAAAATTTAAATTCCGCCTTGTCTAGCAAAAAAATACCTCGCCTTATCGTTTTACGTTCAAATTTGAAGTCAAATTCATGAATTTGAGTTGCCGAGACCCGCATCGCGAAAACATAAATTTAAATACGCAGCACATTAGCGTCGAATTTAGACCTGCACGAAGTGCAGCAACTTCTCACGTGCAGTGGGGTTAGAGAGGGCTTGGGAGAGGAAGGGGCGACGCTTCGTAAGTAGAATCCCCTTCCTCTCCCAAATAAAAGAAAAAAGGGAGCTCTTTTGCTTCGGCTTTGCCTCGCAACTGCAGAGCAGAGCGTAATTCAAGCCCCTTCCCCCTTAACAAGAAAAAGATACTTTCAAGCATTGTATCAAATTTAAAAACCAAATTTAGCATTTTAAAGGTGCGGGTCTCGGTGCATCAAATTTGTAAGTTTGAATGCAAAGAGTCAAGGCGAAGTATTTTTTCTTTAGACGAGGCGGAAATAAGCCGAGCAAGGGCGCATGCGAGTAGTATGTAACCGAGCTTCGGCGAAATTTCTAACGACGTATGGCGGAAAAAGACAAGCCGCCAAAAAGCAAAATTTACTCGCCAAATATATCAAGTTTTTTATCGTACTCTCTTGTCTCTACTCCAAAAAAGCCGAGCAACGAACTAAAAACATTATCGTGCGAGACGGCGTCGTCTTTTTGCGTGCGCAGGCGAGCTAGCGTCGCTTCATCGTTCGTATACGCCATCATCGGGATGTGCTTTTGCGTCTCGGGCGCGATTGCGTAGGGCATACCGTGCAGATAAATGCCGTTTTCGCCTAGGCTCTCGCCGTGATCGGAGAAGTACCAAACCGCGCTTTTATCGCCGCCCGCGTCCTTGACTGCCTTTATCACCTCGTCAACAAAAAAATCCGTAAAAAGCAGCGTGTTGTCGTAGGTGTTTACGATGCTCTCGCTATCGCAGGAGCTTAGCTCGCTCGTGTCGCAAGTCGGGGTAAATTTTCGAAATTCGCTCGGATAGCGGGCGTGATATGCCGGGCCGTGCGAGCCTTGCAGATGCAGGACGATGATCTCGTTTTGCGCGAGATTTTGGAGGCGTTTTTTGAGGGAGGGCAGCATGTTCGTATCGTATCCGGCGTCAAAATACTCGACGTCGCCGGCGTCCAAGCGGTCGCAAACGCCCTTGCACTTGCCCGAGTTATTGCCCAGCCACACGACCTTGACGCCGACGCGTTTTAAGATATCAAGCGCGTTTTGGCTAAATTCTTTGCTGCTGTATTCGCTTCTTGTCGATTTTGAAAACAAGCACGGTAGCGAGACCGCCGTAGCCGTTCCGCACGAGCGAGCATCGCTGAAATAGACTAAATTGGGCTCCTTTTTTGTGTAAAAATTCGTGTCGTTTTTGGCGTAGCCGCCGAGCGAATAGTTTTTCGCGCGAGCCGTTTCGCCGACGATTAGCACCATTAACCGTCGTTCGCTGCTTGGTTTCATCGTAGCGTCTAGACCGATTTGTTTAAATTCGGGCTTAAAAAACTCGAGTTTTATATACTTTTGCGTCGCGTAAATCGGATAAAACGGCAGGTTGTAGGCCCTGATGAAGCTATTTTCGCGAAAAAACGGGATAATGGACTTAGTCTGCGAAAAAAATAGCCCAGCCGCTAGCGCAAAAAAGCCTATAAACGTTAGAAATTTGATCTTTATATGCCGCTTAGCGCCGCCGTACTCGATCCTCGTAAAAGCGACCAAAAGGCAGGGCAAAACGCCCAGAAATAGCATATAGCAAACGAGTTTTGGATTTAAAAAGCTTAGTACTTCTCCCGCGTCCGTTTGCGCGACGTTTCTTATCATTTCGCTATCGATTATGATACCGTAGCTTTGCATGAAGTAGCTGCTAGCGCACGTAATGGCAATCGCCGCGATACTAACCGGCTTAGCTAGATAGGGCAAAAAAACGAGCGAAAACAGTGCGCAAAGCAGCGAAAAATATATAACCGGCAGGCTTGCGGCCGTCAGCGGATGAGCTTCAAAGCTAAGCCTTGAATAAATAAAATTAAACAGCCCGAAATTTAACGCGGCGATGAAAACGGCGTTTAAAAGCGTAAATTTAAACCAAGAAATACGTAGCTTCATAGTTTTCCTAAACTGATAATAAGAGTGAAACTTTATCCAAAAAAAGCTTAAAGCTTTAGTCATTCGGCGCGATTTTAGCGCAAGACGGGTTAAATTTTTGCAGCTTGCTCTCTTGCTGGTTTTGCAAACGGCGGCGCGTTTACGCGGTTTTGCGGTTAAATTTAGCCGTATTTTTATAAATTTTACGCGCCCTGCTAGCCAAACGACGGATTTTTGGGATTTGGCGGCTTTTAAAGTAGGCGGTTAAATTCGGCGTAAATTTAATAGCGCGAAATCGCTACCGTTTTTGCCGTCAAATTTCGCCCCGCTCTTAAAAAATTAGCGAAAAAATAGCCCACGCCCAAGTTATCGCAGCCGTGCCGATAGAAAGACAAACGGCGGCCGAGGCGCAGTCTTTGGCGATTTTAGCTAGCGGATGAAAGCCAGGCGAAACGAGATCGACTACTGCTTCGATCGCGGTATTTAGGCACTCGCAGACTAAAACGAGTCCGAAAACGGCGATCAGCAGCGCGTGCTGCGTCGCAGAAACGGGTAAAAATAGCGAAACTAGCGCGAGCGGGAGGGTAACGCAAAGCTCAAAGCGAAACGCCGCCTCGTTTTTTAGCATCGCGGCAAGCCCCTCGAATGCAAATTTGGAGTTTTTGAAAAAGTTGTATTTTGGTTTCATATCTTGCCTTTAAATTTGCGAAATAATAGCGCAAATTTGCTTTATAAGGCGTTTTTGCGCGCGGCAAGGTTTTAAAATAAACCAAAGGACGGCCGAATTTACCGCTCAAATTTGATCAAATCCGGCCTGCGTAAATTTACTCCTCGGAAATTTTTGAAGTCCTATAAAGCAGCGCAAACGCCGCCGCTCCGATAACCGCAAAGCTCGCAACCATCGGCAGTAGCGTGCCGTCAAACAGCTGCCCGGTCGCGACGCCGATAGGAAGCGAGATAAAGGTCGAAGCCGAGCCGATCAGCGCGGCCGCCATGCCAGCAATCTTGCCCATCGGCTCCATCGCCATCGCGTTTAGGTTGCCAAAAAGTATGCTCACGCAAAAAAAGCTACTCATGCAAAACGCCATAAAAGCCCACAGCGGCGGCACTCCGTCATACGCGACGACGACGGGCAAAAATGCGACTGCGATAACGCAAAACGCCCCCATAGCGCGCATGCTGAGGTAGCGCATGCCGTAGATCATCACGAGCTTTGCGTTTACCATCGACGCGGCGCCCAGAGCTAGAGCATTTATAGCAAAGTAGATAGGAAACTCCTCGCCCAGCTTGTAACTCACTTCAAAAATCTGCTGAGCGGTGCTGATATAGCTCAAAAACATCCCGAAAATCAGCCCCAAAACGATCGTGTAGCCTGCGGTTCGTCTGTTTTTCACTACCTGCGCGGCTTCGCTTTTTATCAAATTTAGGCTAAATTTATTGCGATTTTGCGCCGGCAGAGTCTCGCTCTGGCGCAGTCCAAACCACGCTAGGCAAGCAAGCCCCATAAAAGTAAGCATCAAAAATATGCTGCGCCAACTATAAATTTTAAAAATAAAGCCGCCGATAATGGGAGCGAGTGCGGGCACGATGATGAAAATGGCCGCGATAAAGCTCATCACGCGAGCCATCGCGCGTCCTTCGTAAAGATCGCGGATAAGCGCCATCGCGATGATCCTAGGGCCCGCAGCGCCTAGTCCCTGGAAAAATCTGCTCGCTAAAAGCGCGGTAAAATCGCTCGTGACGACTGAGATAAAGGAGCTTGCCGTAAATATCGCAAGCGCTAGCAGCACGGCGTTTCGTCGCCCGATAAAGTCGCTAAGCGGCCCGTAAAATATTTGCCCGACGGCAAAGCCCGCAAACATCGAGGAGATGACTAGCTGGGTTTGATTTATCTGCGTCACGCCAAGGTCTAGGCCGATCTGCATGAGTGCCGGCAGCATCGCGTCGGTACTCATAGCTCCAAGCGAGGTTAGAAGCGCCATAAGAGCGATAAATTCTACGAAAGGCAAGGTTTTGGGGATAAATTTCATCTTATTTTCCGCGGTTTTAAATTTAAATGATTGTATAAAAAAACTGCTTAAATTTAAAAAACTGAGATTTTGTGATATTTACGTGATATTTTTTTTATTTGCTTAAATAAAAGCGCACAAAATACGAAAAGCAAATTTACCGAATGCTTTAAATTTGACTTTTTGATCGATTTATACCGCTAATAAGAGCAAATTTATCTGATTTAATATCGGTAAAATCGCATTTATGTAAATTTACGAATTTTAGCCGAAATTATCAAAATCGCGGCATAATCCACGATTGGGCATTTGGTATGCGATTGAAATTTGATTTCAAAATTTATACCTAGATGATAAAATATTTTTAAATTTTTAGTTTATAAACGGTGTAATATTAATATTTTTTTAAAAAAAAAGTATTATAATTCCGTCTCAGAAAGGCACAAGATTAAGGCGTCTTTATCCGCGCGATAAAGGCTTGTAATAATAAACTAGAATTTCGGCGAAATTTGAGTTTAAACAAAGGATACCAAATGAACGAAAATTTATCCAGAAGAAGGTTTTTGCAAGGAGCCTGTATCGGCGTCGGAGCTTTGACGCTTAGCGGCTGCGACGACAAAAAGCCAAGCAAAAAAGCTTCTAAAAAAGAGGCTTTTAGCGGTAAGGCTAACGGGCTTCCTTCTTGCGATATTCTCATCATCGGCTCGGGCGGCGCCGGACTGCGCGCAGCGGTTGCCGCTAGAAAAGCCGCCCCGGAACTTAGCGTCATCGTAGCTACTAAAATGATGCCCTCAAGAAACGCCACCTGTATGGCCGAGGGCGGTATAAACGGCGTGACGAATTTTTCTGACGGCGACTCGTATAAGCTGCATGCCTACGACACGGTTAAAGGCGGCGCATATCTAGTAGATCAGGATGCAGCGATCAAATTTTGCGAGCTAGCCGGCAAAGCGATAGCCGAGATGGACTATATCGGCACGCTATTTTCCAGAAATCCAAGCGGCGGCGTAGATGCTAAAAAAGGCGACGTACCGGGCGGCGTAGCGCAAAGGATGATGGGCGGCGCCTCAAAGCGCAGATGTAATTACTCGGCGGATAAAACCGGCCACATAGTTATGCATGCCTGTTTTGACGAGGCGGTTAGCAACGACGTTAAATTTCTAATGGACTACGAGCTGCTAGATATCGGCGTAGAGGACGGCAAATGCGAAGGTGTAGTGCTGCGCAATCTCCAAACCGGAGATATCACTCCCGTGCTTTGCAAGGCTCTCGTGGTGGCTACGGGCGGGTATACGAGGATATTTTACAACAGAACCTCGGTGCCCTATATCGCCACTGGCGACGGCGTAGCGGCTGCGGTGCGAGCGGGTCTTGGGTTTGAAGACCCCGAGATGATACAGTTTCACCCGACCGGCGTGGCAAACGGCGGTACTCTCATCACGGAGGCGGCTCGCGGCGAGGGCGGATATCTGCTAAACAACAAAGGCGAGAGATTTATGAAAAACTACCACGAGAAGATGGAGTTAGCTCCTCGCGACGTCGTGGCTCGCGCTATCGAGACCGAGATCCGCGAGGGACGCGGCTACGGCGAGGGGCTGGGCTCATACGTACTCATCGACGTTAGGCATCTGGGTAAAGAAACCATAATGAAAAAACTGCCTAAAATCAGACACACCGCACTGCTTTTTGAAAATTTAGACCTAGTAGAGCAGCCGGTGCCGATCAGGCCTACTGCGCACTACTCGATGGGCGGCATAGAGGTGGATAAATTTGACGATATGAGCACGAAGATGCCAGGTCTTTACGTGGGCGGCGAGGCATCGTGCGTCTCTATCCACGGAGCTAATCGTCTCGGAGGAAATTCGCTCTCTGACGCGGTGGTAACGGGTCAGCTAGCCGGCAAGGGAGCTAGCGCGTATGCCAAAACGGCTAGTTTTGGTAGCGGCAAAAACACCGAAGAGCTAGCTAAAAAATGGCGCGAGAAATTTAAAAAGGTCGCAAACGGCAAAGGCGAAGCAAACGAAATGTATCTCCTGCGCGAGGAGCTAGGTAAACAAAACTGGGACAATATGGGTATCTTTAGGACCCAGGACAAGCTAGACGCCCTAGAAAAAGCGCTAGAGGATATACAGGCTCGCTACGATAAGCTAAGCGTACCAAACGCAAATCCGGTTATGAATACGGCCTTTACCGACTACGTGGAGCTGGGAAATTTGATCCTGCTATCTCGCTGCGCCTGTTTGGCCGCGCGCAAAAGGCTGGAGAGCAGAGGAGCTCACACCAGGGAGGATTACCCTAAACGAGATGACGTAAATTTCTTAAAACATAGCATCGTGACGCTAAACGACGGCAAGCTAGAGCTTGGCTATAAAAACGTCGTAGTCACGGAATTCTCGCTTGACGGAAGGAAACCGCAATGAAAATAATCATCGACAGATACGACGGTACGCAACACTACAAACAAGCCTACGTCGTGGATAAAAAAGATATAGAGGGCAAGACTTTGCTATCGCTTTTGCTATTTATCAAGCAAAATTTGGACGCGACGCTAAATTTCACCGCATCTTGCCGATCGGCTATCTGCGGCGCTTGCGGCGTGAGAGTAAACGGACACTCGGTGCTAGCTTGCGACGAAAAAATGGAAGAGCTGCTGGCAACATACGACAATCCAGAGGTCATAACGATCTCCCCGCTAGCAAATTTTAGGGTGATCTCCGATCTCGTCGTAGACTGGGAGCCTTCTATCGAAAATTTAAGAAAAATCCGCCCGACCTTTATCCCTAAGGATGAGTTTTCTGCCGAAAAAGGCTGTAAACAAACGCAGGCCGAGTACGACAAAATCCAAAAGCAGTGGGACTGCAT
>NZ_CAUQHQ010000102.1:0-7907 GCF_963517995.1 uncultured Campylobacter sp.
CGAACTGCCTGCGGGCAAAAAGGCCGAGGCGCTTTCAAAGATAGGCGATAGCTTCGTTAAGATGACCAAAGTTGCAAGCTACGAAAATCCGGCAGCATACCGCCTAAGCATCGCCAAAAAGGTCATTATGCTAGTAGTCGATAAATTTAAAGACGACGAGAACAAAGAGTGTATTAAAAAACTCGTAGAGCTCATCGAGAGCGAGAAGTTCGTCAAAGCTATCGAAGAGCTCGACGTTTAGGAAGAGTACATGCTTTTTTCAAAAGACGAACTGGATAGCTTTTTAGAGGATAGCCGCGAAAGCCATAGGCAAGCGGGCGCCGTGGAGCCGGAACTTAGCAAGCTCACGCGCAAAGACTTTTACGGCTGGCTAGAGGAGCTTAGCGGCGAGCTAAAAGAGCAGATACATCTAAATAGCCCTCTGTCGCCAAAAGATAGGGCCGCAAGAGTAAAACGCGCCGAGCGCGATTTTATGTTTTTTGCAAGGACTTATTTCCCGCACTATTTTAGCATTAGCAGCTCTTGCGCGCTTCACGAGGATCTAGCGCAGATTTTTGAAGCTATGACGCAAAACGCAAGCGGAGACAAATACGCCCGCGCCGCGCCGCGCGGTCATGCAAAGACCACGTACTGCTCGCAGCTTCTTCCGCTTTGGTGTATTTGTTTTAACAAGAAGCGCTTCATCGTCGAAATTTCAGACGCCGTGGAACTGGTCGAAGGGTGTCTTGAAGCCATCAAAGCCGAGCTTGAGGACAACGCGAATTTAAAAATGGACTTCCCGCACGTTTGTGGCGCAAGTAAAAATTGGAAGATAGGCGAGTTCGTCTCTAAAAACGGAGTCAAGCTTAAGGCGTTTGGCTCGGGTAAAAGACTGCGCGGCGTAAAATTCGGCGTATACCGCCCCGATCTAGTAGTCCTAGACGACCTGGAAAACGACACCAACGTGCGCAGTAAAGAGCAGCGCGACAAGCTCGAGGAGTGGCTAGACGAAGCGGTTTTAAATTTGGGTAGCGTAGACGGTAGCCTCGACGTGCTTTACATCGGCACCGTACTTCACGCCGATAGCGTGCTGGCGCGAAAGTTAAAGCTTAAATTTTGGAATGCCAAGAAATATCAAAGCATCATAAATTTCCCAAAGCGAATGGATCTGTGGGAGAGATGGGCAGAGCTTTACAAAAACGTTTCAAAAGAGGCTAGCGAAACGTTTTATCTAAAAAACAAAGCCCTGATGGATGAGGGTTCTCGGGTGCTTTGGGACGATGCGCTACCGATCCTAAAGCTCATGCAAAAGCGCGCCGAAAACTTGAAATCTTTTAACAAAGAGCAGCAAAACGATCCTAGAAGCGAGGCTCAAATTTTCACCAAAGAGAGTATGCGTTTTTACCGAGAGCTTCCGAGGTGCGATTATTTCGTGATGTATATCGACCCCGCAGGCGAAAAGAAAAAGAGCGATTATACGGCTATAACGGTGCTAGGAGTAAGCAAGGCAGAAACCAAGATCTACGTAGCAGAAAGCATAGTAGAGGTCATGAAGACCAAAAAGACTATCAAAGAGATCATTAGGCTTAATCAGCTCTATAAATGCCGCGTTTGCGCGATAGAGAGCAACGGCGGGCAGGAGTTTTTTAGGGGCTGGATCAGAGAAAAGGCCTTTGAGATAGGCGTTAAACTACCTTTAAAAGGCGTGAATAATACCGCAAGCAAAGGGCAAAGAATAGAGGAGCTTGAAGTACCTATAGAGGACGGCGAAATACTCTTTCATCAAAGCCAAAGCCTGCTTATCGAGCAGCTTACGGAGTATCCCGAAGCCAAGCACGACGACGCGCCCGACAGCTTGGCGGGCGCATACGACCTAACGAAACTAAAAAAGAAAGTAAAAAGGCGCACTAGATGATATTTGACAAATTATTTAAAAATAAATCCGAGCAGCCGCAGCGCAAGAAAGCGGCTCTCATCCCTCAAAACGGTACCCTGATAGATTTGCTGATAAATACGGGAGTTTCCAGTATTGGCGACGACGATATGGATATGATACTAGCCGATCTTACTGTTACGCAGTGCGACGTGAGCCGCAAGTCCGTGACCGAGAAAAAAGAGATCCAAATCGTTTGCGACGATGAAAAAATTAAGGACGAATTTAAAAAGATTTTTAACCCCGACGTCGTCAGCCAAATTTTAGAGACCTATCTTTACGGGTTAAACGTATTCGAGGTCAACTATAAAGAAAAAGAAGGTCTTGTATACCCAAGACTCGTGCAGCGCGATTTTAGACAGTTTAAATTTAACGACGCGAGCGAGTTCGTGTTTAGCGCCGGCGGAAGCGAGCAGAGTATCCCGCCTTTAAAAGTTATATATGCATTAAACAGGGCGAATTTTAGAAAAGTATACGGAGACGGGCTACTTAAAAAGCTGTATTTCCCCGTCAAAATGAAAAACGCCAGCTTGAAGTTTTGGTTTAGGTTTTTAGAAAAATTCGGATCACCCTGGGCGATAGCAAAAACTAGCTACGAGCCCGACGAAATGGCTGCGGAAGTGCAAGCTATGCTTAGCGGAGATAGCGCGGTCATAGACACGGACGAGGAGATCACCCTCGTGCAGCCTACCTCAAACGTAGATTTTACTAGGCTTCCCGCATACCTCGACAATCAAATCAGCAAGGCTATTTTAGGCGCAAATTTGACTAGCGACGTAAAAGAGGGAAGCTATGCCGCAGCGAAGACACATAACGAGATTAGAGAGGATCTGGCCGCAAACGACGGCAAAATTTTAGTCTTCGTCATGAACAAGGCCATAAGCTTTTTTAAGGAGATAAACGGCTATAACGGCGAGCTTTACGCCAAACTATTCGACGAAGACGCTCCTAATACCGAGCGCGCCGCAAGAGACAAGACGCTATACGATATGGGCTTCACGCCTACGAAAAAATACATAACCTCTGCATATAATATCGAGCTGGACGATAACGAGCAAGCACAAGAAAAAGACCGAAATTTAAAGGTAAATAAGCAAATATCGCTCAATGAGTACGTCGAGCCTGGCACGGCTCGGTGTGCTTTAGGTGGGTGCAGGGAGTTGAAAACTCCCGCTCGCAAAGACGGGCTTGGCTCGTCTGCGAAGTCGATAGATAGATTTGATAAAGCCACGGACGAGATGGATATAGAAGATGGCGAGATAGAAGCGGCCTTAAACAAACTAATAGCAAGCAGCGAGACTTATGAAGAGGCTTTCGATAAGCTTTACGAGCTTTACGATCTACCCTTTGAAAAGCTTGAACCCTTGATGTTTAAAGCCGTAGCCAATGCCCAGATGTTGGGATATCTAGATGAAATTTAGCTTTTTCGAGGAGCCTACGGCGGTTTATGAATATTTAAAGAGCGAAAAGCCGGAGATCCATTTCGATTACGACGAGATCATGCATGATGCGCATAAAAAAGCTTTTACCGTCGCAAAGATGATGAATTTGGATCTTCTTAAAGATACGCAGGCTTCGCTCACCAAGGCTTTTAAAGAGGGCGTCGGGTTTGACGAGTGGAAAAAGAGCGTAAAGCCTATGCTTGCAAAGAAAGGCTGGCTAGGAAATATCAAGGTAAAAGACCCAAAGACCAGCGAAGAAAAAGAAATTTACGTAGGCAATAGGCGGCTAAGGACTATATTTAATACCAACATGAGAACGGCTTACGCCAAGGCTAGGTATGAAAGCCAGATGCAAAGCCTAGGCGAATACTTCCGCTATACCGCCGTGCTAGACGGCAGGACCAGAGAAACCCATAGGAAGCTTCACGGCAAGACCCTGCCCAAGACGGATAAATTTTGGGATACCAATTATCCGCCAAACGGTTGGGGGTGCCGCTGTAAGGTGCAGGTGCTTACGGAGGCCGAATGCGTAGCTAGAGGTATCGTACCGCTTGCGGACGGCTCTTTTTTGCCCCAGGCTGCAGAAAAAGACTTCAAATACAATCCGGGCAAGGTCGACAAAACGGATGAAATTTTAAAAGACAAGCAAGATAAGGTTTTAGATGCCGTTGCGTCAAGTCTTGCAAAGAAAAATTTAAAACAATCCCTAGATAGCTTCGACCATGAGCGAGACATCTACGTTTGGCAAAAAAGTTTGGACGACGCGGTGGACGAGCTTTTGGTGAAGAAAAATTTAAAAGCTCCGATAGTCGCCTTTGCACTCGGAAAACTAGGTAAAGACGTTATAAGAAGGAGCGAAAAACTGCTAGGCGTCAAAATAGAGACTGAGCATATAGCAGGGGACAAGCACGGCATACTTCACGTCAGACCTGAGCGCAAAGGGCAATACGGGCAAGATTTGCGAATAGAAGAGATAAAAAAGATAGTAAAAACTTTAGCCGACGATAAAACTCCCGTAAGCGTAGATACCGTGAATAAAAACATCGTATTTTGGTTTGAGGATGAAAAAGACGCGAGCAAGATAAACAAGATCGTCATAGACCTAAACTACAAACTGAAGAAATTCGGGCTTACCAATTATATGGCGACGGCAAGCAAAGTAGATAAGACAAATGAGAAAGAAGCGCAATTTATTAAAATCAGATGACGGCGGGAGTTGCACCCGCAATACAGGTCCGATCTCGCGAGGCGAGCACCTATCGACTACTACGTTGCGATCATCAATCATCTGATTATCATTCATTATACCACTTTCAAGGAATAAAGGCAAATGATAGAAGTTAAAGGCCTAGAAGAGCTGCAAACTAAGCTAAAATCTCTGCAAAATATCGAGAAAAAAACCAAGCCGCTAATGCAAACGCTAGGCAATATCTTACAAAACGAAATAGAAGCCGGTTTTGAGAACGAGAGCAGTCCGTTCGGACAAAAATGGCAAGCCTTGAAACCTAGTACGATTAGGCAAAAACAAAAACTAGGAAAGTCCTCTAATATTCTAAGATTGGATGGAAATTTGGCGGATAAATGGATAGTTAAAGCAGACGACAAGAGAGCCACGGTATCTAATAATACGAATAAAAACGGCTTTGCTTACGGGCTAGTTCATCAATTCGGCACCAATAAGGCTGGACGAAGTAAAAGCGTAAAGATACCGGCTAGGCCGTTTTTGCCTGTAGATAGAGGCGGTAGGCTACCTAGTAGGACTGAAGAAGTTATAAAAAGAATAGTCATAAATTTCGTAGAGAGCGGCTTTAGATAGCATGCACAAAATTTATGACGCAAGAGACCGAGAAAGTAAAATGCTATTTACCGTACTCTTTAATCGGTTTTGTTAATAGGATTAAGTAGTATAGGGCGGTATCGTTTGGCGCATGTTCGGATATCACTCTAATGCCTAAGCTTTCGATGCTATTTATCAAGATATACGCTTCGGCTTTTAAAAGCTCAAATTCAACGCAATAATACTCGTGTCCGTCAATCTCGCTTTTGGCATAGGCCACCAATCTATCATCTTCTAAATAATGGCTGCCCGAGTATTTATTATTTAGCTCAGTCGCGACTTCTTCTAAGGTTCCTATCATCCAATTAGTACAGTCTGTTCTATGCGGCATGATAAATTCACTTACTACGCTTTCTCTACGCTTACTAGCGCTATTTCAAAATCATCATCTAAATGAAAATTCGTATCAGCAAGAGTCCTTATGTATTTTTGTAAATTTTCTTTTATCTCATATCTGCAAACGGGGCAGTATTTCATCTTGTTTGCATTGCCTATGGCTATATCGCAAGTAGTATTGCAGTTTTTACAGGTTATACTGACAAAGTCTGCATCTTTTACAGCTATTTTACATCGTTTTTCTAGCATTATTTTGCCTTTCATACTTATTTCTCCTTATTATATCATTTCTTTTTCGAACAAACTAGGCTCTCTTATCTCTTTGGTTATAGCGCAAACGCTGTTATAGCTAAGATTATGTTTTGCGGCGATCTCACGAATGACGACGGGGCTTTGTTTACCTAGCTTTATGCCTTCTTCGTATTCTTTTAGTATATCGTAGTTTCTAAACGTACCTTTGTAGCTGGGTACGTAGATATTGGCTCCGCCGTATTCTTTGATGATATCGGCCATGTTTTCGCTCTCTTTGACGCGGTTGTAGAACTCGGCGAATAGATCGAAGCTATTTATCATTTGTAGTATTTGTCTTTCATTTGAATAAGGGCTTGCACGACGTCTGCGGCATCGCTCCTTGATAGAAATTTAAGATGTAAAGGCCTGATTTTAACTATCCTAAAGATGAACTCTCTTAGAGCCATACCCGTTTTTACGTTAGCTATCTCTTCCCAGATGCCGGCGATAGTTTCAAGCTGCTTTTTGGTGGCGTATAGGCTTCCTTTAGCGGGCGTTAGATCTTCGCTGGACATCAAGGACGAGCTAGATGTTTTGCTTGTTTTGGTTTTACGAGTAGATTTTTTAAAATTTGCGCCTTTATGGGGCTTATATCCCACGACCTCTAGCACGACCCTAAGCTCCTCTATACTTAGCTCTTTTAGGCTATCTTTGCCGAATTGCGCTTGTAAATATATCTTTCTGCACTCGTCGTCCACGAAATAGTTGTGCTTCAATGTTTGTATCATTTTTATATAGTATTTTTTTAGCTCGCTCGTATTCATCTCAAACCGCCAAATTTAAGGTGTTTTCCATTATAGTTGTAATAGTTGTATCGGTTGTAGTCTCCGCTTTACAACTATATATCACGCTCTTGCCCGTTTTACGGCTAAACCATAGCTTGCCGTCGAATTTATCGAGGCAATCCCTAGCCGTTCTATCGTCTTTTTCGTAATTCATAGCGTTTAGCAGCTCGGTTTTGTTTAGATCTCCGCCGGCTAGTATTTTTTGCGCTAGGGTAGTAAAATTTAGCTCGTATTCGCTCATTCTAGCTACTTCTACGTCAAGCTCGTTTAGTTCTAAATTTAGCGTTTTTACGCAAAAACCGCTATCTTTTACTCCGGCTCTTTCTTTGGCTACTTCAAGTAAGAAATTTAACTCGTTTTCTTTGCTGGGGCGTTTTAGTAGATGATACATAACGTCGAGAGAATTCCTTATATGGTTACTGCCTTGATAGTTTTTACCGTCTTTGTTGGAGTGATGCAGGATGATCACGGTGGCTCCCGCTTCGCGTAAATTTTTAAGCGCGCCAAATAGTCTATTTATGCGGTTGTCGTTATTGATATCTACGAAATCCCGCAAGCTATCTAGGATAAAAACGCAATCTTTGTAAGCTTTACCTACGGCGTTTTCTTCTAGCTTTAGAACAAGCTCGAATCCGCAAAGCTCTAGCGCGCTGCGCTGGATATAGTTCATGCTCTCGTAGCTTTCTATAAGTAGCCTATCTACGCCGCGCTGTTTGAGTACGCCTACTGGGTTGTCGTAGTCTATGAAAAATACCCTTTGGCCTTCTTTGCAAAGTCTTTTAGCTAGGGCAAAGGCCATATAACTTTTACCCGTGCCTCCGTCTGCATAGATTAGCGTAATAAGCTGCTTTACTAAAAAGCCCTCTATTAAAAACTCGACCTTTTCGTTAAAGCTGTCCTTAGTTAGGCTAGAGCTTTTTAAAAACTCGAAAATTTCGCTCATATATTTCCTTTATATACCGATTTGCCGCTTTCCAGATCGGCTAGTATCGCTTTTCTTATACGCTCAAAGCCTAGCCTTATGGATGGATCTTTGGCTCTGTTTTCAAAGCTGCCGTTTGATGGCTCCTCGTATGGCTTCTTTTCTTCTTGCATGGCTTGCACGTCGCGCGGCAAGCGGTATATGACCTCGCAGCTTATGTCGCGAAACATGATGCCCGCTTCCTTGATCGCGGCAAGGTTATCGGCCCAAAACTCGCGTAGTTTAGCTTTGATATTTTCTTTGTTTAGCTCAAAGGTATGCTTTGCGGCCGGGTGCGAAAAGACGAAATGCAAATTTATACCGTTTATCTTTGCCCATTTTA
>NZ_CAUQHQ010000103.1:0-7865 GCF_963517995.1 uncultured Campylobacter sp.
AGTTCATGCCCCAAAACGGCAATTATCTCCTCTAGGCTTAGTTTTTTAACGAGCGTGTCGAAAAGCACCACGCGTTTAGTCGCGCCAAGGCCGCCGAAATAGGCGTTTAAGCGGTTGTCGCGCTTGCTAGCGTCTATCGTAAAAACGCCGCTACTTTTAAATCCGCACTGTGCTAAAAGCCCTTCAATACGGCTTTTTAGCTCGCCCTCTTCTAGCGGCTGCATTTTGTTAAAAATTGGCGCGATGAGCGTCGGGTAGATGAGATTTATAACAAGCGCGATGGCAAAGCTAAGCAAAAACGCCCAAAACCACCAAAAATCGCCCAAAAATCTAATGCAAAGCAGCACCAGCCACACAAACAGCGTGCCGAAAACCAGCGTTAGCGCGAGCGTTTTAAGCAGATCAAGCGCAAAAATTTTAGGCGTAACGTTTGAAAAGCCGAGCCTTTTGTCTTTGACGAAGGTTTCGTAGATATTTAGCGGTAGTTCTAGCAGCGACGAAACGAGCAAAAATACCATAACCATAAAGACGTTATCGCCTATATCTCCCGTTTTGTAGGCATGCCCCGATATCGCGCCAAGCCCCCAGCACGCCCACATCATAAATATCGCGGCGTGATAAAGAAGGCTAATTAGCTCGAATTTTTGATTACTTATCGCTGCGGCGGCGGCGGTTTTATACTCCCCCTGCTCTAGCACGACGGCCGGCTTTTTAGCCTCTGCGCGGATAAAGCCTATCTGCAAAATCGCCAGCCACGCCTTTGCGGCAACGTAAAAAAAGTAGATACCGAGTAAAAAATAAAACATATCTTCCCTTAAATTTTATAAAGGCTAAAGCAGCCGTAGTCGGTGCGCACGGCCAAAAATTCCTCGCCGTTTATGCGTTCAAATTTGGCCTCGCAGCGCCTTACGATATGCTCCAAGCTAAATTCGCGTTCTAATTTCCCGCTTTTTAGATCGACGACACGAGCCTTGTCGTAGCTAATTAGCGCCAGCCGCAAGCCGTCCGCGCTAATGCAAATCTTCTGGGCCTTGGCGCATTCGCCCCGCATCCACGCGGTAGTTTGCCGCGAGCCTGCGGCGTCAAAACAGACTAGGCCGCCCCCATAATACTCTCTGCCCAGCAGCGAGCCGTCTTTCAAAAAGCAAACGTCGCTAAGCGCACCGAAGTCCTCTTTTATCTCGTTTAAAATTTCTCCGTTTAGAGCGTTTAAAATTTTGATCTCGTTTTGTTTGCAGCTTATAGCCAGCTTTGCGCCATCCGTGCTAAGCGCTATGCAAAACGCAGCCCCGCAGCCAGGATCCGTTTCGTATTTGCCAAGAGACGAAAAACCCCCGTCTCGCAAAACGTAAATTTGGCCGTAAGCCGCAAATGCCGCCGTCTTGCCGGACGCGCAGACGCAGCTCGTAATATCGCCGTTTCTTTTTATTTTTAGCTCTTTAAAGACGTTTGTAAATTCGCCCGTTTGTGGGTTAAATTTAAAAATATCGTGATCTAAGTCCAGCAGCAAATTTTCGCCTGTGCACTCAGCCTGCCATGCAAGCGGCTTTGGCAAGACGATCTGCTGCTTTACGGCGCCGCTCGCGTCCAGCCTGATGAGAAAATCATCTAGCGCGCCGCTCTCTTTGTAACCGCCGCATTTATAGACGAAAAGCTCGCCGTCCGCGCCAGCAAATGCTAGCGCTCTCGTGTATCCGCCGCCGATACATACGTGCAGGCTAGCTTCGCCAGCTAGCGCACCCGCGTTTTGCATGACGTAGCCTTTTTTCAGGTTCTCCCACTCCTTTTTTACGTAAGCTTTTTGCGCCTCGTCCGTGCTTGCAAACTCCTTTTGTGTCTGCCTAGTTTTGCCGTTTTTGACGCTCTGGCTAACTAAAATTTGACCCTCTACGCGCAAATTTAATCTATCGCCGCTAGCTAAATTTATGAGATTTGTCATCAAATTTACTTTAAAAAATTATCGTAAAACGAGCTGATAAAAAGCACCAAAATGATAAACGGCACGACGAATTTGATATACCAAAACCAGATATTTACGAGTTTTGCATATTTTTCGCTGCCCTGCATTATCTCGCGTTTGGCTTCGTCTTTTAGCACCCAGCCGACAAATATCGCGCATCCTAGCGAAGTCAGCACGAAAAATATCGTAGCGCTGATGGCGTCGTATGCGTCAAAGATATTTTTACCGAAAATTTTAATGTCCGCAAGCAGGTTCGTAGCCATCAAGGACGGTAAATTTCCAAATATAAATATCGTGCCAAGCACCAGCAAAATCGCGCTTTTGCGCCTGATTTTAAATTTTTCTTGAAGCGTCGTGATGATGACCTCGTAGATCGGCAGCGAGGTCGTGAGCGCGGCGATCATCAGCAGCGTAAAAAACGCCACCGCAAAAAATCCGCCAAAAGGCATATGCGAAAAAACGATCGGCAGGCTCTTAAACACGAGGCTTGGGCCGCTATCGGGCGAAACGCCGTAGCTAAAAAGCGACGGAAATATCATAAAACCGGCAAGTACGGCGATGAGAGTGTTTAGGATACCCGTGATGATAGAGATTTTAACCAGCCCTTCGTCCTTTTTAACAAAGCTTGAAAGCGTGATCATCACGCCAAAACCAAGCGAAAGCGCGAAAAATACCTGCCCCAAAACCTCGACGAAAAGCTTTAAATTTATCTTTGAAAAATCTGGCGTGAGGTAAAATTTGACCCCCTGCGCCACGCCATCTAAGGTTAAGTTTTTTACGATCATCACGATCATGAGCACGAAAAGCAGCGGCATGAGGTACTTCGCCGAGCGTTCTATTCCGCCGACTGCGCCCTGCACCAAGATCGCGTAGTTTACGAGCACGAACACGAGCGTCGCAAAGCTGATAGCCAGCGGATCGCTCACGATATTTTGCTCGTAAAACGCGCTCGTAGCCTCAAAGCTAAGCACCTGCGAGAGATCGAGCATACCAAATGCGATCTGCGCGATGTAGTTTAGCACCCAGCCGCCGATAACCATGTAGTAGGCCATGATGCCAAATGCCCCAAGCAGCCCCATCCAGCCCACGATTTTCCACGCCGGATTTATATTTTTACCGCCGAATGCGTCCACGGCGTTGCATTTTAGGCGTCTGCCGATCGCATTTTCAGCCAAAATCATCGGTATACCGATCACGATCATCGCGATGCAAAACACGAGTACGTAGGCGCCGCCGCCGTTTTGCCCGACTAAATACGGGAAGCGCCACGTCGCGCCAAAGCCCACGGTCGCGCCCGCAACCGCCAAAATATACGTTACCTTCGAACTCCACGATTTTCTATCCATCTGTATACCTTTACGAAAAAGAGAGATTATATAAAAATTTTATTTAAAGTTTTTAGAACCATCTTTGAAATTTAAAACAAATCTGGATTAAAATCGGTAAATATTATTAGAAAAAGGCTACTTGGCATAAATTTAAAGGCGTAAATTTCTGCAAATTTACGCCAATTTTTTATTTTCTAACGACATGTAAAAACTGCATATGTTTGCGGTATTGCTCTATGACGTCGTTTATCAGCGTGGCCTCGCTCCAACCAAGCACGTCGTAGTCTTGACCGCCCTCTTTTAGATATACCTCGGCTCTGTAGTAAAGATCGTCGCCCTCAAGCTCTCTAGTGTAGTCCGGGCTCTGGCTTTTGGTGAGATATACGCCGTATCTAAAGTCCATCTCGTCGCCAAGTCCGACGTTTAAATTTACGAAATTTTCAGCTTTTGTTACATTTGCCTCAAGTCCGTTTTTGGCAAATTCATCTTTTAGCTCGTTAAAGGCTTTTAGCACGACTTCGTTTAGAAATTTACTGCCGTCTTTTTTGCTAGGTAGAGTGATGATAGCGCTTAGTCGCTCTTGCCAAGGCTTTGAAAGATCGCTAAGAGGCATGTTGTTAAAGTTATTTGTCTCTTTTTTGGTCGCATCGACGCGCAAGGCTTTAAATAGTCCGTAAATGGCGCCAAGTAGCACGATAGCAAACGGCAACGCCGTAGTTATCGTAAGCGCTTGAAGCGAGCCAAGACCGCCGGCTAGCATCAAAAATGCCGCCACGACGCCCACCGTAACGCCCCAAAAGACCTTTTGCCAAACCGGCGTATCGTCCTTGCCGTTTGAGCAAAGCATGTTCATCACGATCGCCGCTGAGTCGGCCGAAGTGATGAAAAATATGACGATCATAAAGACTGCGATCGTGCTTAGCACGCCTGAAAAGCTAAATTTTTCTAAAAACATAAAAAGCGCCGAAGCCGAGTCGGAATTTACGGTCGTCGCAAGCTCGCTAAAGCCGCCTTGAACAAGCGCGATCGCCGAGTTGCCAAAAAAGCTCATCCAAGCAAAGGTAAAGCCGGTTGGCACGAAAAGTACGCCGATCACAAATTCTCTTATCGTCCTACCCTTTGAGATTTTAGCTATAAAAAGCCCCACAAACGGCGACCAAGATAGCCACCAAGCCCAGTATAGCAGCGTCCAACCGCCAAGCCAGCTCTCATTTTGCCTCTCGTAGGCGTAGAGGTTAAAGGTGTTTGAAATAAGCGTCGAGACGTAGTCGCCGCTGTTTTGCACAAACGACTTTAAAAGCTGCGTCGTATCGCCTAAAAATAGTATCAAAAACATAAAACATATAGCTAGTGCGATATTTGAGTTTGATAAAATTTTAATCCCCTTATCCACGCCGCTTGCCGCTGAGATGGTCGCTGCAAAACAAAGCACTATTAGAAGCGTGATATGCATAGTCGGCAGGCCAAAAACGTGCGTAAGGCCGGCATTTACCTGAAGTACGCCGTATCCTAGCGAGGTCGCTACGCCAAATAGCGTCGCTACGACGGCAAATGTGTCGATAGCGTTGCCGATCTTGCCGTAAATTTTATCGCCGATTATCGGATAAAACGCCGATCTAAGCGTGAGCGGCAAGCCGTGTCTGTACGAGAAAAAGGCAAGGATTAGCGCCACGATAGCATAGACCGACCATGCGCCCATGCCCCAGTGAAAGAAGGTAATATTCATCGCAAGCTTTTGCGCTGCGATAGTTTGCGCGTCGCCGAGCGGCGGATTTAGATAGTGCATGAGCGGCTCGGCCACGCCAAAAAATACAAGTCCGATGCCCATGCCGGCGGCAAAAAGCATAGAAAACCACGAGATATTTTTGTGCTCCGGCTTTACGTGATCGGCTCCAAGCTTGATCTCGCCAAGCTTGCTAAAGCCAAGGATAATGATACTTAGAAGTATGACGGCGACGGCCAGGATGTAAAACCAGCCAAATTTGGCCGCGATGTAGTTTTGCATGCCTTTAAAAAACTCATTTGAGAATTTTGGAAATATCGCTGCAAATGCCGTTATTAAAAATATGACAACAAGCGATGGGATAAATACCGAGTTGTTAAATTTAGACCTTTGAAATTTGATCATTTTTCTCCTTTTTTGTAAATTTCAGCTTCATTTCAAAATAACGAAAAAAAGTAAATGGGTCAAATTTGCCCCTTAAATTTTGAGCTAAATTTAAGGGGCAAAGCACCTAAAAAAGGTGCTTTAAAAAATTTACGTTAAATTTATCCGCAATCCCTCTTTGCACCCCTAGCTTTTGAAACGTCAAAGATGATCGCAACGATAAAAGCTATGCCAAATGTGATATAAAGTATGATGGTCGGATTATCTACCTCGATGCGAGATAGTGCCACGTCGCGCCAAAACCGACCGTAGCGCCCGCAACAGCCAAAATATACGTTATTTTCGAACTCCAAGTTTTTCTATCCATCATAAACCTTTTAATAAAACGCGAAATTATATAAAAAATTTAATTAAAATTACGGGCAAACTGCGGTAATTTGGGTTAAATTTTTAATCTTTTCTAAATTTTAGGCCTAAATTTAAGCGGACTAAACGTAAATTTAAGCCTAAAATCGAGTAAAATGTCTCAAAATTTTAAATTTTCCTATCGCATGGTACGCTAGCGACCAAACGAGAAAACAAATGCCAATAAGCCTAATAACATCGGTAAAATCGCGAATCTCAAATCTGCCCGTAATTAAAGAAAAAATCACTCCGCCCGCGATACAAAGAGCAAGAAGTGTAAGCGAGATAAAAACCGTAATGTTTATAATTTTTGCCGTCATGCTCTTGTTTTTGCTATTTTTAGCCAGGGTTTCAAGCAGGGTTATTCTATTTATAAAGCCGTCTCTTTCGTACTCTATGCGCACGAGGTCGCCCTGTTCCAGACTAAAATCCACCGAAAAAACGCCGCTAAACTTAATCCCGTCCAGCTCAAAACTAGCGCCGATAAACTCGTCTCGTTTAATCGTGCGTAAATTTAGAGCGCTAACTCTGCCCGTTTTAGTTAATTTTTTCAAATTTGCTCCAAATTTTCGGCGATTTCCAAGACCTCAAAGTATTCGTTCTCTAACGTTTCAAGCTCGCTTTTAGCCGCTTCTAGGTCGTTATAAAGTGCGGTTAGGCCGATTTGCTGATAGATTTTAGGATCGCTAAGGCCCGCGTTTAGCTCTTTTATCTTAGCCTCTAGCGCGGCGATTTTTTCCGGGTGCGAGGATAAAATTTGCGTTTGTTTGTAGCTTAGCTTCGCGCTGGTTTTGCTCTTTTGTTTTTGCGCTTGCTCGGCTTCGTTTGCTAGGCTCGCTTCGAATTTACCAAGCTCGGCTAATTCGTCTTCTAGCTCGAGGTAGACGCTGTATTCTTGATGTAGCACCTCGATCGCCGTCCCCTCAAAGGCCCAGAGCTTATGCGCGATCTTATCGACGAAGTATCGGTCGTGACTCACGATGATGATAGCGCCTTCAAAGCTTTGCAGGTAGTCTTCAAGGATATTGATAGTAGCGATATCAAGGTCGTTTGTAGGCTCGTCAAGCACGAGTACGTCGTACTCCTTGCTAAAAAGCAAAGCTAGCGCCACGCGGTTTTTCTCGCCGCCGCTTAGCACGCCGATGGGTTTATCGAGAAATTCTTTAGGAAATAGGAAATTTTTAAGATAGCCGTAGACGTGCATATTTCGCCCGCGCACCATGACGTGATCGCCGCCGTTTGGACAAAAGGTCTCGATGAGACTCTTGTCATCATCCAGCGCGCTTCGCGACTGGTCAAAGTATCCCACGCGCACCTCGCCGCGCTTTATTTCTCCACTACTAGGCTTTTCAAACCCGAGTAAAATTTTAATAAGAGTGCTTTTGCCGCTGCCATTTCGTCCGACTATCGCGATACGCTCGCCTTGCAAAACGCGCGCGTTAAAATCTCTAAAAAGCTGCTTGCCGCCGATAGTTTTGCTTAGTTGCTTGATCTCAAATAGCATCTTTTTGCGGTTTACGCTTTGAGTTTGATTAAAATTTTTGCTCGCGCGCTCAAGCTCGAGCCTAACGCGGCGTATTACGCCCGGATTTTTCTTAGCCTCCTCGCGCATGGCAAGTACTCGCTCTTTGCGCCCTTCGTTGCGTTTTAGACGTGCTTTGACGCCGCGACGCAGCCACTCCTCCTCGGCTTTTAGCTGTTTTAGCAGCGTTTCGTGGGATTTGGCTAGGCTAGCTAGGATTTCCTCTTTTTTAGCTAGATAGTTCGCGTAACCGCCCTCAAACGACGCCAGCGCGCCATCCTCGATCTCGGCGCTTCTAGTCGCTAGCGCGTCGATAAAGTATCGATCGTGCGAGATAAAAACTATCGTCTGACGCGAGCTTTTTAGCATATCTTCAAGAAATCTTACCATATAAACGTCAAGATGGTTCGTAGGCTCGTCAAGTAGCAAAACATCTGGCTTTTTAAGTATCAGCGCGCCCAGAGCCACGCGGCGTATTTTGCCTCCGCTGTGGATTTAGACAGCGCGGTTTTCGTTTTCTTTTATCTTAAACTCGTCCAGAAG
>NZ_CAUQHQ010000104.1:0-7859 GCF_963517995.1 uncultured Campylobacter sp.
GAGCGCTGGTGCCGATGATTTTCGCGCCCGCTATGCTTAGGCGTTTGGCGAATTTTAGCGGCGTCTGACCGCCGAAATGCACTATCACGCCGTCGGGGTTCTCGTGCTCGATCACGGCCCTAACGTGCTCGAAATCGATCGGCTCAAAGTACAAAATATCGCTCGTGTCGTAGTCGGTGCTGACGGTTTCGGGGTTGCAGTTGTACATTATGGTTTTGATGCCCATATCGCGCAGAGCGTAGCTAGCGTGCACGCAGCAGTAGTCAAACTCTATGCCCTGGCCTATGCGGTTTGGACCGCCGCCGATGATCATCACTTTTTTCTCTTTTTGCGCCGAATTTGAGCTTAAATTTGACTCCGCGAAATTTGAAAGTTGCGGTAGCTTCGTGATATTCGTCGTCGAGTAGAGGTACGGCGTGAGCGCCTTAAACTCGCCCGCGCAGGTGTCTACCTCGTTATACTCGAGGTTTATACCCATTTTCTCGCGCGCAAAATAAATATCGTTTTGACCAAGGTCGAGGTTATCTTTTAAATTTATCAGATGCGCGATCATCTTGTCCGAAAAGCCCATCGTTTTGGCCTCTCTTAGCAGCGGCTCGTCGTTTAGGATATCCATATCGATAAGCTCTTCAAATTTAACTATCTGCCAAATTTGATCCAAAAACCACGGATCGATCTTGCTCATCTCGTGCACTTCGGCCACGCTAAACCCGTCTCGAAACGCCTGCGCGACGTATAAAATGCGGCTTTCGTTCGCGTTTCTAAGACCGTAAATAAGCGCGTTTTTCTCTAAATTTACGAAGTTAAATCCGTAATAGTCCTTTTCCATAGAGCAAAGCGCCTTTTGGATACTTTCCTTAAACGTCCTGCCGATCGCCATCACCTCGCCCACGCTCTTCATCGCGGTGCCTAGATACGGGTTCGCGCCCGGGAATTTCTCAAACGTAAAGCGCGGGATCTTTGTCACGATGTAGTCGATGACGGGCTCAAAGCTAGCAGGCGTGCCCGTGATGTCGTTTTTGATTTCGTCCAGGCTAAAACCCACGGCTAGCAGCGTCGCGACCTTGGCGATCGGGTAGCCCGTAGCCTTTGAGGCAAGTGCGGAGCTGCGGCTCACGCGCGGGTTCATCTCGATCACGATCATGCGGCCGGTTTTTGGATTTATAGCAAACTGCACGTTGCTGCCGCCCGTATCCACGCCGATCTCGCGTAAAATTTTAAAACTCGCGTCGCGCATCGCCTGATATTCTTTGTCGGTGAGCGTAAGAGCCGGCGCAACCGTGATAGAGTCGCCCGTATGCACGCCCATGGGATCAAAATTTTCGATCGAGCAGACGATGATACAGTTGTCGTTGCGGTCGCGGATGACCTCCATCTCGTACTCTTTCCAGCCCAGCAAGCTCTCTTCGACCAAAATTTCTCGTATCGGGCTGGCGTCTAGGCCGGTTTGGGCTAGTTCTTTAAATTCGTCGATATTATACGCCACGCCGCTGCCAGCGCCGCCAAGCGTATAGCTAGCGCGGATGATGAGCGGAAAGCCTATGTTTGCGGCTGCGGCTAGTGCCTCGTCCATATCGTAGGCGTACTGGCTTTGCGGCAAGTCCATGCCGATCTTTTGCATCGCCTTTTTAAACTCCTGCCTATCCTCGCCTTTTTTGATCGCTTGCGGGTTCGCGCCTAGAAATTTGACGCCGCCAAGCATATCCGCCTCATATAGCTGCATCGCGACGTTTAGCGCGACCTGGCCGCCCATCGTAGGCAGTATGGCGTCGACTTTTTCTTTATCTATGATACGCTTGATGCTCTCTTTGGTTATCGGCTCGACGTAGGTCGCATCGGCGAAATCGGGATCCGTCATAATGGTAGCCGGGTTTGAGTTTATGAGTACGACGCGGTAGCCCAGCTGATTTAGCGTCTTTGCAGCTTGCGTGCCGCTGTAGTCAAATTCGCACGCTTGCCCGATGACAATAGGGCCGCTGCCGATGAGTAAAATGGTGCTAATATCGGTTCTTTTTGGCATTATTTTTCCTTTGTTACGACGTATAGATACGAGGGGATGGTTATGCTTACGTAAGGCTTTACGGCCGCGCTTTTATATAGGCTCTCTTGGATCACGCCCGTGACCTTGCCCACTGAAATCCCGCTGAAAAATATCCCGTCAAGCCCGCTCGTGACGACCTCGTCGCCCTCCTTTGGGCTGAGCCACTGGGGGATAAATTTTACCGTTATTCCGTCTTTGCTCCCGTGCGCTATGCCCGGGATTTTTTCCTCGCCGATTGATACGGCGAATATGCTTTTTGGATCGTTTTGCAGCAAGGCCATAGGGTTGCCGTCCTTGCTCACGACGATACCCGCGCTCTTGCCTTGGTAAATCAGCCCGTAAATTTTAGACTCGTCGTAGCCGCTAAATTTATCCAGCCAGACCTTGTCGTAGTCGCTGATATTTACGTAGCTTAGCGCTCGCACGAGCTGCACTCTAGGCTCGTAGGCGGTCGAGTTTTTATCGACTAAAATTTCGTTTAGCTCCTTTGCGAAGCTTGAAAGCAAAGCCGCCGATTTTTCCAGTTCGGCGTTTTGAGCGCGAAGCTGCTTTATCTCTTCGCGCTGCCTAAAATGCTCGTTTACGCCGTCTTTTACAAATTTGACAGCGTCGTCGTAGGCGGCGACTATGCGGTTGTTTAAATTTACGACGTATCCCGAGATGAGCGCGCCCCTATCAAGCGAAAAAAATACCAGCGCGCCTATAAGAGCGACGAATAAAAATTTACTCTTCATTTATGAGTTGTTGTAAAAATTTAATCTCCTCAAGAGCCTTACCGGTACCTCTAGCTACGGCTAGCAACGGATCGTCCGCGACGAAAACGGGAAGTTTTACGATATCGCTTAAGTACTTATCAAGTCCGCGGATCAGCGCGCCGCCTCCGGTCAGTACGATGCCGTTTTCCACGATATCTCCGGCAAGATCGGGCGGCATCATCTCAAGCACGGTTTTTAGGGCGTCTGCGATCTCTTTTAGCGGTTCGCGCATAGCCTCGCGCACGTCCTCGCTCGTTAGCTCCACGCGGCTTAGTAGGCCGCTGATCTGGTCGCGACCTTTTACTACGATGCTAAGCTCCTCAGGTAGCTGGATAGCCGAACCGACGGAAATTTTGATATCCTCGCCAGCGCGCTCACCGATTAGGAGGTTGTATTTTTCTTTTATGTAGTTTACGATGCTCATGTCGATTTTATCGCCCGCGGTGCGGATAGACTTGCTTATAACCAGACCTCCTAGAGATACTACGCCAATCTCCGTCGTTCCCCCACCGATATCGACGACTAGGTTTCCCTGCGGTTCGCGTACCGGTAAATTTGCCCCGATAGCAGCAGCCATAGGCTCCTCGATCAAAAACACCTCTCTAGCTCCGGCGCTTAGAGCGCTCTCGCGTACGGCTTTTCGCTCGACTTGAGTTAGGCCGTAGGGCACTGAGATAATGATACGAGGGCGCAAGAAGCTCTTTCTGCGGTGAGTTTTTTCGATGAAATAGCGGATCATCTTTTCCGTCATGTCAAAATCCGCGATAACGCCGTCTCTCATCGGGCGGATAGCCTCGATATCGCCGGGAGTTTTACCCACCATCTCTTTTGCTTCGTGGCCGACGGCTAAGATTTTTTGCTTGCCGTATTTTTCGCGTTGTACCGCGACGACGGAGGGCTCGTTTATGATGATGCCTTTATCTTTTACCAAAACTAGCGTATTTGCCGTGCCTAGGTCGATACCCATATCGCTTGAAAAAAATCCTATTAACTGGTCTAAAATCATCTGTATCCTTATGCGCTTATTTTATTGTTTTTTACGAAAATCGGCTTTTCTTTGCCGCTTACGACCTCTTTTGTTATCACCACGTCGTAGCCCGCAAGCTCCGGTAGCTCATACATTATGTCGGTCATCACCTCTTCCATTATGCTTCGTAGTCCCCTAGCTCCCGTTTTTCGCTCGATGGCTAACCTTGCAACCTCTTTTAGAGCTTCGTCGTCAAATTTCAAATTTGCCCTATCTATCGCAAAAAGCTTTTGGTACTGCTTTAGTATCGCGTTTTTAGGCTCGGTTAAAATTCGCACCATATCATCCTGCGTAATTTTATTTAGCGTAGCGACTACGTGAAGTCTGCCGATTAGCTCCGGGATTAGTCCAAAATGCACCAAATCGTCGCTCTCAAGCGCGTCTAGCAAATTTTCCCTATCGTCTTTTGAGCGTTTATCTTGACCAAATCCCAGCACGTTTTTACCGATCCTGCGCTCGATGATATCGGCTAGACCGTCAAACGCGCCCCCGCAGACGAAGAGGATATTTGAGGTGTCTATCTGGATAAATTCCTGATTGGGGTGCTTCCTGCCGCCTTTTGGAGGGATATTTACGAGGCTGCCCTCGATGATTTTTAAAAGCGCCTGCTGTACGCCCTCGCCACTCACGTCGCGCGTGATCGAGCGATTTTCACTCATCCTAGCGATCTTATCTATCTCATCGACGAAAACTATGCCCTGCTCGGCGCGCTTTACGTCGCCGTCTGCGGCCTGTAAAAGACGAGTCAGGATATTTTCCACGTCTTCGCCGACGTAGCCGGCCTCCGTTAGGCTCGTAGCGTCGCAGATAGCGATAGGCACGTCTAGAAATTTAGCCAGCGTCTGTGCCATCAGCGTCTTGCCGCTGCCGGTAGGACCGACTAGCAAGATATTTGATTTTGAGATCTCCGTATCGTCTTCTATCTCGCCTTTTCTAAAAATTCTTTTGTAGTGATTATAAACGCCGACGCTAAAGACCTTTTTGGCTTTATCTTGACCGATGACGTAGTTATCTAGCACCGCCTTTAGCTCTTTTGGAGTTAAATTCGTATAGTCTTTGTCGGTTTTATTTTCAGGACTTGATTCTTGCAGGCTCGTATCGCCGCAAATCATATTATAAGCAGCATTCACGCAGTATTCGCAGATGAAAGCCTTATTGTCTAAATCCGCAAAAAGACGTCTATCGTTTGACTCCGTCTCGCCGCAAAAATTACATTTTCTCGCCATTATTCTCTTCCTTTTGCTAATGGGATACCGCGCTTGGTGCTTAGGATAAATTCGCACATTTTTCGCACCTGTTCGTTCGCTGCGCTCTCTAAAAGCTCGCTAGCCGCAGCCTTTAGATCCCCGCTTTTTCTAAATAAAAATTTATACGCCCTGTTTATCTCTTCGACCGCGTCTTTATCAAACCTTCGTCTGATACCGACTAAATTTAAGCTTCTGATATAGGCTCGGTTGCCTTCAGCCAGGCAAAAAGGCACGACATCCTGAGATAGCGCGCTAGCGCCCGCGATCATGCAGCTCTCGCCGACTCTCACGAACTGATGTATCGGCGTCATACCGCCCACGACGCTATAGTCGCCTAGCTCTACGTGACCGGCTAGAGTCGCGTTGTTTGCCAGGATGACGTTATTTCCGACGACACAGTCGTGCGCGACGTGGCAGTAGGCCATGATAAAGGCGTTATCGCCGATACGCGTGATCCCGTCGCCTTTGTGCGTGCCCGAGTTTATCGTGCAAAACTCGCGGATCGTCGTGTTTTTACCGATGCGAACGCCCGTGTTTTCCTCGGCGCGGTAGCTCACGTCCTGCGGGATATCGCCCACGATAGCATAGCTGTAAATTTTACCGCCCTCGCCGATATGTGTGTCGCCCACAATCCTAGCGCCTTGTTTTACGAGTACGCCGTCGCCTAGCACGGCGTCTTTGCTAACGTAGGCATAGGCCTCGATCGTTACGTCCTCGCCGATCTTCGCACCGTCCTCGACGACGGCTTGCGGATGGATATTTCTCATTTTGGCTCGCTTATTTATCTACGATCATAGCTTTTAGCTCGGCCTCGCACGCTAGCGTGCCGTCTACGTAGGCTTCGCCTTTTAGCACCCAGATATTACCCTTGTGTTTTAGCACTTCTAGGCGGTACTCGAGCCTGTCGCCGGGGCGTATCGGGTGGCGAAATTTCGCTCCGTCGATGCTCATAAAATAAACGACTTTATTTTCGATACCCGCTTGATGCTCGTCGCTCATGCTCTTAAACGCGAGCACGCCGCCGGCCTGCGCCATGCCCTCGATGATCATGACGCCGGGATATATCGGGTGACCAGGGAAGTGTCCCTGAAACACAGGCTCGCCGATCGTTATGTTTTTATACGCGACGATGTGTTTAGCTGGCTCTAGCTCGGTCACTCGGTCGATGAGTAGAAACGGATACCTATGCGGGAGTATTTTTTGGATTTCAACGATGTCGATCACTTTAAACCTTGTGAGTAAAATTTAAAGCCGATTTTAGCCAAATTTTGCTAAGAAAAAGATTATTGATTTGGCCGGGGTAAAATTTAGCGGCTAAATTTTCGCGCCCGCCTTTTATCTCGAGCGCATTAAATTTAGCTCAAATTTGCGCTACCAAAACCTCGCGACTATCGTTATAAAGCTCGTTTTTGGCGTAGATTTCGTATCTGCCCGCGCGAATTTCATCCAGCACGATTATAGGATTTTGGCTAAATTCTCCGCACAGCTTGCGGCGGATTTCCAGCTCGCGAGATACGGCGATAGGGCGGCGGCAAAGCTCGTTTGCGCTAGCGAATTTTTCGCCCGAGAGCTCGTTAAATTTAGCTAAATTTAAGAGCGTCACGCCGTCTCGCAGCTCGTCGCAAATTTGAGCCGCCTCGCTCACGCTAAATTTGACGTTTTCGCGCTTAAAATGCGAGTAGAGCAAAAAATACGACGGCACGACCGAGCCGCCAAATTTGACGTAGGCGCGCAGCAGTCGGTAGTTTAGAAAATACTTGCGCGACAGATGAAACGGCGCGCCCGCAGCCTCGCACTCTCGCACCTTTTCATAAAGCTCCAGACGCTCCTCGATTCCGCCCGGCATCACGCGCCCGCTAATCTCGCTCATAAGCTCGCTAAGCGGCAGTTTTTGCGCCTCGCGCTGCTTGCTAAGCCCAAAAATACAGCCGCAGTAGTTTTGATGATAGAGTTTATCTTTTTTGGCAAGCTCAAACTGCGCGTTCGTGCCGCCGCCCGCGCGGTAGTCCACGGCAAAGGCTTCAAGGCCGTATTCGCCCGCAGCCTTATTTAGCGCGGATTCAAGCTGCGAGAGGTCCTTTTTCGGACTCATCAGCAGCGTCGTGGTGATAGATTTTTCGCCTAGCTCGAGCGCCTTTTGGGCTGAATTTCCCACGCGAAAATCAAAGCAATACGCGCAGCGCTTGCCCTTTTCGGGCTCGTTTTCAAGCCCCTTTGCGCCCTCTAGCCACGCCTCGTATTCGTATTCGCCGCAGATGAGCTCGACGCCTAGCTTTTCGCAGCTCCTTTTTACGTCGCGAAATCTCATCAAAAACTCGCTGTACGGGTGGATGTTGGGGTCGTAAAAATAGCCGATGAGACGCTCGTGCGGACGGTCGGCGCGTAATCTTTGCAAAAAATAATGGCTGTCGACCGAGCAGCAAATATGAACTAACATTATAATTCCCCATAAACGACGGATTTTAGAATAAATTCTTCTATACCCGCCGCAGTCACGGACGACCAGTCCGCTCCTTTGCGGGCAAGAAAAATTTATTTAAACTACGCCTATTTCGTCTTGAATATTTTTGCCGATTTTACTAAATTTAACTGCAAATTTTATTAAAGCTAGCGGCTTAAATTTAAAAAACGCGCAGCGTGCCAAATTTGACTAAACCAAATTTGGCACCGTCAAGATGCGGGTCTCGGTGGGAAAATTTGGTAAATTTGACTTCAAATTTGAACGTAATAACGATAAGGCGAAGTATCGCGAGATGATTTTTCGAGTTTTGAAGCAAAATTGAGCGTGC
>NZ_CAUQHQ010000105.1:0-7820 GCF_963517995.1 uncultured Campylobacter sp.
AGATGGACGGCAAAAAATGCGTAGAGATGGGCGATATGACGCAGGCGGGCGCAGTGGCGTTTAGCGACGATGGCCTGCCCGTAGCCAGCAGCGACGTGATGAGATACGCGCTTGAGTACTCAAAGCACTTCGGCAGCTTCGTCATCAACCACTCCCAGGACTGCTCGCTATGCCGCGGCGGCCACATGAACGAGGGCCGCGTCTCGGCGATACTAGGCATCAAGGGCATGCCGCGCGAGCAAGAAGAGATCATGGTCTCGCGCGATCTACTGCTAGCCAAGCTCACGGGCGGCCACATCCACATCGCGCACGTTAGCTCCGAGTGGTCGCTAAAGCTCATCGCGCAGGCGCGCGCAGCCGGCATAAACGTGACCTGCGAGGCGACGCCGCACCACTTTACCTACACCGAGGACGAGCTGCTAGGCTACGATACGAACTTTAAAATGTCGCCGCCGCTTCGCACTAAATCAGACGTAGAGGCGATCAGAGATGGGCTAAAAAGCGGCCTCATCGACGTCATCGTGACCGACCACGCCCCGCACCACAACGACGAGAAATTTTTAGAATTCGACAAGGCGCCTTTCGGTATCCTTGGCCTGCAAACCCTCGTGCCTATGACGCTAGATCTAGTTAGAGACGGCGTGATAGACTACGAGAAAATGGCGGCTCTGACGTCCTATAATGCGGCTAAAATTTTAAAACTAAAAGAAAAAGGCATGATCGCGGAGGGCTACCTCGCCGACATCGCGATAATCGATCCAAATTTCGAGTATCTCTACGACAAAAACCTAAATAAATCAAAATCCCAAAACTCTCCGCTGATAGGTAAGACGCTAAAAGGCGCGGCGGTAATCACGATAAAAAGCGGAAAAACGGTGTTTGAGTTTCCAAACGTCGTGGCGTGATCCGATAAATTTGACGTAAATTTGAAATTTGACTTTGCGGCGGTTAAGGCTGCCGCAAAATCTCTCATGCATACGTCGAATTAACTCTTTTTATTTCTTAACTACACCTTGCATTAATGCTAGCTTTTCTTTTATATTTTTTTCTTTTTGTGCTTTATTATGCTCTTCTAGTATAGCATCAAGAATTATTTCTATGCTGCCCTTTAATATATCAAAATATTTCAAACATTCTTCTTCGTCTAATTCGTGAATTCCTTTACTTAATGTAGAATATATATTTTTATTTGCTACTAAAAAATCAGGGAGATATCTTGATAATTTTTCTATTTTTTCATTCATTCTTAGTTTTTTAAACTCCTCCTCGGTTATTTCCAAATTCGTTTTATTTTTATTAAAACAATCAAAAATAAGACATTCAAATACTCTTCTTAGGTAAACAAAAGAGCCAACGCCGACACCATTAGCTGCAAGACCTATAGCTTTTGTAAATTCTTTTTGCTGGTTTTTTTGCAATATACTATTATATTGTTTTATTTTTGATATATGAAAATCCGCTATTGATGGATACTGACCCGTTTTTACTATTGAACAATTTTCAAAATCAGCAAAAATAGTAAAATAAAAAATTCGGTTAGTTCTTTTGCATTTCACCAGAATCATTATTATGTTGAATGGATACTGTATACAACTATATATACCACTACAGTATCTTCCTTCACTATCAAAATGAGATAATTTTAAAATTTCATATGTAGTATCTTGTTTGATATACGGATTATATCCATCGAAAGTTTCTTCTGTATTAAAATATTCAATCATAAAATTTTCAAACAGAGATATGTAGTTATATGGATTATTTTTTAACTTAACATCTTTATATAATAGGTATTGAGGGTCATCATCTAATAAAAAATCACATATCTCTATTTTGCTGTACAGAGGAATATTAAATAAAAAATCAGCAATTGTTATTTTATACATTTTATACCTTTACATTAATATTTTAATTTACCAAAAAAGTATTATACAAATTTTTACACCAAGATATTGTTGTTTTTGACAAATATATACAAATAGACTTCAAAAACTTTATCAAAAAGCCGATTTATGTAAAACTATTAAATTTAGAAAAATTAAAAGAATTGAAATTTGTGACAAAATACGAGTCGCAGCATCTCGTAAATCGCCAAATCTGATAGCCACATGGCTTTAATTAAATTTCAAAATCAGCTAAATCTTATCTCTCGGGCGATCCAATTCAGCCTCAAAATCAAACCTAAGCTGAATTTATATCGAATTTTAGTCCCAAATCCGCCATCCAAGCGAGCACAATTTTATCAACCCATACCTCTCCAAGTTGGCATAATCAAACAAACGCTCACAAACGCACAAACGGCGCAAATTTTACCGACCGACGGCACAAAAATCTAAATAAGCAAATTTGCGCCGTCTCGTCCAAACAAACCGCATAGGCTCGAAAAGACCCATAACCAAACTAACCGCAAGCGACGCAAATTCGTCAAATTAGGTTCAAATTTAGCCTCACGTGTCCTTGCCGTTTATCGCGTACGCCGAGCGCAAAAATACGTCCGTACCCGACAGCAGCGCGCTCTCGTCAAAGTCAAACGCGCCGTTGTGATGCCCTGCGGCGAGCTTGGTACCGATCATCAGATAGCCGCTCTTGCCGCCCGCTTTTTGCACGGCGTGCATAAAGTGCGCAAAGTCCTCGCAAGCGCCGAAATTTAGATCCCGCACGATGAGCTCGTCCTTGATAAAAGGCGACTGGCGCGCGGCGCGCTCGTAGATATCGGTGATCTCCTCGCTACTATCGCCTCCGCTAGTGCCGCCGGTTAGCTTCACGTCGTACTGCACGCCGTACATCTGCGCGACGCCTGCGACGATGTCCATGCATTTTTGAAACATAAATTCATTTAGCTCGGTCGTTTCGCCGCGCGTTTCGCAGGCGATGTAGCCGTTTGGCGCGATGACGTTTCGCCCCTCGCCCGCTCGCAAAACGCCCACGTTTATGCGCGTGACGCCGTCGGCATGTCGCGTGATACCGTGCATGGCTAGAGCCGCCTGGGCTGCGGCTAGCAGAGCGTTTGCGCCTTCTTGCGGAGCGCCCGCCGCGTGAGCCGATCTACCCGTGAAATTTACATCAAATTTCGACGTCGCAAGAAGCTTGTTCGTACCGCAGATGATGCCGCCGCTAGTCTTTGCCTGAAAGCCGATGTGGCCGCCCAGTAGGTAGTCCACGCCCTCTAGCACGCCTGCTTGCTCCATCGGCACGGCGCCTCTAGTGCCCTCTTCGGCGGTTTGAAATATAAATCTAAATTTGCCTTTAAAATCGTCCAAATTTTGCGCGATGAGTTTAGCCATCGCTAGGCCGATCGTGATGTGCCCGTCGTGCCCGCAGGCGTGCGTGATGCCGTCTATATCGGCTCTAAAGCCCTCTTTAAACGGTCTATGCGCCTCATCCTTACTCTCGGTCACGTCCACGCCGTCGATGTCGAATCTAAACGCAAGCGTCTTGCCCGGCCTACCCGTATCAAGCTCGGCCACCACGCCCGTTAGCCCATCCTCCATCACGGGTAAAAACTCGCTTTCGTCGGCACTTAGTAGGCTTTTTGCGCGCTCCAGATACTTCTCTTTATCTTTCTCGCTACCAAGACCTGCCCTAGCTTCCGGTTTCATTATCTCGCGTCCCATTTTTAGGCTGTAGCCGAGCTTTTTTAGCTCGCTAGCGATCTTTGCCGTCGTAAAAAACGTAAAAAATCCGGTTTCGGGATGTGAGTGAAAAAACCGCCTATTTTTCACCATTTCGTCTTTTAGCGCTTCGACTTTTACTGCTACCTCGTCCATTTTTGCTCCTTAAATTTAGAATTTTTATTATTTTTCTTAAGGCTAGATTATACACCAAGGTTAATTTTAAAAGCTTAAATTTGAGCCCAATAATGATAAATTTAATGCTGATTTTTTGCAAGCCGACCTGTTTGGCGTAAATTTGATTTTTTGCCAGTGGATGCTTTGGTCGTTTTTTAAACCGCGATTGGCGCCAAAGCGGTGCTGGTAATGCGAGGTAAATTTATATTTTACGGAGCGGTTTTAAAATAAAATTTGGGGCGTTAAATTTGAGTTCAAATTTAAAATGTCGTCAAATTTGAACTCAAATTTACAAAACGAAACAAAAAGGCAAATTTGACTTTAGTCGCCGCGCGGGACCGACTAGCCGCTAAACAAACTCCGCACAAAAGCTCAAATTTGCCCTTCAAGCAGCCTATTTTAAGCTACCCTTTAGCTTCATTATCCGCTCGTAGGCTTCCTCGATACGCTCCTTTGGTATCTGCTTGGCGCCCACCGCGTCCACGACTAGCTGCGTGACGAGTTCCGCGGTTCTGCGACCGTCTATCTTGTAGTCGCTAAAGAGCATCACATCGCCGCCTGCGTTGATAAAGTTTATCACTTTTTCTTGCAGTGTAAAGTCCTTTAGTCCGCCCATGAGCATGTCGTCGCTGATGACTACGCCGTCAAATTTGAGCTCGCCGCGCAGCAAACCGTCGATAATGGCGGGCGAGAGCGAGGCCGGTAGCTCGGAGTCGCGTTGCATGAGGTAGATGTGGCCGACCATTATCATCTTGGCTTCGTTTTTGCGAACCGCGTCAAAATATGGCTTAAGCTCGTCGTAGTCGAAATTTTCTATCACGACCTTGGCAGTGTGGCTGTCGGCCTCGACGTTACCGTGGCCCGGAAAGTGCTTCATCGCAGCTATCACGCCGCGAGCCTGAGAGGCTCTCATAAACTCGCTCGCATACAGCGAAACCTCGTCTATATCGGTGCTAAACGCTCTGCCACGCGAGCCGATGATGGCGGATTTTGGATTTAGTACATCGACCACGGGAGCGAAATTTACGTTTACGCCGACGTCTTTTAGCTGCTGCGTCATCTTGCCGTAAAGCTCGCCCGCAGCGGCTAGATCGAGCGTTTTTGCTACTTTTTGCGCCGAGATAAAGGTCTCAAAACCTTCTTTATCCTTAAATCTCGTGACCCGTCCGCCCTCCTCGTCGATAGCGATAAAAATGCCCTCTTGCGCCTCTTTAAATGCGCTTGTTAGGGCTATGAAATTCGTTTTGTCCGAGATGTTTTTACCAAGCATCATCACGCCTCCAAAACGCTGATATTTGGCCTCCGAGACGGCTTCTTTGGCGGTTTTGGGATCAGAGCCATTGAAGCCGACCATTATCATTTGGGCTATCATTTTGCGAAGAGTCGGTTTTTCTTGCGTTTGCGGCGCGGCATTTAGCGCAGTCGGCAAACCCGCCAAAAATAGCGCCGAAAAAAGCGCGGCGATAAATTTTTTCATATTTTTCCTTTTTTTGTTTTTGCGGATTTTACACTATTTTAGATAAATTTAAGGACTCTTGCGCGATTTGGCGCGAGCTTGTAGTTTTCGCGAGTCGGTCGCCGTAAAATTCCGGCTAAAGTTAATAAAATATTTTCGTATGTAATTCGAGGGAATTTGAGATTTTAGAGTAAAATTTATATTTCCACTTACCGTGCAGAAAATATATACCTGACGTAAAAATCAGCGCGTTAAATTTAGACAAAACCAAGCCTACATAAAGCTCGGCGCGTCGTTTGAAAAAAGGATCAGATCGCCCGCTTTGGTGTTTTGCGCTAGGGTTTCTTGGAGCTTGGATTTGTCCTTGACGACGATGACTTTTGGCCTGCTTAGGTGCTTTAGCAGCGCGACGGCGTTTAGCGAGCTTGTTAGCATAACGATGTCAAAGGTCTTGTTGATGATCTTGCTTAGCTTTTCGTTCTCCTCGTCGCTACTCTCCATGATGCCGGGCGTCACGAGCACCTTGCGTCCCTCGTAGCTACCGACTAGCTCGTAGCTCGCACTCATACCGTTAAAGTTGCCGTTAAAACCGTCGTCGATGATGATTTTGCCGCCCGCATCGATACGCTCGAGTCTATGCTCGACGTTTTTTAGACGCGCAAGAGCGGAGGCGATCCTAGCTTCGTCTAACCCCAGATATAGCGCGGTTTTGACGCAGACGGCTAGGTTTGCGGCGTTAAATTTACCAAGTAGCGGCGAAGTAAATTCCCTCCCTCCAAGCTTAAATTTGACCCCATCTAGGCTCGCATCCACGCCGCTTAGGTCTTTATCGTAAATTTCTATCTTCTCGCCCTCGTTTGCCTGCGTGCTACTGTGCACGAAAGCCTTTTCTAGGCGCTTTGAGCCAAGAGCCTCAAGCTTCGTGGCGCGGATATTTTCAAGCGTCTTAAAGTACTCGATATGCTGCGCGCCGATCTCGCCGACGATCGCGATCTGCGGGTTCAAAAACTCCGTGATCTGCGCGATGTCGCCTTTTAGGCGTGCGCCCGCCTCGGCGATATATATCTGCGTACCGGCGGCAAGTTCGTTGTTTATGTCTTGGATGAGACCTGCTAGCGTGTTTACGCTACGAGGGGTTTTGCGGCAGGCGAAGTCATTTTTAAGCAGCTCAAATAGGAAATTTTTGATGCTGGTTTTGCCAAAACTCGCCGTTATCATGATGATTTTGAGTTCAGGCATCGAGGCTAGCTTTTTACGCGCGCTGTTTTCGTAAGCCTTAAATTTAGCCTTTTCTAGCAAAAAGCTAAGCGCGAAAGAGAGCACGAGCGGCAGGACGACGCCTAAATTTACGCGTTGCTGCGTCGCGAGATAGACGGCGTAGCTAGCGATAACCGCGAGCGCTAGGATAACAAAAAATCGCTTGACTCGCGGCGTAAAAACCAGCTTTTTATCGAGCTTTTTATGCCAAAGAGCGAGGCTTGGCACCAGCGCAAAGTAAAAATAAATCCAGAAAAATCGCTCCGCCCCGTAAAAAAGCACGATCGGCACGATTAGGAAAAACACGTGCCACAGCGGCCTAGTGAAGTGAAACAGCACGCGCTCAAACTTGTATGAAAACCACTGAAGGCAGGTGATGAGATAAAATCCGAGCGCAAACGTAAATAAAATCTGCGTCGCGGCAAGGCCGATATTTATGAGGGTTTCGTTCATTTTTTCTCCTAGGTTCGCTTAGGCGGGCTTTTGCTTGCGCCCTTTTTTGCTAAATTTAGCGTTTTGCAGTTTGTTTTTGCGTGCTCGGCGTAAAATTTGATAGTTTTTCCGTTAAATCTGAGAGCAAATTTAACCGCCCTGCTTTTTTACGCCGTAAAACGCAAATTTATCAGCCGAGATTTTACAGATTTTGGGCTTAAATTTAGCTCGTAAATTTGATGCGGGTCTGCCAAACCAGCATAAATTTAACGCTGATATCCAAAATCCTAAATTTGCACTCTAGCTTAAATCAAACGTTTGCTGTACCGGCTTTTTTGGGATTTTTTGATCACCCTGCTCATCTTTTGGCAAAATTTGATTTTGCTCGTCACTGATTGAAACGCTACTTTTAGGTTCCGATTGATTTTGCGCGATTTCTTGCCCATCAAACAAATTTTCTTTAAAAATTTGACCGTTTTTGGCGTTTGCATCGTCAAGCTGCGGGTTTTGATCCACAAGGCTGCCGCTTTGCGACCGCTCGTCAAAAAGGCTGCTTTGCGAGACGGTTTTTGTGCTTGTGGCGACCTCTTGCTCCAAAGCCTTTTGGGTAGATTCCGTCAAATTTTGCTCGGTAGCGTTTTTAAGATCGCCGTTTTCGTCGGTGCTCTCATCATCCTCGCTCAAATTTTCATGCTTTTTCGGGCTTAAAATTTTTACGCTCTCTATCCCGCTTTCATCGTCCAAGTCCGTCAAATTTAATCCCGCATTCACAACGCCGTCGATGTAGCGCGCGTGGAGCAGAAAGAAAAAATGATCGCCTTTTAGCGCGTGAAATTCGCTGTTTTTGATGAGGCGACTTACGCGTTCGCCGCTTTTTAGAGGCGTGG
>NZ_CAUQHQ010000106.1:0-7784 GCF_963517995.1 uncultured Campylobacter sp.
GCGTCTTTGTCCCCCTTTTCGTAGGCTGCTGCGGCAGCGCTAAGGGCTGTTTTTATGTCGTTATAAACCACTTGCCAGTGCGGCTCGATAGCGGCGCTACTTGCGGGCTGTGCCGTAGTTTGGCTAGCCTCGGTAGTCTTGGCTGTCTGCGCGGCGTCTGCATTTTTAGGATCAGAGTACTCGCCCACTAGCTTGTGACCGGCATTTATGACGGGCAAAACCTCATCCATCTCTTTGTTTAGCTCGTCCATTATCGCTTGTATCTCTTCTACCGGTTTTTTAGCGATGATGGCTTTACGGATCTTACCGAATTTAGACTCCATCGAGTAAGCTTTTTTCTGTCCCAAATTTACCCTAATCGCGGCTTCGATATTTTCGAAATGCCCGAAATACGCATTTTGTGTGGTGGTTTTTGCCTCATCGATCTTGCCCTCTTTATACTGTTGCATGATACTTACGAATGAATCTTTTATGCTCTGTATCTCAGGACCGTAGTCGGCGTCCTGCGCATTTAGCATAAAGGGGATAAACAAAGCAAGTATAAATTTCAAAAATTTACTCATAAAAACTCCAATAAAATAGGTTTTAATCCCTTATTTTACCATTTCAAAGCTTTAGCGAAAATAAAAACGGCTATCAAGTACCCATAGTATCAACAAGCTCTTTTTTTGATTATCAAGTCTCTTTAAATTTTGATTTTAGCGGATAGAAATATGCTTAGATTTTAGAAATTTGAGATAATTATAGAAAAGAGATTTAGGAGCGGAATCGCTCCTAAATTTATTACGGCATTGCGACGGCTTGTCTTAGCATAACGCGCTTGCGAAATACGTTTGAAACTTCGGCTGCGTCGCCCACAAGTAAAGCGTTCGTAGCGCAAACGGCGGCGCACATCGGCACTTTGCCCTCAGACATTCTGTTTTGTCCGTATAGCTCTCGCTCCTCGTGGGAGTTCGTCTCCTCCGGTCCTCCGGCGCACATAGTGCACTTATCCATAGAGCCTTTGACGCCAAACGCCCCGTCTCTAGGAAACTGCGGCGCGCCAAACGGACATGCGTATAGGCAGTATCCGCAGCCTATGCATTTGTTTTTATCGTGAAGCACGATACCGTCGGCTCTGATGTAAAAACAATCCACCGGGCACACCTGCTCGCAAGGAGCGTCGGTGCAGTGTTGGCAGGCTATTGTAGTCGATACTTCCTTGCCCTCTATACCGTCAAAAAGCGTGATAACCTTGCGGCGATATAGCCCCACAGGAAGCTCATGCGCAGAGGAACAAGCTACCTGACATCCAAAGCAACTGATACATCTGTTCGTATCTACGAAAAATTTCATTCTTGCCATCTTTATGCTCCCTCTTTACCTTGCGCATTGTTTTCGCCGTATTCATGGAAGAAGGTTCTAAAGCCCTCTCCGTCTGCTTTTTCTATCCTACATAGACCGGCGTTAAACTCTGAAATTTGAGTTACCGGGTCAAAGCCGTAGTTGGTTACGGTATTAAAGCTCTCGCCGATAGTATAAGGCTTGGTGCCTTCAGGATAGCGGTCCTCCAAGCTAACGCCCTGCATGACTCCGGCGAAGTTATACGGCATGCAAATTCTATCCGGAGTTACCATATAGCTGTGGTAGCAACGGACTTTGATCTTAGTACCTTGAGGCGAGTGTATCCACATCATATCGCGATCTTGGATGCCGTATTTTAAGGCAAGCTCAGGGTGAACGTTAGCAAACATCTCAGGCGTTATCGCTGCTAGATATTTACTGGTTCGCTCTATCATTCCGGCACCGCTTAAATTTACTACGCGCTGCGTACTAAACACGATAGGAAAATCCTTGCTCCAGTCTTTTGCCTGCTGCTCGGTTTTAAATTTAGTCTCTACGCGGAAATTTCTAGCCTGATCGTCGAAAGTCGGATACTTTTGAACGAGATCCCAGCGCGGAGAGTGGATAGGCTCTCTATGTTTAGGGATCGGATCTAGGAATTCCCAAACGATCATTCTAGCTCTTGCGTTACCGTAAGGCACTACGCCCTTTTCACGGCATTTTTCTAAGATAAGTCCGCTATAGTCCATACTCCAGCTAGCGCCCATTTTTGCTTTTTCTTCTTCCGTTAGAGTGATGCCTAGTACTTTTTCGATATTTTCTTTGGTTATTTGCGGATAGCCGCCTATTACCTGCGAGCCGACCAAGGTTGCATCCTCGCTAGCTAGCTGGCTAACGCCGTTATGCTCTAAGCCGAAGCGATTTCTAAATCCGCTGCCGCCCTCGGTATAAGGCTTACTCATGTCGTAAAGTATCGGCGTGCCAGGGTGTTTAGTATCCCATGCCGGCCAAGGTTTACCGTAGTACTCGCCTTTTACTTCTCCGCCGATACCCATTAGCGTATCGGGATCGAAATTTTGCCAGTTAGCCTGATGCCTTCTAAACATCTCCGCCGTTCTACCGCCGTATCCGATAGAGCTTCCTATGCGAGCGATTTCGTTTGTCGCGTCGTCAGGCCATACGAAGTCGTCTTTTACCTGCTTTATCTCGCGGTCCACGATGCCCATCTTCATGCCGCGGACGTATTCGTCGTAAAAGCCGAATTTTTTAGCGAATGCAAACATAACCTCTTGATCGGGCTTACTCTCGTAAAGTGGATCTACCACCTTAGTTCTCCACTGGCCGGAGCGATTCGTAGAGCTTAAGTGTCCCTCGTTTTCAAACGCGGTAGCGACCGGCAAGATATAAATTCCGTCTTTTCTATCGCTTAAAATCGCGACTTCGTTGACGAAAGGCTCAGCTACGACTAGCAAGTCAAGCTTATCTACGGCTTGTTGAATTTTAGTTAAGTGCGCCATAGAAGTTAGACCTGTTCCTTGTACCCAAAGGACGCGAAGCTTACCGCTAGTATATGTTTTTTCCTCTTTTAAGACGCCTTGCCACCATTTTGATAGCGACCAGCCCTTTTCGTTACGCCAGTTTCTATCCTCCGGATTTTGCGGATCGTGATAAAAATACTCTTCAAATACGGTATTTTTTACCGGAGCGCCGCCTTGTTTAGGCTCTTTCGTAGAAACCGCAAATCTTTTGATAAATTCGTCGTAATCAACGCCCCAACCTTTGCAGTAGTATTTCCATGCCGCATCGGCTAAGCCGTAATACATCGGCAAGCTATCTGAAAGATTACACATATCGGTAGAGCCTTGGACGTTATCGTGACCGCGCAAGATATTACAGCCGCCGCCCGGTTTACCCATATTGCCTAAAATTAACTGCATGATAGGCAAGATTCTCGTATTTGACGTACCTACGGAGTGCTGAGTGATACCTAGCGCCCAGATAACCGTTCCCGGTTTATTGTGAGCCATTATGTGCGCGGCTTGCATTAGTCTATCTACAGGTACGCCCGTAACGTCCGAAGTTACCTCAGGCGTCCAGTGCTCGGCCTCTTTTCTAATTTCCTCGATACCGTAAGTTCTATTTTCTAAAAATTCTTTATCTTCCCAGCCGTTTTTAAGAATTATGTGGATTAATCCGTAGATTAACGCCACGTCCGTTCCAGAACGATGTCTTAGATAAAGGTCTGCTTTTGCCGCAGATTTCGTAAAATTCGGATCTGCAACGATTAGCTTTGCGTTATTTCTATCTTTAGCCTGAAGGGCATGCTTCATACCGCCGACCGGATTTGCGACGGCCGAATTTGCGCCTATCATAAAGATGGCTTTCGAGTTTGCAGCCATATCTCCGCAGTGGTTAGTCATAGCGCCGTAACCCCAAGTATTCGCCACACCGGCGACTGTTGCGCTATGTCAAATGCGTGCTACGTGATCGTTGCTGTTTGTACCCCAAAATGCGGCAAATTTACGGAAATAATAGCTCTGCTCGTTGTTAAATTTGGCTGAACCTAGGAAAACTACGCTATCAGGACCGTCTTCTTTGCGGATTTGTAGCATTTTATCGCCGATTTCGTTTACGGCTTGCTCCCAGCTTATTCTCTCCCATTTGCCGTTTACTTTTTTCATCGGGTATTTTATGCGCTGTTTGCTCTTGGTTAAGTCGATTTGATCGATACCTTTTGAGCAGTGACTGCCTTGAGAGATCGGGTGAAACATCGCCATATCTTGGCGAACCCATACGCCGTCTTTTACCTCGGCTTCGATGCCACATCCTGCAGAACAGATAGAACAAATAGTTCTAACTTTTTTTGAGCCTTCAAAAGGATTTTGTATTTCCTCGTTAGTTGCTTTTCTAAACGTCTCGTTTTCGCCAAATGCCATCGTGCTACCGGCACCAAGAGCGGCAAGCTTTAAAAACGAGCGTCTTGCTATACGTGCATCACTCATGGTTTTCTCCCTTAGTAAGCGATCTTATAGTAGTATTCCCACTCTTTGCTTTTTCTGTAAAGCACCTCTTTTTTGTTCGACTTACCCACGACTACGCCGTTGTCGTCGGGAGCAAGCTCGTCGCTAGTCGGCTTTGCGATAGCTGCGGCGGCTAACATAGTTCCGCCTACCGCGCCGACCTTCAGAGATTTTTTGAGGAAATCTCGTCTTGATCCTTGCATGTTTTCTCCTTTTTATCTCAAATTTGAAATTTTGAGACGTTTTTAGAAAGATATTGTTCAAATTTTGCATATTTCCTGGACGTAATGCGCCTTACAGACGCATATTTTAGGATACTTGCATATTTTAAAATATCACTGTGCAAATTTAGCATATTTTGAGAATAAACGAAGTAAAAATATTAGATTAATTAAGAAGCTTAATAAATAATTAAGAAAACCTAAAATTTAGCTTAAACTTCGATACTACGTATCAAGTTATAAACGTATATTTTATCAATTTCCAGAGGTTTTGAGCCAAATTTAGCAAATTTGGCTCAAATTTTCGTTAAAGATTATTTTTGTAAATCGCTTAAATTTACTATATAAGGCACTGAGCGAACGCCTGCGGCAGCATATTTTTTACGTAGCTCATCCATAGTTTTTACGTTTTCTTCGCTAACGGCTCCGTCTGCTACGGTATAATCGCTTGCATAATACTTTCGTAAAATTTGGATTTTGTCGCTATCGGTTTTTGCGCTTGCAACGTCTTTATATATCAAAAAGCTCTTTTGCAAAGACGAAATGTCGTGGACCGGAGTTAAAATCACGTTTACGTTACTTTCTTTTAGCGTTGCTTCTATTCTATCTAGCTCGGCTCGGCAGTACGGGCATTCAGGATCTGAAAACATCACGATAGTAGGTTTATTTTTGTCGCTTCCCAGCGTGATGATGTTTTCTTTTTTCTCATTCTTATAGGCTTTTGAGATATTTTTCGTCGCTATTTCATTTTTCATATCTTGCAGATGCGATTTATGCTCTTTTAAATCTATAATGTCCGGAAAAAGCAAGTCGTCTTTAGCAAAGATAACCTCGTCTTGGCTGACTTGGCCGTTGCTTAAATTTACCGTGATCGCTTCTATGCCGCCAACTGCGGGTTTGCGACCGGTTACGGACACCTTTACGCCTTCGCCGAGCATCTGAGAGTAAAAATCGACCACTTGCGCGTCGGTAGCGGCAAACATCGCGCAGGCCGTCGTCAGCGATAATACTATTTTTTTCATTTCATTCCTTTTTTAAAAATTTGCGCGGATTATATTTGCTTTTTTTAAATAGATAAAAAATCACGCTTTTAAAACTCGGTCGGTACCGTTTTTTACGATATTTGGGTCTAGATCGAGTTGTTCGAGGTAGGCGATTATGTATTTTCTGCTCAAATTTAACGCCTCTTTCGCGTTCGTTACGTTTACGAATCCCTGTGCGGCGATGACGGCTTTTAGCTTGGCAAGCGCCTCGTTTAGGGCTTTTGACGTTACGAAAAGATTATGCGCTAGCCTCACCACGCGTCCGATGCCCGTTAGCTTTTTTAGCGCGTTATCGCCGCTAACTCGGTCTATCTCAAGCTCGTCGTAGATGTTATAAGGCGCCAGGGGAGCTAAATTTCCGCTTTGCAAAATCTCGTAAATTTTCTCTTCAAGCCTGATTTTTAGCTTACTCATATCAACGCCCGTTTTGGTATAGACGCCGTCGTTTTTGGTTATCGCGCCCGCGCTTTCTAGCTCGTCAAGCGCCTTTTGAGCGATGCTTTCGCTAGCCCATGAGAGCTTTAGGCTGATGCTAGTAGCCGAAAATACCGCAAATTCGTTCTTTTCTATCATAAATTTGACCGTGCTTTTTATCCGATCGACCGCGCTTAGATCGTAGATATTTAGCGCTTTTTCATCGACGAATACGTTTGGCGTTTGTTTTGCTATCGCTACGGCCTCCTCGTGATTTAGCCCGAAGCGCTGATAGGCCGAGATGATGCCAAAGCCGTTTTTATGCGTATCTTTTAGCATCGCAAAGGCGCTTACGAAATCCTTCTTAAGCAACGCGTTTAAAAAAGAAATTTTGCTTGATTTTTTCATCGGTTCGCTCACGGCGTTTAGCACCCTGCCGCCGCCTATGACGCGACCGTTTGCGATGAGTACGAACGGCTCGTCGAATTTTAAAAACATATCCCGCTCAAATTTAAACGTCGCAAATATCCCGCCCTCTTTTTCGCTAAGAACGAGCGCTTTTGCCGGCGCGGCCTTTGCGCCGACGCAAAACGTCACATTCTGCCCGTGCGTTAGCTCGCGAGCGAAAACGATCGCGTCTATCTCGCGAAATCCCCTAAAAAAGCCCTTTTTACTAAGCAACTGGCCTTTTTTTAGATCACTTAGCTCGATACCCGTCAAATTTAGCGCCACACGGCTGCTAACTCCAGCGCGGTCGACGAATTTATCGTGGCTTTGCACGCTTCGCACCTGCGCTTCTTTGCCCGCGTTATAGTTAAACAGCTTCTCGTTTTTGCTCACGCTGCCCTCTATCACGGTACCCGTGACTACGTTTCCGATACCTTTTAGGCTAAAAACGCGGTCGATGTAATATCTAAAAACGCCCTCTTGCTCGCGATTAGCCGCCTTTAGCGTGAAAAGATAATTTCGCAGCTCGTCGATACTCGCGCTATCTTTAATGCTAACCGGGAAAATCTCTAAAATTTGCAGATTTTTGTAGTTTTGCGCGGCGCCGTAAATTTCGTTTTTTCGTTGTTCGATCAGCCCTGGAGTAGCCAAGTCGCACTTGGTAAGAGCCACGACGAGCGAACGAACGCCAAGGATATTTAAAACCTCCAAATGCTCCAAAGACTGCGGCATCAGCCCGTCGTTTGCCGCCACGACGAATAGGCACGCGTCAAATCCGTACGCGCCGCTGATCATCGTTTTGATCAAATTTTCATGTCCCGGCACGTCGATAAATGCGATATTTTCGCCGTTTTTGCTCAAATTTGAAAAGCTAAGATCGATCGTGATCCCGCGCTTTTGCTCCTCTTCTAGCCTGTCACCCTCAAAGCCGTTTAGTTCCTTTATCAGCGCCGTTTTGCCGTGGTCGATGTGCCCGGCCGTTCCTATTATTAAGCTCATTTTTTATCCGTTTCGTTGATTTTTTCTATCAAATTTTGCACGTCCGCGTCCAGCACGCTGCGAAGATCGAGCAAAAACTTGCCCTCCTCGATGCGCCCGATCACGAGATTTTTCCTAAATTTAGCCTCGTTTTCGTTCGCGTTTCCTTTGACGGCTAGCGCGAGGCTAGGTATGCGTTTGTTTGGCATAGTGCCGCCGCCTACGAAAGTCGTCGTGCGCACGATTTCAAGCGGAGTTTTTAGCCGCGAGTTTATGAAATTTGCCGTGTTTTCTAGCTCCTCTACGCTTTTATAGAGCTGTTTTACCGTCGTGATAAG
>NZ_CAUQHQ010000107.1:0-7752 GCF_963517995.1 uncultured Campylobacter sp.
AGTTTGGGCCTATACTTTTCGTCGGCACCGACACGGAAAAGGCGATGAATGCGGACGGCGAGTTTAAATTTATCGAGGAGTACAAGGCGACTACGGGCGGGCTGGTAAATTTCTTTATCGGCGACGACGCGAGCTACGAGATGAGCGTATTTCACGAGCTGATCGCCCGCGCGGTCGGACTGATCGCGTGGCGTGAGGTCGATGAGGTGCGCGCGTACTACTGCGAGGGGCTCATCCATCTTAGCTTGCTTTTTGGCTCTGGCGCGCTTAGCTTTGAGGACGGTGCTTTGGTCGTCAAATTTGACCGCGAGCACTACGCTAAATTTAAAGAAATCTGCCTTGCAAACTACAAAAATTTGGCGCTTCACTACGCAAGGCGCGCTCCGGCGGGCGAGTTTTTGGCGAAATTTTGCGACAAAGAGGGCAAAAGCTACCTGCCTAAACACGCGCAGGCAAGGGCCTTTGTAGAGCATTACTACGCCCGCTACAAGGCTATCGGAAACGAGCTTGACGAGAGCGGCGAATGGGAAAAATGGCAAGCGGGAGAAAAGTAACCCGAGGCAAATTTGCGCTAGATTGGGCGGCTTCGGCATGCAAATTTGACCCAAAATTTACGGCAAATTCGCCCTTTTCTAGCGGCCTAGACCCGCGCCTTTTTGATGCTGAGTTTAGCATTTTTAGGATGCGGGTTTTGCGGGCTAAATTTGTACGTCGCGCTTCGCAAATTTACCGAATTTGCCGCAAGCCTGGGTTATTTGCATCAAATTTACCTTAAATTCGGGTGTAAAGTTTAAAAAGTAAAATTTGATAAAATCGCGGTGAATTTATTTGAGGGCAAGCAAGCCAAACGCGGCAAATAGCCGCTAAATTTACGAATCTAAAACGAAAGGATAAAAAATGGAAGAAATGCTAGAAGGAATGGGCGAACCGCGCATAAAGCAAGTCGCGCTGCCAAAGGACACGAACTCGGCGGGCAATATATTCGGCGGCTGGATACTAAGCCAGATCGACCTAGCCGGCGCGCAGGCCGCGCGGGAGCTGTCGCCCGAGCGCGTCGTGACGATTTCGATGCAAGAGATTATATTTAAGCAGCCCGTTTTCGTCGGCGACGTCGTGAGCTGCTACGCCAAAATCATCGCCGCGGGCAATACGTCTATAAAAACCAAGATAGAAGTCACGGCGCTGCGGCTAAACGCGGCCGGTTTTCGCGAGCGCATACACGTAACATCCGCGATAGCGACTTACGTGAGCGTGACTAAAGACGGCGCGAAAAAACCGATCGATCCGCAGCTAAAAAAGGCGCACGGATTTTGACGAATCTGCCTTGGTCGGAGCGCATTTTTACGACTCCAGTTTGCATGCGGCCAAATCTCAAACGCGCTTTGCCGTATGACCGAGCCGTTTTTAACTTATAAATTTTGCGTTTGCGCCCGCAAAACGCATATTTACCGTCTAAACGGCGGCCAAATTCGGCCGAGCTAGATTATCTAGCTCGGTTTTAGCTTTTTAGCGCATTGGAAAATCAAAATAAACGCTTAAAATCATTAAAACCAAATCTACCCAGCTTCGCGCGATAAAACCGTAAAATCGTTTATGGCGCTTTGCGAGATTTAAAATAGCGGCGCAAAAACGCGTTTTCTAAATTTACGCTCGTAAATTTCGCGGCCGAAATTTGGATATTTCGGGCGGATTAAGTTATGTTAAGCATTAAACTATTTTTTTAAGCCGTGTTAATACTATTACAAATTCTAATCTTAATAAAAGCTCTCAAGTTATTCTTATTTATAAATAATACGATATAGCCAAAACGACGATATAGCGGCGCCTGGAGTTCCGTATACTGAATAAAATAATTAATAGAAACTTAAATCAAAATATTGATTTAAAGTATTAAGGATTTTTATTATTTTTTAAGGACAAATATGCAAATATTTCATATTTAATAAATATGCAAAATCTGCATATAAAAAAGGAGAAAAAATGACGAAGACCGGCAAAGTCATATGTCCGTATTGCGGCACGGGCTGTCAGGTCGAGCTTCACGTCGAAAACAACGTGATAAGAAGCGCGCTTGGAGTGCACGATAACCCCGTAAACCAGGGCAATCTGTGCTTAAAGGGCTTTTACGGCTGGGATTACGTGGGGGCACCTGACAGACTAACAAAACCGCTAATTCGCAAAAAAGACGGAGTGTTTAGCAAAGACGGAGACCTTGAGGAGGCTAGCTGGGACGAGGCGCTTGATCTAGTCGTCGCCAAGATGAAAGAAGTAAAGGAAAAATACGGCCCCGACGCGCTAGTAGGCAACTACTCGGCTCGCTGTACGTTAGAGGACAACTACGTCGCGCAAAAGATAATGCGCGCCGTAATCGGTACGAACAACGTCGATCACTGCGCTAGAATTTGACACGCTCCGACTGTGGCAGGTCTTGCCAAAACAATCGGTAACGGAGCGGCGACAAACAGCTTCACGGAGATCGGACCTTATAGTAATTGTATCTTGATGATCGGCTCAAACCCAGAAAACGGCCACCCGATCGCGGCTATGCACATACAGCGCGCACTAAACCGCGGCGCTAAGCTCATCGTAATAGATCCCGTAAAAACGGAATTTGCTAGCCGAGCGGACGTGCATTTGCAGCTAGCGCCCGAGCATAACATCGCGGTTATAAACTCGCTTCTTTATGTTATTTTCGAGGAAAATTTGGTTAATTGGGACTTCGTAAACGAATGCACAAAAGGCGTAGAATACGTACGCGAAGCGGTCAAGGACTATTCGCCCGAAGCCATCGCTAGCTACACCAACCTAAACCCGCAGGACGTGAGAAAAGCGGCACGCATGTACGCGACTATCCGTCCGGCCGTCATCACGCACGGTATGGGCGTTACGCACTTTAACCACGGCGTGGGCGCAGTTTGCGATATTTCAAATTTATTCCTTTTAACGGGAAATATCTGCGAGCTAGGCAGCGGCGACCTACCGATACGCGGACAAGAAAACGTCCAAGGCTGCTGCGATATGGGTGTGCTGCCGAATATTTTCCCAAATTTAGGCTCGGTAACCGATCCTAAACAGCGCGAGTGGTTCGAGCAGGTTTGGCATCTAGAGCCAGGCTCCTTAAACGGTAAAATCGGCATCCATAAAACCGAAGTACCAAACGCCATCCTTGACGGTAGAGTACACTTTTTCTGGACGATGGGCGAAAACCCGGTTATGACCGATCCAAACACCAACCACTTCCTAAAAGCGATCTCTAAAGTAGATATGTACGTGGTTCAGGATATCTTCCTAACCGAAACGTCGCGTAAAGCCGACGTCGTTTTGCCCGGCGTGGCAAGTAGCGAAAAAGAAGGCCTCTACGCCAACGCAGAGCGCCGCGTACAGCACAACGAGCACGTCATCACGCCTCCCGGAGACGCCAGACAAGATTGGTGGATCATCTGCGAGATCGCGCGAAGGCTCGGAGCGACAGAGGGATTTAACTTTAACTCGCCCGAAGAAATTTGGGAAGAGGTACGCAAGTGCGACCCTAGAAGATACGGCGGCATGAGCTACTACCGCATCAAAAAGCACCACGGTTTACACTGGCCGTGCCCTGATGAAAACGATATGGGCGGACAGAGCCTATATCTAGATAAAAAATTCTTTACGCCCGACGGCAAAGGTAAATTTATCCCTTGCTTGCACGTAAAGAGCGTAGCAGATATCGAGCCTGCAAAAGCCGAGTTTGCTAAACGCGTAAATTTACCGCCTGAGTACGAAGTGATGGCCGGTAGCGTGGACGAGCCGACCGACGCCGAGTATCCGATACAGCTGCTAACTACGCGTAAAGTCTATCAGTACGCCGGCGGCGTCATGACTAGACGATCAAAAGCTATCGAAGAGGGCGGCGACAGCATCGGACCGATCGCGGAGATGAACCCTGCGCTGGCCGAGCGCTACGGTATCAAGCAAGGAGACTTCATCAAAGCGTGGAGCAGATACGGCTACATCGTCATCAAAGCAGACGTCACGGGCATCGTCCCAGACGGCGTCATACAGATGACCTATCACTACTGGGAGAGCTGCTGCAACGAGCTAACGAGCAACGGCTGGGACTTCATCAGCAAGACTCCGACCTTTAAGGCCGCCATCCAGATCCAAAGGATAGAGGAGGAGGAGTTTTTGCGTATTCGCGAGCTAAAACGCATCAAATTCCAAACCAACAAGGTCATATACGACGACTATCACCACGAGTGATTTTTTAGCCCCGCTTGCTAAACCGCGGGCGGGGCTGCTTAAATTTAGCTTTTAAATTCGCTTCTTGATTAAAATTTAAAAAATATATCTTATTTTAATATGCATTTTTGTAATATTCCCAAAAAATTCCCAAAGGAGCAAAAGATGAAAAAATTTCTCACGACGCTGCTTTTAAGCGCTATCGTCGCGCTAGGAGCCGAGGTCAAAACCATCACCGATATGACGGGCAACGAGGTCAAAATCCCTGCCCAAACGCAAAAGATAGCCGCGCTTTGGCACGCAAATAACCAAGTGATCTTGGTGTTAGGCGGCGCGGATAAGATCGTAACTACGACCGATCAGATCAAGAAAAATAAGTGGTTTGCTAAAATTTACCCTCGCATCGCAGAGGTACCGGCCGCGCTAAACGGCAACGACATCCAAATCGAGGAGCTAGTTAAACTAGCGCCGGACGTAGTCGTCGTATCAAATAAAAATTTCCAAGAAAATCTTACTAAAAACGGTTTTAGCGCGGCGAATTTGATATTTCGCGACTACGACGATATGAAAAAAAGCGTGCTGCTAACGGCCCAGATCATCGGCGGCGACGCGGCTAGCAAGGCAAAAGAACTAAACGAAAATCTAGATGCCAACATCGCGCTAGTTACCGAGCGCACGAGCAAACTAGACGACGCTGCGCGCCCTAAAGTGCTACACATCGTAGGCGGCGCAAACCTACTAAAAATCGACGGCACCAAAACTATCATCGACACGTGGGTGAGATACGCAGGCGGTAAAAACGCGGTGCAAAAAGAGGGCAGCATGATAGAAATCACGGCTGAAGAGATCGTAGCCGCAGACCCTGACATCATCATCGTAGGCGGCGCGGACAATCAAAAAGCGGTTGAGAAAATTTACGCCGATCCGGTATTTGCAGGGCTAAAAGCGGTCAAAGACAAAAAAGTCTACGGCAACCCAAAAGGCGTATTTAGCTGGGATAGATACGGCGCGGAGTCGGCTTTGCAAATTTTATGGGCGGCTACTATCGTTCAGCCGGAGCTCTTTAAAGACGTCGACGTAAAAGCCCAAACTAAGGCGTTTTATAAGAAATTTATGAACTACGACCTTAGCGACGTAGAATTTGACTACATCCTAAAAGGACTAAATCCGGACGGTAGCAAATAGTCAAATTTGAACGATTTTGCCGGTAAACACGGCAAAATCAAAAGGAAGCAAAGATGAAAAAAGGGACGCTTGCATTTGGCGCGGCTTGCCTTTGCGCGGCACTTAGCGCGCAGGCGGCGGATCTGAAATTTGATCCGGATAAATTTGAAACTCGCTCTATAAAATCAGGCGAAAAAGAGGTTAAATTTAGAGCCTACGAGGGGATAGTTTACGTAGCAAATCCCGTGGATAGCGAGTATCAAAGGTTAAATTTTTACGTCCCGGCGCAGTATTTTGAGGGCAGCAAAGACAAAAACAGTAAAAATGTGACGGGCAAATTTGACGCGGCAAGCGCTCCGATCTTTTTGCCAAATTCCATCGGCGGATATATGCCGGGCAAGCCTTTTACGCCCGCACTTGATAAAAACGGCAAGCCAAACGCGGTGCTAGCGGCGCTTGAGCGCGGTTACGTCGTCGCTGCGCCTGGTGCTAGAGGCAGGACGCTCAAGGACGCAAACGGTAAATTTAGCGGCAAAGCGCACGCCGCCATCGTCGATCTAAAGGCCGCCGTGCGGTATCTCAAATTTAACGACGCAGCGATGGCCGGCGACGCGAACAAAATCGTATCAAACGGCACGAGCGCGGGCGGAGCGATGTCGGCGCTGCTTGGCGTCTCGGCAAACGCGCCCGAGTTTGAGCCGTATCTGACAGCACTCGGAGCCGCAAAGGCTAGCGACGAGATCTACGCCGCCTCAGTCTATTGCCCGGTTACAAACCTAGAAAACGCCGACGCAGCCTACGAGTGGATGTTCGGCGCGCAGACGAAATACGAGAAAATAGACTTTAGCGCGCTGGATGCGGCGGGATTTAACGAGCGAAGCGACAAGCCAAAAACCGTCTCAGGCGAGCTAACCGCAGAGCAAAAAGAGCTCTCCGCCGCGCTAAAATCGGCCTTCCCCACTTATGTAAATTCGCTAAATTTAAAAGACGCCAAAGGCCGCGCGCTAAGGCTTGAGCCTAGCGGCGAGGGAAGCTTTAAAGAGTATGTCAAAAAGACGCTAGCAGACTCTTTTGCGGCTGCAAAAAGTCGCGAGAAAAGCCTGCTAAAGCCCGAGTTTTTCACGCTTGAAACGCAGGGTTGCACGCTCGGATATGATTTTAAATTTGAAGACTTCGTTCTATCTATGCCGCGCGCTAAAGCTACGCCCGCATTTGACGGGCTAGAGCTACAAAATCCCGAAAACGACTTTTTCGGCGATGCGGACGCGGCGGCAAAGCACTTTACCGAATTTAGCGCCAAACGCAGCACGGGCGAGAGTGCGGATGCCAAAATCATAAAAATGGTAAACGCGATGAGCTATCTGGGCAATAAAAGCGCGGCCAAATTTTACCGAATCAGGCACGGCGCGGCCGACTCCGATACGGCTCTAGCGATACCGCTTATCTTGGCGCTGGGGCTACAAAATGCGGGCAAGACGGTTGATTTTGCGGTGCCTTGGGGGCAAGGTCACGGCGGCGACTATGATCTGGACGAGCTTTTTAGATGGATAGACCGCGTCGTAAAATAGCTTAAATTTGACGCGGCGGAAGCTTGCCTTTAAATTTGGCTTGACGAAAATTTGCGGAAACGTTAGATTTAAATTTGATAACGCGGCAAGGGGCGCCTAGCTCAAATTTATCGTTGGCGCCAAGCCTTAAACGCAAAACGGCGGGCGAATTTGACCCAAGCGGCATAAATTCGGCGCTTGGTGTTGATTATCTAGATCGCAAACAAAACCGCCTTTTTTCTCGCTGTTTTAGCAGCGATCGCAAATAAGAAACAAAAGCTTCGCTCGCCAAGTTAGCGGCAAGGCGAATTTAGCCCTTTTTCGAGCGATTTTTATGCGGGCTAGCGTAGTCGGAGATTTTATTTTAGGAGAAAGATGAAAAATATTAGCTTTAAATTTACGCTGATTTTGCTAGCCGCGCTGACCGTAGTTTGCGGCGTGATCGCGCTTGGCGTCGGCAGGTTTTACGTGGCTCCCTCTGACGTTCTTAGCGTGATCGGCGGCTTTTTTGGAGTGCAGACGGAGACCGCGGCAAATATCCAAAACGTCGTCGAAAACATCCGCATACCGCGCATCATCGCGGCTATTCTCGTCGGAGCCGCGCTTAGTATCAGCGGAGCGGCGTATCAGGGCGTATTTCGCAACCAACTAGTTAGCCCCGATTTGCTGGGCGTTTCGGCTGGAGCTTGCGTGGGAGCCGCGATTGCGATTATGTTTGATATGCCTCTTTTTTGGGTGCAGGCGTTAGCCTTCGTCTGCGGGCTCGCGGCCGTAGGCATGACGCTATCCATACCGCGTCTAATGGGGCGCTCTAGCACGCTGA
>NZ_CAUQHQ010000108.1:0-7692 GCF_963517995.1 uncultured Campylobacter sp.
TTTTTTTTATAACAATTTATTTTATTTTTTTATTATTTTGGTTTTATTTTTTTTAGATAAAATACGGAAAATGCTCGATCCAAGCTTTTTTTATGAGCTCTTTGCTAACGGCTTTTCTCGCCCAAATTTTAAACATATCAAAGCCGATAAAAACGGCCGCAGTGCCTAGTACCGCGCTAACGATCGAGAGATGAAAATCAAGCTTGGTAAAAAGACGGTGCGTCAAAATCAGCAAAACAAAAAAAATGGCAAAGCATAAAAGCCCGTAAACAAGGTAAGTTCTTGCGTAGCGAAATTTAAAATTTAGCTTGGCAGGATCAATCAACATGCCTTCGTTAAAAAGGCAGTTTGCCTCGAGTAGATCGCGAAACAGCACGGGTTGCTTTGAGATAACGAAGATATTTTCTAGGATTAATTTTTTTAGCGCGTTATTTTTCATCTTTCTGATTATCCTTAAATTTAGTCCCAATTATATCAAAAACTTCGTAATCCAAGCTAAAATTTGGACTTAAGGCAACGCTTTTTTAAGAGTATTTGAGCTAAAATTACTTAAATTTTTAAGGAGAAAAAATGAACGGGATAGTATATCTAAACGGCGAATTTATAGACGCTGCGGCGGCTAAAGTTAGCGCATTTGACCGCGGATTTATCTTTGGCGACGGCATATACGAGGTCGTGCCGGTGCTAAACGGACGGCTAGTAGATAGGGAGGATTTTTGGGAGAGATTTGAGAGAAGTCTAGCTGCGATCGAGCTAAGCTTACCGCTTTCAAAGAGCGATTTTGGGGGAGTTTTAGAGGAAGTAATCTGGCGAAACAACCTAAAAGAAGGTGGCGTTTATATGCAGATCACCCGCGGCGTCGCCGATAGGGATTTTAAGTTTATAAAAGGCTTAAAGCCGACTTGTTTCGTGTTTTGCTACGAAAAAGATATCGTCGCAAACCCTGACGCCGCGACCGGTATCGAGGTCGTTAGCGTCGAGGATATCCGCTGGAAGCGCCGCGACATCAAATCGATCTCGCTTTTGGCGCAGTGCTACGCTAAGGAACAGGCCGTAAAAGCAGGCGCCTACGAGGGTTTCATGGTAGAAAACGGCTTTGTGACCGAGGCTACTAGCTCGTCTGCGTTTATCATAAAAGATAATGTCCTCATAACCAAACCGCTCTCAAACGAGATTTTGCCGGGCATTCGCCGCAAGGTGATCCTGGGTTTTGCCGAAAAGGCAGGGCTGGAGATCAGACAGCGACCGTTTACGATGCAAGACGTTTACGAAGCCGACGAGGTGTTTATCTCGGCTGCGACGCTACCGCTACTGCCCGTCGTCAAGGCCGACGGCAAGCCGATAAGCGGCGGCAAAGTCGGCAAATACGTGCCGATGCTAAGGCAAATGTATATAGATAAGATCAAAAAAGAGGCCGGGCTTTAGGCTAAAATTTGACGTTTCGGGTCTGCTTTATATTTGAGAGTCGGCTCAAATTAGGCTAAATTTGACGAATTTATTTAAATTTACCGTCCGAAGCGTTAGTAAATTTTGAGGAAATAACGCTTGCCAGACTATTAAATTCGGAACCAACGATGAAAAATAAACCCAAAATTTTAATCAGCGCTTGTCTGCTCGGCGAAAACTGCAAATATAACGGCGGCAATAACGCAGACTCGATTTGTGCGGGCGAGCTTTCCAAACTCAGACAAATTTACGAGCTCATCGCCGTTTGCCCGGAGTATCTGGGCGGACTGCCGACTCCGCGCGAACCTGCCGAAATTTGCTCAAACGGACGAGTTGTAACCAAATTTAGCGGCCGCGACGTGACGGCCGAGTTTCTTTTGGGTGCTCAAATTTGCGCCGATATCGCCCGCGAAAACGGCTGTAAAATCGCTATTTTAAAAGAGCGAAGCCCAAGCTGCGGAAGCGGCGAGATCTACGACGGAAGCTTTACCGGGCGGCTCGTTAGCGGCGACGGCCTAACCGCAGCGGCGCTAAAAAAACTTGGCGTTCGGGTGGTTGGCGAGAGCGCGCTTGCGGAGCTAAATTTGGAAAAAGAAGCGCAAAATGGCCGTGTGGATAAACGTTAAAGATATAGCGGACGGCGCGAAATTTTACGCCGGGGCGGCGATAAAGATAATGTCCGCGCCGCGCGGCTGGAGGAAGGAAATTTTATCCCTGAAGGCGGGCTTGTTTACCTTGTCTCGGACGATGCTTCAGATAAGAGTTATTTTAACTGCGTTTGTCTAAGCCGTGGCGAAGAAGGAAACGTGATCTACCACCCCTGGCAAAAGGGCAACTGTGTACTTGGAAGCGAGATCAAGCGGATGTTTGAAAGCGAGTTGCAAGAGGCGTTTATAAGTAAAAGTATCGAGATCGCGGCAACATAAGGCGGGAAAATTTAACATCTCTAGTTTGTTAGTAAAATTTGGTTTATGCTGCTAGCTAGCGGCGCAAACGTTGTTAGAAATTTGCGCGTATCAAATTTCTAGCGCGACTTTGGAAAAATTATCGCTTGAAATTTAAAAAATCTCAAATTCGTCAAATTTGCTTAAACTAAAAAATTGACACGCGGGCTACCGTAAGGCTAACATTAAATTTAAAATTTACAAACCGCCTATTGCCAACTAGAACCCAAATTTTAACTGACAACAAAAACAGTGACGTCTAGCTATCAGCCAAAACATAACGATAAATTTGAGCCCAATTTGCCTAAATTTATCGTTAAAACCGCGGTCAAATTTACCTTAGATGCCCAAATTCCGGTCTATACTCGAAGTGCATCGTATCAAAGCTAATCCAGCGCCCGCCCCAGATGAAGCCGTGCTTTTCAAATACGCGCACGATCTCTTCGGGGATTTGATTGCGGTAGCGGCCGTCCTTGCTCCAGCGCCAGTAGTCGCTCTTGTCGGTATTTATGTCGATCGCGATGCCGTAGGAGTGCGCGCTCTTGCGCTTGGTGCCCTCGATCACGCGCCAGTTAAACGTACCTGATGGATTATCGAGAAATTTTAGCAGCTCCGGTTTTTGCGCCACTAGCGCGTCAAGCTCGTTTGAAACGGCTTGCAGAGCAGCCGCCGCGCCGTTTTTGGAGTTAAATTTAAACGTCTTGCCGCCGTGATTTTTTAGCCAAACGACGTCTGTTAAATTTGCCCTCACTTCCGCCTCGTTCGCACCGTAAATTTTATCCAAAAGCTCGTAGTTTCGGTATCTGCCAGCGTCATTGCTAGGTAGAGCTAGAGGCTTAAATAGCGGATAAGGCTGCGCAAAAGTATCCTCGACGTCGGCTAGATTTAGCAGATGCGCCGTGTCCTTTACCTCGCCGTCGTCAAATGTGACCTTGCTACCGTCCGCGAAAATCACCTCGTTGCCGACGATTTTCACGCCGTAGGCTTTTTCGATCGCCGATTTTTTCGCGCGCGACGCCTCCTCGCCGCTAGCTACTTCAAAGGTATTCATCGAATTTATCCTCGAAACTAGCAAGCGTTTTGGATCGATGTCTGCTACGTCCGAGCCGATTTTTAGCGTCGTGATCGCTATGCCGCCGATCATGGCTCTACCGTTATCTTTCGTGCGGATGCCCCAGACGTCGTGCACGGCGAGCGGTTCGTCGCCGCGCATACCCGCGTAGAGCATGATGTGCCCGTTCATGTGAAATAGCGTTCTATACGGCACGGCTTGCGTTTTGATGACGTGCAGTTTTTCTTCCGCGCTTAAATTTGCTAGGTTTATGACCTTGCCGATTTGACCTTGCGCCTTTGAGTTTCGAGGTAGCCACACGCCAAAGCTACCCAGGAAATCTTGCAAAAACAGTGAGCAGTCGCGCTTGCCGCCAAACCCGCCCCAGCCGTAGCTTTGCCCCAGTAGCGATGACGCTAGCGCCCTTACGTTTTCGTCGCTAAATTTAAGCGGAAAGCGGCTTGCGCTTTGTTTTGAGATCTCGTAGTTTTTTAGCCCGTTTTGAGTCTGGATTTTGCCGTAAAATTTAAACTGATCCTCGCTTTGAAACGGCAAAATCGCGCCTATACGCCCGTAAAATAAAAAGTTGCCGTTTTTGTCGTAGATAGGCTCTTCGTCTTTTATAACGCTTAGAAATTTAGAGTTTTTTAGCTCGCGCACGCCGTCCGCGCTTAAAATTTTGATTTCGGTCGATTTTACCCAGGCCCATGCGGCGTCGCTACCTACGAACGCCCACGCGCCGTCGGCCGAAAAGTGCGAAACGTAAAGCGGATAGCCGATAGAGACGAAAGATAGCTGGGCGTAGTCAAACGGCAGCCCTTCGCCTGCGCGCACGGGATTATAGAGTACGGCCTCGTCGGTCGGTATATTTCGCAGGCTAGTATTTGCCGTCGTTATCGCAGGTAGAGAGACTTTACCGAAGCTCTCTACGCTAGCGTTTTTACGCACCTTTTCAAACCACTCGTTTGGGATTTTGCGCATATTTGAGAAATAATACTGCCTTTTTGACGTGTTTTTATAGTAGTCTAGCGCCCAAAAAGCGTCTTTTGCGGTCGTTGAGGGCGCTATTAGATCAAGCGCGCTAAAGCGTTTTTGCAGCAGGGTTTCGCCGCTGCTTTGCGCTTCAAAAGGCAGCATCGGCAGCGCATTTGCATTTTGATCGACGTCAAATTTTAGATAACTGATGTGGCCTAAATTTTCGTCCGAGCTCTCCTCGGGCATATCGTATGCTGGCGCGGCGTTAGCGCCTTGATCAGGTAAATTTACCGCGCCCGGGGTATCTTTTGACGACGCGCAGCCGCCCAGCATCGCTAACGCCGTCGCTACGGAAAATATAAATTTATAAAATTTCAATCTAGCTCCTTAAAAATAAGCTATAATTTTACAAAAAATTAGGAAAATTTGTGTTAAACCAGCTGCTAGACATCTTAAAAAAATCAAACGTTTTTCTCACCGGGCGCGGCGGAGTGGGCAAGAGCCACCTCACGCAAGCAGTCATTAAGCACTATAAAAGCGAGCTAAGAAACGTCGTTGTACTCGGCAGTACCGGCATCGCAGCGGTAAACGTCGGCGGAGTGAGCGTACATAGTTTTTTTAAATTCGGCATTTGCTCAAATCTTGAGGAGCTGCGCGGCTACGACCGTAAACAGCGCGGTAAACTCGGCGAACTAAAAAAGATGCTAGACGTCTGCGACCTCATCGTGATAGACGAGATCTCGATGATCAGCGCGGGACTGATGGATATGATTTATTACCGCTTGATGAGCTCGCGATTCGTCGGGCGCGTGATGCTCGTCGGCGACTTTTATCAGCTGCCGCCCGTGCGAAAAAACGGCGAAGATGGCAGCTCGCTGTTTAAATTTCTTTATGCTTTTAACTCTAGCTCGTGGCATGAATTTGAGTTTAAAAATATCGAACTGGTAGTCTCAAAACGCACGAAGGATAAGAAATTTTACGATATCTTATCTATGCTTCGCGTCGGGCGGCTGAGCCCCGAGGTGTTTGCCTATATCGAAAATTTACGCGTGCCAAGCGTGCAGGTAGATGACGACACCAGCGTGCTTTTTGGGCGAAACTACGAAGCGGACGAGCTAAATAACAAGATGCTTTCTCAGTTGCCCGCGCCGCTTGAAAGAGCCGAGGCGCTAGTTGAAATTTACGATGAAAATTTAAACGAAAACGCGCTGGATCGCTGGATCGCAAACCTCTACGCACCTGAAATTTTAAATATAAAAATCGGAGCGAAAGTTATATTTACCGTAAATAAATGGGGCGAGTACTATAACGGCGAACGCGGACAGATAATGCAAATTTTAAAAGAAAACGGCGAGATAAAAAGCGTCATCGTGCAAAAAGCTGACGGCGAGATCGTCGAGGTGGAGCGAGCTAGATTTGATATGAGCGAGTTCGTGATGGAGGGCGAGCATTTGCAGGAGCGCGCGAGGGCGTCTTTGACGCAGTTTCCACTAAAGCTAGCCTACGCGATCACGATACATAAATCCCAAGGCATGAGCATCGAAAATTTAGTGTGCGACCTAAATCATATCTTTGCCAACGGGCAGCTCTACGTCGCGCTATCGCGGGCGATAGACCCCAAAAAGCTGAGGATATTTTACGGCAAAAGTCGGCCATTTAGAGAGTATTTGCAAAGCGTCGTTAAAATAGACGAAGAGGTCGAGAAATTCTATCTTGAAAACAAATTTGAAAACATTAAGGAAGACGTATGAAAAAGATTTTTGCGCTGGCTTTTGCCGCGGTTATGGCCTTCGCCGAGACGCTAAATATCGACAACTTTGAAACCGATCTGTACTCCAGAGACGCTAAAAGCTCGATCAAAAAAGTAAGCGTGAGCCTGCGTCTAGAGGGGCGCGACGTCGCGGATAACGAAGCGTACGTGCTTGACGCGCTAAACGTCGTTATCGGCAGCTTTTATGTCGAGGATCTGCTAACCTCGCTGGGTAAGGAAAAATTTAAAGAAACTCTTGTTAAATACACCGCTAAAAAGCACTCCATAGATATCGACGAGGTGCTCATCATCTCGCTAAAAACCGTGCGCGAACCAAATATCGAAGAGCTACTTGAAGCGCTAAAAAACGTCAAAACTACGGGCTCTAAAAGATCGCAAAAAGAGCAGGTCGAGGATATACTAAGAGGAAATAAAAATCAGCTAAAACCGATGGATTTAAACCAGATAGATGATTTTGGCAAGGATTTTGGCGAGCAGTAAATTTGGGATTAAATTTATAAATTTTACTCGCCGAGACCCGCACCTTTAAGGTGCTAAATTTTGTTTGGTCAAATTTGGATTTTAGTCTTTATTGTTAAGGGGGAAGGGGCTTGAATTACGAAGTCGCTCCCTTCCCCCTTAAAAATCCCCCAACCCCTACGACGTGAGATGTGGCGACATAGCTTTGCTGGCGCAAAGCGTCGCGAGTTTAAATTTAGCATTTTTGCGGTGCGGGTCTCGGTGAGTCAAATTTACAAATTTGACTTCAAATTTGAATAGAGAACAATAAGGCGAAGTATCGCGAGATGATTTTTAGGGTTGTGCGGTAAAATTTTGGCGAAGATAGAACACGTAGTTCATCGAGCCAAAATTTTACAAACTCCGTAAAAAGCGCTCGCGAGACAAGCCACTATTTACAAAGAATTTATTGGTTTATGACGTCATAATACGACGGTATTACCGGCGTCAGCAAATCATCGCTTATCTTAAAATCCTTTTTAGTATTGCTCAGCGTGATTTTGATTTTGTTGCCGAGCTTATCCTCGTAGTCGATCCTTGTGGGGATGTAGTTTTTCACGGTGATTAGGTACTCCACGCCGTCGTATTTGGCCTTATAAAGCGTATCGGTGATCTTAACCGCATTTCTAACGACGTCAATCAAATTCGGCGCCTTTTCAAATTTAGAGACGATAGCTTGCTCGAGCGTATCCTCGATCACGACGACGCGGTTTTTATCAAAGTAGATTTTTTTAGGCGTCGGGCGCTCGTAGATCCAGTAGGCGCGGTTGTTGCTTTTTGCGTAAAATTTACCGTAGTAATCGACCGTTTCGTTCTCGCTCGTGATGGTTTGCACGAAGTCGCTTTGAAGCGTGACGAAATTTAACGTAGCCGCAAAAGCCGAGGCGCAAAATAGTAAAAATGCTAAAATTTTTTTCATATATTTTCCTTTACCGGGCAAAATTCTAGCTAAGTTTAAATAATAAAATGTTAAAATCCAAACTTTAATAAAATTTAACGCATAGAAA
>NZ_CAUQHQ010000109.1:0-7582 GCF_963517995.1 uncultured Campylobacter sp.
ATTGCCGCCTATCGCTAGCCCGTCGCCGTCGCCAGTTACCACGATGACGTGTTTATCGGGGTTTGCGAGCTTGATACCCGTGGCATAGGCTATCGCGCGACCGTGCGTGGTGTGGACGGTGTTGCAGTTGATGTAGGAGCTAAAGCGCCCAGAGCAGCCGATGCCCGAGACCACGCACACGTCGTTCATATCCCAGCCTAGCTTATGGATTGCGCGGATTAGCGCCTTTAGTATCACGCCATCGCCGCAGCCCCAGCACCACAGAGTCGGCGTTTTGTCGGTGCGTAGGTAGTCGTCGTAGTTAAATGCCATCAAATTCTCCTATTTTTTGCGCGATTTCTTGCGGGCTGATCGGGTGACCGTTGGCTTTTAGCAGCGTCTTAAAGTCCTCTCTTAGCGTAGCTTTGATTATCTCGCCCGTATACTGGCCTAAATTTAACTCGCAGATCAAAATTTTGCTAAATTTAGCCGAGATTTCTCGTAGTTTTTCGCTTGGCGTCGGAAATAGCGTGACAGGCTTAAAAAGCCCTACTTTCACGCCTTTTTCGCGTAAATTTAGCACCGCTTCCTTTGCCGCGCGAGCCACGGAGCCAAACGCGATAATGCAAATCTCCGCGTCCTCAAGCATAAACTCCTCGCAAAGCTCGAACTCGTGCGCGTGCGCATTTATTTTGTTAAAAAGGCGCTTGATGTTGTAGTCCACGACAGCGCCGTCCTCGGTCGGAAAGCCCGTCTCGCCGTGATGCAGGCCAGTGACGTGATAGCGGTAACCGCCGAAAAATTTATTTAGCACGGCAGGCTCGTCGGCTGCGGCCCTGTACGGACGGTAGTCTGCAGGGTCGCCGCCAAACTGCTTGCGCGAGTAGATCTCTAGCTCGCTAATCTGCGGCAGCACGGCCTTTGCGTGCATGTGCCCGATCGTTTCGTCTAGCAGTAAAAACACGGGCGTCATAAACCTCTCGGCGAGATTAAACGCGTGAACGGTCTGCGTATAGCACTCCTCTAGGCTTGAAGGCGCGATAACGATGCTGTTTACGTCGCCGTGAGTCGGGTTTTTCGCCTGTAGGAGATCACCCTGCGCCACGCGAGTAGGCAGCCCCGTGCTAGGGCCGCCGCGCATGACGTTTACGATCACTAGCGGTACCTCCGCGATAAAGCCAAGACCGATCTGCTCGGCCTTTAGCGAGATGCCGGGGCCCGAGCTTGCAGTCATCGCCTTTGCACCGCTCATCGAGGCTCCAAGGGCTACCGAGATGCCTGCGATCTCATCCTCCATCTGGATAAATTTGCCGCCGTGCTTTGGCAGCAGCACGCTTAGTTCGTGCGCGATCTCACTACTTGGCGTGATCGGATAACCGCCGAAAAAGTTACACCCGCACTCAACCGCCGCAAGCGCGACTAGCTCGTTGCCGCTAGCGATGATCTCTCTTTTGCCGCCGTTATTATTTAAAAACTCGCTCATTGCTCCGCCTCTAATTTTTCAAATTTATTCTCTTTTACGGCGGTCGCGCGCTCTTTACTTTCGGCGGTTAGTTTGGCGAATTTAAATCCCTTCTCCGCCACGTAAATAGCAAAATCGGGGCAGTGCAGCTCGCACTCTCTGCACCCGATACAGGCCTCCGGATGCACCACTTCGATCGTTTTACCTAGCACCGCGCGCGGCTCTACAGCCATCGCCAACACGCCCGCAGGACAGCAGCTCACGCAGATATCGCACGCCTTACAGCGCGAGATATCGACCCAAACGGGAACGTCGTTTCGTATCAGCATATTTTTCCTTATCAAATTTAACTAGTAACGATAATTTTATAGCAATTTTGTTAAATTTAGTATTTAAAACGCGCGGTAAAAGTTAAATTTAAATAAATTTTTGATTATGTCGGAAAATTTGAAACGCTTTTGCGCGGCGCTTAGGCTAGCGGGCGGTAAATTTACAGCATAAATTTTAAACTTAAATTTAACTACCGCTGCGGTAAAAAGAGGGCGCAGTAAACAATCAAGTCCAACATCAAACTTTGCGGGTTGGATAAATTCGCGCCGAATTTATCCAAAATACGGCGACGAGTTTATTTAAAAAACGGCCGCTAAATTCGGGATTTTTTCCCGTTTGCGTGCGTTTTGCCAAAACCGGCAAATCTATTTGACGCAAGGCACGACGCGCTTTTATCCTTGCAAGTCGCGACAAATGAATTTAGCTCTTTTTTGCCGTTTTTGCGGACGTTTTTATCGTTTAGATTCATAAAATCCACCGCATTTTTGCCCTTTGCATGATGAGTAAAGCCCACGGTGCCGTCTTTTTCTACGCTGCTTACGATGCCTACGTGCGTGATTATTTTGGCTTTTTTGTTATTTTTCGTGCTTTTAGTCGTGTTGTTAAAAAATATCAAATCGCCGACCTCGGGATTTTCAAACGAGATCAAATTTTTGCTCTCGTAAAGCCTAAACATCGCTTCGCTTTTTAGCCCGCGAGCGGTATAAAATTTATCAAGCTCGTTTTCGTCAAATAAATTTAGGCTAAATTGCCTATTAATCAGCGTCACGAAGCCGGAGCAATCGCCGCCGTCTTTTTTGCCTATATACTTTTGCATGAGGTCAAGCAATACCTTTTCTTTTACGTCAAACCCGCCGATTTTACTTTGCGTCGCCTCGGTTGCCGAGTTTTGGACTTTGCTCTTTTCTAGCGAAGTCTCGGCTTGGATTTGGCTTTGCATCGTTAGCGCCGCGACCGGGGTGCTGCTTTTTGGAGCGCTTGGCGAAACCGTAGCGCAACCCGAAATAAAAAGGGCTAAAAATAGAGCGTAAATTTTAATTTTATAATTTACAAGCATCGGCTACGCGATTACCCCGCTTTCTTTTAAAAATTTGATATTTGCAGCAGTTTGCGATTCGCCTTTTTCAAGTGCTGCTTTTTCCTCCGCGCTTGGCTCTTTTATCTCGCGCACTCCGCCTTTGCCTAGCTTAACGAGTCTACCGCCCGCGCACTCGCCATCTATCACGCAGCAGCTTAGCCACTGATCGCTGCCGGTTTTTATCGCCTCACACATCTTGGCTGCAGCCGCACCCGGAGCGTAATACGCCGACGTGCCAAGCAGCTTAACGATCTTTGCGCCGCCCGTTTTAGCCTCCTGCGCTACCGCGTCAAATTCGCTGCCCAGATCCACGCTCACGTTGCTTTGCAGCGCCACCATATCGTCGTTGTGAGAACCTATGATGTGCGCGCTAAAGGCGCTGTTTTTTAGTCCGGTTTTTTGAGAGATCTCGTATTTTAGGCGCGCCGAGTCTAGCTCACCCGCCATTCCTAGCACCCTGCTTTTATCAAAACCGCTCGTTTTATAGACTAGGTACGTGAGCGCATCGAGCGGGTTTGTTACGTTTATGATGACGCAGTTTGGGGCAAATTTAGCGATTTTCTCCACCGTACCTTTTACGATGCCTGCGTTTTTTAGCAGCAAATCCTCTCTAGTCTGCCCCTCTTTTCTAGGGCTTCCGGCGGTCACGACCACGATGTCGCTATCCTTAATAAGCCCAAAATCATCTCCGCCCGCGACGCTCGCGTCCAGACCGAAAACCGCCGCGCTCTGAGATAGGTCGATCGCCTTTGCGCGCGCCACGTCGCCGAATATATCAACTAGCGCGATCTCGTCTGCGATGCCTCTTAGCAAAATAGCGCTAGCCGCGCTTGCGCCTACGTTTCCTGCTCCGATAACTGAAATTTTCATTTTTTTCCTTTTTTATAAAATTTGATTTTGTAAAATTTGATTAAACTTCGCGCTTGGCCTCATCGCCGCGCTCGCCTTTTTATCATCTGGCTTATAGTATCCGCCTACATCGATCTTTCGTCCTTGCGCAGCGTTTATTTCGGCCACTATCGCGCTCTCGTTTTTCGCGAGATTTTGGGCGATAAGCTTAAATTTATCGCCAATCTCGGTGCCGCTAGCGGCAAGCTCGCTCGCCCAGTAAAGCGCGATATAAAAATGACTCGCGCGCGTATCTAACTGCCCCACTTCAAACCGCGGGACTTTGTTTTCTTTTAGATAGAGCTCTACGGCCGCATTTAGCGTATCGGCTAAAATTTGCGCCTCAGCGCTTTGCTTAAAGCTAGCTAACTGCTCAAGACTAGCGCCCAGGGCCAAAAACTCTCCCAGGCTATCCCAGCTTAGGTGATTTTGCTCCAGCAGCTGGTCGGCGAGCCTGGGTGCGCTACCTCCCGCTCCCGTCTCAAAGATACTTCCGCCCTCCAGTAGAGGCACGATAGAGAGCATCTTAGCGCTGGTTTCAAGCTCTAAGATCGGGAAAAGATCGGTTAGGTAGTCGCGCAGGACGTTGCCCGTGACACTGATACAGTCCTCGCCGCGTCTCATGATCTCAAGCGACTTTTTACAAGCGGCCGCGGGAGACAATATCTCTATATCAAGCCCGCTAGTATCCGCGCTTGCTAGCTGCGCTCTTACTTTTTTTAGGATTTCTCGGTCGTGAGCTCTGTTTTCGTCCAGCCAAAATATCGCCTTTTGCCCCGTGATTTTTGCGCGTTTTAGCGCCAGCTCGACCCAGTTTCGCACGGCGACGTCTTTAACCTGCGTCATCCTAAATATATCGCCTTTTTCTAGCTCAAATTTAAATAAAATTTCGCCTTTTTCATTTAGTACGCGCGCCTCGCCCGCTTCGCTCATCACGAAGGTTTTATCGTGGCTGCCGTACTCCTCGGCCTTTTTAGCCATCAGTCCGACGTTTGATACGCTGCCGATTTTAGCGGGATCTAGCGCGCCGTTTGCCTTGATATCCGCGATCGCTGCTTCATAAACCACGGCGTAGGTTTTATCGGGTATCACGGCTTTGGTTTGCCTAGCTATGCCCTCTTTATCCCACATTTTACCGCCGTTTTTTATCATCGCGGGCATCGAAGCGTCGATGATAACGTCGCTAGGAACGTGTAAATTCGTGATGCCCGCAGCCGAGTTTACCATCGCTAAATTTGGCCTTGCAGTGTAAATTTCCTCAAATTTGGCTTTGATTTTTTCCTGCGTAGCTTGCGGTAAATTTAAAATCCGCGCAAAAAGGTCTTTTAATCCGTTGTTTTCGCTGACGTTTACGCTTTTTAGCTCATCCGCAAACTCATCAAAAACCTCCGCGAAAAAAATCTTCACGAAATGCCCGAAAATCACGGGATCGCTCACCTTCATCATCGAGGCTTTTAGATGCACGCTAAAGAGCAAATTTTTTGCTTTTGCGTCTACGATTTGCTCTTTTATAAAGGCGTCCAACTCCCGCGCGCTCATAAAGCTAGCGTCGATTATATCGCCTTTTTCTACCGCCAAATTTTCTTTTAGCACGCGTTTTTCGCCGCTTTTTGAGATAAATTCGACGCGTAAATTTTCATCCGTTTCAAAGCTGATCGATCGCTCGGAGGAGTAAAAATCTCCGCCTTTCATATAGGCGACTTCGGTTTTGCTATCTTTTTCAAATGGAGTGATTTTATATGGATTTTCGCGGGCGTAGCGTTTTACCGCGCTAACACATCTGCGGTCCGAGTTGCCCTCGCGCAGCACCGGATTTACCGCGCTTCCTAGCACTTTGGCGTATCTGGCAGCCGCGTCTTTTTCCTCCGGCGTTTGCAGCTCGGACGGGTACGGCGGCAGATCATAGCCTTTGGCGCGAAGCTCTGTGATAGCGGCGTTTAGCTGAGGCAAGCTTGCCGAGATATTTGGCAGCTTGATGATGTTCGCGCGCTTTTCTTGCGTCAAATTTCGCAGCATCTCAAGGTCGTCGCTCACGCGAAAATCAGGCGGCAGCTTGTCGTTAAAATCGGCGATGATCCGCGCGGCAAGCCCAATGACGGCCAGCACTATCTCTATACCGCCTGCGCGCAAAAACGCCTGCAGGATCGGAAACAGCGAATAACTCGCAAACATCGGGGATTCGTCGGTTCTGGTATAGACGATGTCGCTCATCTTTTCTCCTAATTAAATTTCGCAAAATCTTATCTAAATTTATATTAAAACGCCTTTTGGCGGGCTATCTTTGAGAGTTTATCGCGTCCACGTGTTCCTCGTACGTCGCGCTAAATTTATGCTTGCCCGTCTTTTTATCTCGGACGAAGTACAAAAACTCGCTCTGCGCCGGCCTTGTTGCCGCCTTTATCGCCGCTAGACCCACGGTGCAGACGGGGCTTGGCGGCAGGCCTTCATTTAGATAGGTGTTAAATTTGCTTTTATCGGTTCGTATGCGCTCGGCCGTGACCGTCTCGTGCGAATACAGTCCGTAGTTTAGCGTACCGTCCATTTGCAGCTTCATACCCTTTTTTAGGCGGTTTTGGATGACGGAGGCGACAAGAGGCATCTCATCCTCGCTCGCGGCCTCTTTTTGCACGACCGAGGCCGTCACGAGATACTCGCTCCAGCGCTTTTCGTCGTAGCTACCGAGTAGCTCGGTCGCCGTTTTTTCGTGGGATTTTTTAGATAAATTTACCAGATGCGCCGCTAGTTGCTCTTCGTTTACGCCAAGAGGCACTTTGTAGGTTTCGGGCACCAAAAAGCCGTCCTCTAGCGGAGCAAATTTGGAGTAAAATTCATTTAGCTTAGCTTCGCTTAAATTTAGCTTTTTTGCGACCTCTTGTAAAAATACGGCCGTCGTTTCGCCGGGAATTAGCGTTATTTGCGTTAGAGCCGCTTTTGCGGTCGTGAGTTTATATAAAAAATCAAGCTTGCTAAGCTTTGCCGCGCCTAGATCTATCCAGCCTGCCTGCACGTGCCCCATGGCGCGCAAAATCACGGCGTCTAATTTATTTGCGTCCGTATTTTTTTCGCTTAGATATGATATAATCGCAAGCGTACTGCCCTGAGGCACGAAAATGACCTCGCTCACGCTCACCGGGCGGCTAAGATAAACAAGAAAGCTCAGAAAAAATATGAAAATCATCTCGCTGATAATGAAGAAAATTTGGCGCATTTTGATCCCTGCGGTTTTGATATTCGTCGTTTTTATAGCCGTCCTAAAACACGGCGTCGAGATAGAAAATATCGGCGCGGGCGGCTTTAAAATAGAGCAATTATATATAAAACTCGATAAAAAAATAATTTTACGCGCGCAAAATATCGAAATACCTAAACAAAGCGCCAAGGATAGTTCCGAGGACGCGCTGCTAGATCTTTCTAAAAATATCGTTTGGATAGACAGGCTGTTTGAGGAAATTTTACTCGAGCGCGTTAAGTTTTTAAACAGCGAGTCCACGCTATTTTATAGAGACGACGTTTTTTATCTAGATAGCCCGTTTTTAGCGGTTAGCTCAAATTTCAAAGATACCGAGGACGGCATAACCGCAAACGTTTATCTACTCGAGTTTAAGGACTTTAACATCACCTTAAGCGGCGTTAGTAATGCCGATTTGAGGCGTCAAATTTATGATTTTAACGGTACTTTTTCCAGTCACGAACTAAACGGAAACGCTACCGTAAATCTCAAAAAAAGCGAGCTATCATACGAGCTAAGCGACATAAACGCGACTAGCCTAAGTGGCTTTATGGACGAGCTGGGCGCAAAAACTGGGCTTGATAAAGAGATAAAAAACTGGATCTACGGCTACATC
>NZ_CAUQHQ010000110.1:0-7486 GCF_963517995.1 uncultured Campylobacter sp.
GTCTAGCAGATACCACGTTTTTTTCTTGGTTAGCTCGTAGCACACGAGGATTTCAACCTCTTTATAGAGAGGATTGCTGGCGCCGTTTGCCTTTTTCTCGGCCAAAAATAGCTCCTTGGCCTTTGCTTTTAGCTCCGGCGGTACTACGATGAGATTTGGCTTTATGCGAAGCGGATTTCCGTTATCCTTGATGAGTCTACCCATCTCGGCTACCGTTTTTTCATAGTTTTCCTCGGTTAGCTCCAAATTACTCAAATTTGAAAAACTTTCCCCTTTTACCTGGTGATCGGCGGCGAAAAACTTCTTACCGTCGTAGCAGTCGCCGTTTGACTCAAGTAGACCAAATACCATAGAGTTGTAGTGCTCCGGTACCGCGGCGGCTAGATCTATGATGCGAGGCTTTACGATGCCTAGGTTATCGTATTCGATGACGTCGCGTTTGACCTTTATCGATGATTCCCAATCTTTTTTAGAGATGGTGTAGTTCCAGGCCGCAAGCTCGTTTAGCGTTCTATCTCCTACCCATTCTCGCATACTAGGCATATCCGCTAGCCACGAATAATCGACCGTTACGGTATTTGCGTTTATTTCGGTAGCGACTTTCAAATAATCGCTATTTTGCGTATTTAAAGCGTCGTTAAATACGGTTTTAAAACCTTTTGAAACCGACTCCATATATGCGGCATCAAGTACTCTTCTTGGCATTTTTTTCTCCTTTTTATAGACCTAGTTGAGCTTTGACGTCTGGATCGATATCAAGCTCATCTTTTTTGTTTTTCTCGTAGCTTTTTTCTTTTAGCACGCTCGCGGCTTCGCTTTTTGAAACTTCCATAAAGCTATCTAGCGCATTGCCCTCAAGCGCCATAGCCATCTCTTTGCGATTTGGCAAAAGTTCGCCGTTTTTGATGGCGCTTTCTATTCGCGCGGTTTTAGCGTTATTGCGCTCGGTATCAAGCGCTGCTTTTAGCTCTTCTATCTCCTTATCTTTTGCGGTTACTTGCGCCTGTAAAGTCGCGTTTTTCTCGTTTAGTTCGTTAAATTTGACCGCTAGGTCGTCGTTTTGTGACATGTCTTCTCCTTTGGATTGATTATTTAGTGCTTGATTTAGCAAATTTGGGCGATTAACCAGCCCTATACTGCCAATCCTCACCACCTCTCTTATCCCATTGTCGCGGTGATTGACCTCATACGCCGGGCTCATATACCGATATAGTCTCTTTTCTACCAGCTCTTTGCCAATTTGTGTGAATTCTAAGCTCGCATATATGCCATCATCCCTTGCTTCAAGGCTATTTATGTCAAACCACCCCATAGCCTCGCCATCAAAGTGATCGCGGTCTAGCAAAATATCCACACCTTGGCTTTTGGTATTGGTGACGACAAAATTTGCGTCTATATTAAATACCCGCCCGTCGTAGCCGACTATTTGCTGTCCTGCGGGACTGATCTTGACCTTTTCGTTTGTTTGCGCGGTGTTTAGCTCTAAGCAAATCAAATCTTTGGCAAGCTCCATTTTTGCTCCTTCGTTCGTTTCGGTGCATTTTAGAGCTTTTTAAAATTTAAAACACTCTAAATAGCCCTTATATAGAGTGTTTGAAAAAAATTTTTGCGTTATAGTGTCGGCAAAAACGGAGTGTAAATGAGAGAAGTGGCGAAAGAACTATACATAAAAGGAAAAAGCATAGATGAAATTTGCACGGCACTGGGGATCACGCGACAAACGTTTTATTATCATAAAAAAGCAGACTTTAAAAAAGGTATAGATTGGGACGGACTAAAACTATCAAATTTACGCAGCGAAGATGAGCTCGAAAACAAAGAAGCCCTTTTCGTAAATAGCCTCATTGAAAACTATGAGAAATTTTTGCAAACCGCAGGCGAGCTAAATCCCGAGCATATCGAAGATCTTCATAAATTTGCAAAAGCATATTGGTCTATCAAAGCCCCGCGCCAAATCAACCCCAAAGAAATTGAGCTAAAAACTGCTAAAAAGACCATTCAAACTATCGCAAATTTAGCTCTCTCGCAGAAGCAAAGCGAAGTCACCACGTGGCTTAGCGAAAATGCCGACTTAATAATTTCAAGCGTTCTAAAAAATGAAAAGTAAAAATTTAAGCGTTTTAAGCCATTTTAGCCTTTTAGTTATCAAGGGTATCGCCCCAAATGATTTAAACGAATTTAAAGGGGGTTTAAACGTTTTTAAAAGGGGTTTTATCAAATGGATGTGAAAGAATTAAAGTCCTACTTGAAATCACTGCCAAATATTTTAGACGATCAAGGAGATTTTAGGCGCGAAAAAGCACAAAACGATTTTTATTATTTTGCGACGCAGTATTTCGCGCACCAGCTTGGCATAGAGGGCAAGGCAGGGCTATCAAAATTTAAAGAGAGTAGCAAATTCCGCCTATTTGTATATAACAAGCTTGAAAGAGTGTGTGCGGATAGTCGCTGCGTGCTCATAGAAGCTTACAGGGGTGGAGCAAAAACTACGCTCATCACTAGGCTGTATCTACTTTGGCAGCTTCTAAGCGGACGCAAAAACTACGGCATAGTCGTTAGTTCAACCATAGACATCGCAGTTGAGAGCAGCGATACCTTGCGCGTAGAGCTCGAAGAAAACGCAAAGTTAAAAAATGATTTTAAAATTTCAATCGGCGAAAAATGGAAAAGTGAAGAATTTATTTTCTATACCGACAAAAAGCCAAAGAAGCTTAAATTTTTTGGAGCTGGCAAAAAAATAAGGGGTACGAACTTTTTAGGACGCCGTCCTGACATCATCATAGCCGATGATATAGAAAACGATGAGAATGTCGAGAGCCTAGCGCAACGTGAGAAGCTTTATAAGTGGTTTAGAAAGGCAGTTTTAAAGCTGCCAAGTAGGTATGACGATAAATTTAACATCATCGTCGTTGGCACGAGGCTTCATCACGACGGGCTTTTAGCACGCATTAAAAAACTAAGTAGCTTTACTAGCTTTAATTTCCCGCTTGTCGTTAAATTTCCAGACAATATCGACACCCTTAATAAAGACAGCATAAAAACAGCAAAGATCATAAATATGAAGCTTGATGATGAAAGCATGGATAAGTGTGCGATTTTGGCTGAGTTTTTTGATGACAAAGAGAGTTTTTATTCTGAATATCAAAACGAGCCTTTAAGCAAGGACGGGGCGATATTTGCTGAATATAAGACCTATGAAGTGATGCCCGTTTGCGATGCTTATTACATCGGTATCGACCCAGCCATGGGAAAGGCAAGAGGGGATTATTTTGGGCTGGCACTGCTTGGCAAAAAAGACAAACAATACTATCTTGACGCCAAAGGCTACAAGATAAAGCCTGATATGATGATAGAAAAGATAGTAAGGCTTTATCTTAAAATTTTAAACTTTGGCAAACCTGTAAAGATAGCCATTGAGACGATCGCGTTTCAGGAGTTTTTTAAAGACAAGCTAAAAGATGAATTTGCCAAAAAAGGCATTATTTTAAGCGTTTGCGAGCTAAAAAACTCGGTTGCAAAGGAGCTTAGACTTGACGCACTTGCGCCATACATCACAGATGGCACGATAGAGGTAAATTTAGACAACACACTTTTGATAGAAGAGCTTGATACATATCCAAAAGCCCCGCACGATGACTTGCTGGATGCTAGCGAAATGGCGTTTCGGATCGCTTCAAGTGTCGCCATAGCAGACTATCGCGCGATCAATAAAATCATTAAGAAAAATAAAAATTTAATCAGATCATTAAAGGATAGATACACGTGAAAAAAATAATCATAAAAAAGAGTGATAAAGCAGATGTGTTAAGTGGCATAAACTACGATCTTGTAAGATCAGCCATCGTTGAAGGCAGCTTTGAAAGCCTTGTGCGGGTATTTGAGTATTTCAAAGCCACAGACGCACAAATAGGCTCAGAGCTTTTCAAGCGCAAGGTCTATGTCAGTGCATTACCGATATTTTTTGAGAGTGAAGATAAAGCGCAAAATGAGTTTATGCTTAAATATCTTGAAAGCATAAAATTTAAAAAATTCCTTTTTGCCTGCACGGCTGCGATCGCTTATGGCTTTGCTCCTTTTATCAAGCAATGGCAAAACACGGACGGCGAAATTTTACCGCAGTTTAGCTTCATCGCACCGACATACTTTAACACTGACCGCGAGGATCGGCTATATCTAAAACAAAGCTTTGAAAAGCTATATGTGGATGAGAATTTAGATTTGTTTTGGCTACATTTTCACCCAACAGATAGCGGCGACATCATCACTCAAAGTCTGATGTATCGAATAGTAACGATCACAGCCCTTAAACACCTTGCCATCTCAAAATATATGAGTTACTTTGACAGCCTATCCGTGCCACCACTTGTGGTGAAATCTGACTCCATAGAAGATGAAAGAAAAAGTAGTGCGCTCATAGAAGCGGCGGTAAATTTACGCGCAAACGGAGTGGGGCTTTTTTCAAAAGATGATATTTTAGAGCTACTTAACGGCAATGTTGATAAATCGACCTTTCTTGAATTCATTAAATATTGCGACGATAGCATATCAAAAAGCATAACAGGACAGGTGCTTGCTGGCAACTCACAAGCAAACGGCACGCAAGCTCTTGGCAAGATACACAATGAAGTAAGACAAGACATCCTACGCTTTGATGCGATGCTGATAGGTGCAAGCATATATGAGCTGATAAATGAAATTTTGGTGTTAAATTTTGCAAACGTCAAGCCATTTAAATTTATGCTCGATGCAAATCTTGAAGCCGATGAAGAAGCCTTATCAGCCGTATATGAAAAGATCACAAATATGGGATATGAGATCCCAGTGGAGTTTATGGAGACGACCTTTAAAATCAAGGGGCTAAAACTAAAAAGTGAGCAAAATGAGCCAGCAAGCGACAATTCTAAACAAAGCGGGCAAGACAAAAACGCAAAAGCTTTAAATCTACCACTCGATAACATCGATGCAACACTATCGTCTAGCCAATTCAATAAAGCAGACAAAGAGATTTTAAAAGCTGTTGAAAGCTCATTAAATACGCTTTTAAAAGATAGCAGTAGCTACGAAGAAGCCTTTAAAAGACTTGGCGATATGTATCAAAACTTAGACACCAATATGCTTGAATATGTGATGATGAGAGCTATTGCAAATGCCCAGATTTATGGAAGCGATGAATGAGCCCTATTAAAATTTCATTTTTTGATGAGCCTATAAACGCGCTAGCTGCGTTAAGAGCAAGAAAACCCGAGCTTCACTTTGACTATGATGAGATCATGCATGAAACACACACAAGAGTTTTTACAGTTGCAAAGATCACCAAAATAGATCTGCTAAACGACATTCAATCAAGCCTTGAAGATGCATACAAAAAGGGTCAGAGCTTTGAAGCTTGGCAAGAAAACATTAAGCCCGTGCTAGCAAAAAAGGGCTGGCTAGGAGACGTAAGTGTAACAAACCCGCAGACCGGAGAGGCAAAACAAATTTATGTGGGCTCTCGTAGGCTAAAAAGGATATTTGAAACAAATATGAAGGTAAGCTTTGCGCGCGCAAGGTATGAAAGCCAGATGAGCTCGCCATTTGAGTATTTTAGATATGTAGCCATACTTGATCGGCGCACAAGGGCATCTCACGCGAAGCTGCATGGGCTCATACTACCAAAGACGCATAAATTTTGGCAGAAAAATTACCCGCCAAACGACTGGGGATGTCGGTGCAAAGTGCAGGTGGTAAGCGAATATGAGATCAAGCAAAAGGGTTACAAGATAAGCCAAAGTGCGCCAGGGAGCATAGCAAGCAAGGACTGGGCGTATAATCCGGGCAAAAGCAGCGAAAGTTTAGAAGCTGTGCTAGATCAAAAGGTGGCAAATTTAAGCGGTGTATTAAAGCAGATCGTAAAAGATGACTTGCAAGATTACGAGCGTCAGAGGAATTTGTATGTGTGGGAGAAAAGCCTCAACGAAGCAGTAGATGAACTGCTGATCAAAAAAAACAAAAGTGCTCCAATACAGGCTTTTCAGGTTGGCTTACTAAGCCCGCTCATAGCCCAAAAGACGAGTGAAATTTTAAAAACCGTAGTTGAAGAGAGGCACATAGCGGGAGACAAACGCGGCATTTTACATATCAGACCCGAAAGAAAAGGGCAGTTTGGTCAAGCCTTGGGCATAGATGAAATAAGGCAAATAGTTAAAATTCTAGCTGACGATGATACACCAGTAAGCGTAGATGAAAAAAATAATAGTATCATTTTTTGGTTTGAAGACAAAACGGATAAGACGAAGATGAATAAAGTGGCTGTAAATATAAATCACAAATTAAAAAAATTTGGAACTACAAATTATATGGTAACGGCTGGAAAAGTCGATGTCATAGAGTTTAAAAAAGCAAAAATCATAAACAAATAAGAGATGGCGACAGGAGTTGCACCTGCAATACCACCCACACCCGCCAAGAGCGGGGGAGTGCCGAATACTACATTCTCGGCATCAACCATCTCTTTAATTATCATTATACCACAAATTTAGCTTTTTATCATCTTCGCTATCTCATCATTCAAAAAGCTTTTGATGTTTTCCTTTAAATTTGGCTCTAACTCGCCATTACTATCTACTGGCAAAAATGGACGTGCTGGGATATGGACATTTTTGTGTTTGCCAGCTTTATTTGTGCCAAACTGATGTGTGAGTCCGTATGGGTATCCATCAGCCGAGCTATTGTTTGAGACCGTGACGCTTGTTTTTGTGGCGTTTATGTGCCAGTTATGCGCTAAATTTCCTTTTTGCTGCAATATCTTTCTTGTGCCACCAACTCCAAATTTATCTAAAAATCTTTTACGCTGGTGTTTGCCGTTTTTGGTATATGCATCCTGTGTGCCACTTTTTATGCCTTTTAGCCCACCACCACCAAACTCACTAAACACTGTGGTGGCTGATAGCGGTTTCCACTTCTCCCCAAAAGGGCTTTTCTCATCTTCAAAGGCGTTTTCGATAGAGTTTGCAATCATATTGCCGATACCATCAAACGTGCTTTTTGATAGAGCGTTGCCACCTTGAAGCTTGTCAAGCTTGCTTATGATCTCATCAAGCCCTTTGATTTCTATGCTCATCACGTGCCTCTATAAATTTTTGTAAGTATTCGTCATTTGGCTTGATAGTCTCAATTGTAGTCCAAGTCCTGCCGCATTTGGCGCACTTTCTAAAACGCACGGTTTCAAGCCCTTTTACGGTAGCGCCGACTCTTGTTTTTTCGTTTCCGCAATACGGACAAAACACGCCAAAACCTCCCAAATTTTATATTTCTAGGCCGATTTTAGCGCATATTTTTAAAATTTTAAAGTCTTTTTAGCCTCTAGCCTTGGCTCTTTGTGTCTTGATCACGGCTTCAAGCCCCGTGATTATCTTGTTCGCTCGTTTTTTATCGAGCATGTATGTATTGGGTACTAGGCAGCCCGTTTGTCTATAAGAAAATCTAAGCCTTGCCGCCTCGTCCCAGC
>NZ_CAUQHQ010000111.1:0-7471 GCF_963517995.1 uncultured Campylobacter sp.
CACAAAATTTTTATCAAAAGCTTTTTGGAATTTAACGGAGTTAAATTTGATGAAAATACCCAAAAGGGCGGATTTTTAAAAAGAGGAAAAGACGAAATCGTAGCTAAATTTGACAAAGAGCTTTTGATCGAATTTGACGATAAGGGTAGGATTTCGGGATTTAAATACGAATTTTAGTTTGAGCGGTTTGAGCGAGGCGATGAGCTAAAAGCTCGTCGCCTTAAATTTACGAATGGAAGTGAAACTCGTCAGGGTGATCGAGCGCGTAGCGGAATTTCTCCATATCTACTTTTTTATCCCAGATCGAGATGATTAGGCAGCCTACGGCGTTGCCGCAGAGATTTCCTACCGCGCGCATCTCGGACATAAATTTATCCACGCCAAGCAGTACCGCAACCGTAACTACGGGGATACCTGCACTAGGAAGCGCGGCAAGCGTACCGGCAAGCACGATAAATCCGGAACCCGTGACGCCCACTGCGCCCTTGCTAGTTACCATCAAGATGATGAGAATTTGTATCAGATGCTCGATGCTTAGCGGGATACCGAAGGCCTGAGCTAGGAAAATAACGCTAAGCGACAAGTAGATGTTCGTGCAATCAAGATTAAACGAATATCCAGTCGGTATGATAAGCCCGACTGCGCCTTTGTGGATGCCCGCGGCTTCTAGTTTTTGCATGAGCGGAGCTAGCGCGGTTTCGGAGGAACTCGTCGCAAATACGATCAAGACTTCTTTTGCGATGAAGCGCATAAATTTAAAGATATTGACCTTCGCAAAATAGCAAATCGCGCCGAGAACTACGAAGATAAAAAAGCAGCTCGCAAGCGCCATAACAAAAAGCAGCTCAAGCATGCCTATTAGCGAGCCGATGCCGAATTTACCTATCAAATACGCCATCGCCGAAAACGCCGCGACGGGGCTAAATAGCATCAAAATCGTAAGTAGTTTTAGCACCCAGTGCTGAATTATCTCAAGTGGTTTTAGGATTTTGCTTTTATGATCGTGTTTTAAAAAAGATATAATAACCGCCGTTACGATCGCCATAAATAGCACTTGCAGCGTATTTGACTTGATAAACGGATCAAGCAGATGTACGTAAGGGAAGATGCCGTCTACCGGCACCGCGCCGCGCAAAATATGAAGCGTATGGGCTATGAGCCCGCTATTTGCGTCTATGCTCGAGGCTTGGCTCGTAAATTTTTCCACGCTAGAGGCGTCAAGCTGCGTATAGTCAAGGTGCATATCATGCCCTGGTTTTAGCGTTTCGCCGAAAATTATACCCACGGCTAGCGCGATAGTGCTTACGACCTCAAAGTAAATAAATCCTTTAAGCCCGATAGAGCCTAGATCTTTCATACTCTCAAGCCCTATGATGCCCGAGACTATCGTTAAAAAGATGATAGGGCCGATGAGCGCTTTTAGGGCTTTGATAAAGTAATCGATACCGGGCTTGCTCTGTATGCCTAAATCCGGGAAAAATACGCCCACGGCGATACCCGCGACGATACCGAAAATTACCCAAAACGCGAGATTGGTAAGTAGTCTAACTATAAAAGGTTTTTGCGGCTTTGCCGCGATTGAAGCGTTTTGATTCAAGAAATATCCTTTAAAATTTTAATAAATCGCATAATAACGAAACCGCGCGGATTATCAGAGCTCAAACTGCCGCCCGATTTTTATTAAATTTACAAACTCTCTAAAATTTCGACAGAGTTTATCTTATCGCCTTGCTTGATGTTATCTAGAGTCTTTAGGCTAGGCTCGTCCACGATCTGTCCAAACACCGTATGTACGCCGTCGAGGTGCGGCTGCGCGCTGTGACAGACGAAAAACTGACTGCCGCCCGTATCGCGTCCGGCGTGCGCCATAGATAGCGTCCCTCGCTTATGCTTATGTTTTTGACCTACGCACTCGCATTTGATGCGCCAGCCAGGCCCTCCGGTACCCGTGCCGTGCGGACAACCGCCCTGAATCACGAAATTTGGGATCACGCGGTGGAAATTTAACCCGTTGTAAAAGCCGCTTTTGGCAAGAGTGGCAAAATTCGTCACCGCCTGCGGCGCTTCGTCGCCGTAGAGCTCGAGCTTCATATCGCCCTTTTCCGTATGGATCACGGCAAATTTGAGCTTAGCAAGCTCGGCCGCGTCGATGTCGTAGATTTTTAGTTCGTCGTTTCTCATTTCGTTCCTTAAATTTATTCGATATTAGTATAAACAGCTTGTACGTCGTCGTCGTCTTCGAGCTTATCAAGCAGTTTTTCTACCTCGCTCATTTGCTCTTCGTTTAGGCTTACGGGCGAATTTGCGATGTATTGCAGGCTAGCTTTTTTAGCCTCTAATCCCAGCTTTTCGATACCTTCGCTAAGAGTTCCGAAGCTCGCGTAATCGCCGTAGATATAAAGCACGCCGTCTTCCTCCTCGATCTCGGTTAGACCAAAGTCGATGAGCTCTAGCTCGATCTCGTCAAGCTCCTTTGCGGGCATATCAAGCTCAAAAACGCTCTTTCTCGTAAACATGAAATTTAGGCTTCCGCTAGGCAAAATTTCGCCGCCGTTTTTGCTAAATATCGCTTTGACGTTTGCGACCGTGCGAGTCGGGTTATCGGTAGCGCACTCTACAATGATTTGCACGCCGTGAGCGCCCTTGCCGTCGTAAAAGATAGTCTTGATATCCGCGCTATCCTTACCGCTGGCGCGTTTTATCGCCGCGTCGATGTTATCTTTTGGCATATTTTGCGCTTTGGCCGCTGCTATCGCGGCGCGAAGTTTCGGGTTCATATCAGGCTCGGCGCCGCCCTCTTTGGCCGCTACTGTTATGGCTTTTGCGAGTTTTGGAAAAACCTTACTCATCTTGTCCCAGCGCGCTTCCTTCGCGGCGCGCCTATATTCAAACGCTCGTCCCATTTCGTTCCTTTAAAAATTTTTTCCCAATTATATCTAAAAAAATTTTGCATTTTTTTAAAAACGCGAGGTTTTGAGCGTATTAGCAAAAAATTTAGCTTTCAGTCCTATAATCCGCGTATGATTTTAAATGCCCGAAAAGACGACGCCGCGCGCTGCATAGAGCTGCTAAATTTAGCCATGGAGGACATCGCTTTTACGCTTAGCGGCGTGAGCGATCCCGTTAAGAGCGATGAAATTCTGCATAAATTTTTTAGAAGCGAGATAAACCGCCTAAGCTATAACAACGTTTTTGTTTTCAAATTTGACGGCGAGATCGCGGGGGCGATTTGTGCTTACGACGGAGGTGAGATCGAAACGCTAGATGGGCCCATTAGGACGCATTTGCGAGAGCTTGGTTTAAATAAATTTCCGCAGACTGAGTGCTTCGCGGATGAGCTATATATCGATAGTCTTGCCGTGGACGAGAGATTTCGCGGACGAGGCATCGCAAAAGAGCTGATCAAATTTATCTTCACTCTCGCACCAAAACGAAATATCAAAAAAGTAGCTCTCATCGTCGATGAAAAAAAGCCTAAAACCATGGCTTTTTACGAGCGTTTGGGCTTTGAGACCGACTGCGAAATGATCATAAATTCTCACAAATACTATCATATGACAAAGGAGATAAAATGACTAAATTTAAGGTTGCTAATATCCACTGCGAAAACTGCGCAAACACCATAAAAAACGCTCTTGAGGACGAATACGGCGAGATAAAGGTCGATCTTAGCGTAGAGCCGAGGGTCGTGAGCGTAAATTTAGACGGCAAGGACGAGGCGAAATTTAAAGAGGAGCTGGATGATTTGGGATTTAGCGTCATAGAGAAAATTTGATGCAAAATATCAAACTAAACATCGCGGGTATGACCTGCGTAAACTGCTCAAACGCCATCGAGCGCGTAACTAAAAAAATAGCCGGCGTGATAGACGCGAAGGTTAGCTTCGCAAACGGCTCGGGCGAATTTATCATAGAAAACGCCGAAGTACAAGCCGCGATAGAGGAAAAAATAAAAAAACTAGGCTACGGTGTGGCAAAGGATTTGGCGGAATTTGAGGCTAAGCGCGAGAAGCATATCTTAAATTTACGCCGAAATTTCCTAGCTGCGGCGGCTTTTAGCGCGGTGATCATGGCGCTTGAGATGAGCGAGCAGCCAAGCGCGGCAAAATCAGCTATCATGCTGGTGCTTGCCTTTATCACGATAGCTACGTGCGGGCGGGACTTTTTCATCCATGCTTACGGCGCGCTAAAAAATAAAAACTTCGATATGAACGTACTCGTCGCGCTGGGAACAAGCACGGCGTTTGCGTATTCGCTGGGGGTTTTTATCGCGGGCGAGCACCTACCCGAAAACATGCGCCACCTCTACGTCTCGGGCGCAGCCATGATAACGGCTTTCGTGCTGCTGGGTAAATTTTTAGAAGAGCGCTCAAAAACCCGCGCGGGCGATTATATAAAATCGCTCATGAATATGTCGCCAAAGACCGCTCTCGTACTACAAAAAGACGGTAGCGCGCTAGAAGTTGATGCCGCGAGCCTAAAAATAGGCGACATCGCGGTCGTAAAGAGCGGCTACGCGGTGCCTTGCGACGGAGTCGTGATAAACGGCGGCGCGGAGATCGATACCTCGATGCTAACGGGCGAGAGCTTGCCCGTCTATAAAAAACAAGGCGACGAGGTCAATGCCGGGACCATAAATTTAAACGGCTACATCAACGTAAAGGTTACAAAGCTCGCTAATCAAACGCTTTTGTCGCAAATTTTAGAGCTTTTAAGCGATGCGTCGAGCAAAAAGATGACTATTAGCCGCTTTGCCGACCGCGTGGCAAATATCTTCGTGCCTATCGTGATAGCTATCGCCGTCGTTACGTTTTTTGCGTGGTTTGCGCTTACGGGAAATGCGCTTCAAGGCGTGCTAAGCGCGGTTTGCGTGCTGATTATCTCGTGTCCTTGCGCGCTGGGGTTAGCTACCCCGATAGCTATCGTCTCCTCGCTATCTCTAGGCGCTAAAAACGGAATCCTAATTAAAAATCCCGAGGTTTTAGAGGTTCTTGGCGGCGTAAAATACGCGGTATTTGATAAAACCGGAACGCTAACCAAGGGCGAAATTTCGGTAAATTTTACCGATATAAACGATGAAAATTTAGCCAAAATCGCCGCGCTAGAGGCCAAAAGCTCGCATCCGATATCTGCTGCGATCGTTAGATACGCAAACGAGCTAGGGCTTAAAATTTTAGGCGATGAAAAGGGCTTTGAAAATATTGCCGGACGCGGCGTAAAGAGCGACGATGATAGCGTGATAGCAGGCAACGAGGCATTTTTGAGCGAGCTTAGCGTGCAGATAAGCGCGCAGGCCAAGGAGCAAATCGCCAAAACGCAAAACGAAGGAAATGGCGTAATACTTGCGGCCGTGGATAAAATTTACGTTGGATTTATAGCGCTTAGCGACAGGGTAAAGGACGACGCCGTGCAGGCTATCCAAAGCCTAAAAAACGCCGGTATAACGCCCGTGATGCTAACGGGAGATAACGCCTTCACCGCTAAAAACGTGGCTGGCAAGCTGGGCATAGAAAAGGTCTTTGCCGGTATGCTGCCTAATGAAAAATTTGAAACGATAAAACGCTTGCAAGAAGAGGGTGCGGTGCTGTTTGTCGGCGACGGTATCAACGATGCCGCCCCGTTAAAGCAAGCAAATGTGGGCATCGCGATGAGTAGCGGCGCGGATATCGCAAAAGAGGCCGGCGACGTAGTGCTAGTAAAAAACGATCTAAAAAGCGCGGTATCTACGATAAATTTGGCCAACGAGACGATGAAAACGGTAAAACAAAATTTGTTTTGGGCGTTTGTTTATAACGCTGTTTGCATCCCCGTCGCGGCCGGAGTTCTAGCGCCGTTAGGACTCATGCTAACGCCTGTTTACGGTGCTGCTGCGATGTGCTTTAGCTCGGTTACTGTCGTGTTAAATTCGATCAGATTACGATTTAAGCAAATCTAAAATTTAGCCTAAATTTTGTAAAATCCCGCAAAAAAAGGAAAATGATGAATTTAGGTAAATTTTACGCTGTGATCGCAAGGGTATTTGCGCTAAATTTCGCTCTGCCGCCGAGCGCGAAGCTTTTTAGCGAGCTAAATAAAAATCCAAAATGGATAATAACAAACGATAGCGAAGCAAACGCCAAAGGACGCGCGCTATACGAGGAGTCGATAAAGGGCGAAAGCATCGAAGATATCGCGAAAGACTTTGCGAATTTGAAAAAATATTTTAACGCGGAGTTCTTTTTTGAAGGCGATAAGGCAAGGCTTGATGGCTTTTATAAAAAGTGCAAATTTAGCCCGAATTTAAATATCAGTGCAGTTGATAGCCTCACGAACGAACTTTCGTTTTTTTCGTGGATCGTCGAGCTAAAACAAGACGAGCTAACGAAGGAAATTTTAGGCGTTTTGCTAAGCTCGTATCTGCTACCGTACGCCAAAAAACTAGCTCCGGTCCTGCAAAGCGAAGCGAAAAGTAAATTTTACCGCGCGATGGGCTATCTTTTCGAGGATTTTGCGAGCGGTATCGAAAATACGCTAAAAGTGAGAGTCGTGCCTAGATGAGTTGGTGGAACGACTTTTATATAAATTTTAATCCCGTCGCGTTTGAGCTGTTTGGCATCAAGGTGCACTGGTACGGGATAATGTACGTCCTAGCGCTTTTGGTGGCACTTTGGATGGCTAAATTTATCGTCAAACACGATAAAATCGCTATCTCAAACTCCATACTCGATAATTACTTTTTCTGGGTGGAAATCGGCGTGATACTGGGCGCAAGGCTCGGCTATATCGTCATTTATGATCCAAATACCGCTTATTATCTCACTCATCCTTGGCAGATTTTTAACCCCTTTCACAACGGCGAATTTGTCGGTATCCGAGGCATGAGCTATCACGGCGCGGTGATCGGATTTTTGATAGCGACGTGGGCTTTTTGCCGTAAATTTAAGCAAAATTTGTGGCAGCTTTTAGACCTTGTCGCGCTTAGCATTCCGCTTGGATATTTTTTCGGCCGTATCGGAAATTTTTTAAACCAAGAGCTATTCGGTCGTATCACGGATGTCTCATGGGCGATCAACGTCGCGGGACAGATGCGCCATCCTTCGCAAATTTACGAAGCCGTTTTAGAGGGGCTTGTCGTTTTTGCTATTCTTTTTATTTATAGACGATTTAAGAAATTCGACGGCGAGCTTATCGCTCTTTATGCCATACTTTATACCTTTTCCAGATTTGTCTGCGAGTTCTTTAGAGAGCCTGATTTTGGGTTGGGTTTCGTATTTTTAAATTTATCAATGGGACAAATTTTATCTCTTTTAATGCTTGCCTGCGGTATTTTACTTTATATAATCTTAAATAAAAAATATACAAATTTTTAAAAAGTTTTTAAAGTAATTTACGCTACTATTAGATCGTTTTTTTAGTATCATGGTTTAAATTATTTTTAAGTTATGATAACGCATTTCAAATTTAGGAGGGCTCATGAGTGGGCTAATCGAGGG
>NZ_CAUQHQ010000112.1:0-7352 GCF_963517995.1 uncultured Campylobacter sp.
CCCCTTACGAGCACCGAACGTTATATGAAATGCGAAAGCATTGCGTATATACGGGCGGTATGCTCGCCCTATAAAATATTTAACTATTTTTTAGAATTATAGCGTAAAAAGTTGGGGTTGTAAATAGGTGGGATGTTTGGCAGAAGTGTTATTTGACAATGTTGATAAGCAAATAAAGAGTAATAAGTAAAAGTAATATAAAAACAATTATTTTTTTATAAATAGCCTCTAAAATATTTTCAATAAAATCTATATCTAGCATTAAACATGTACAGAAAAATATTAAAGCAATAAAACCATGTATATCTATCATACTAATAACGCCATCTTTTCTAACTGGATTTAAATATAGTATTAAGACGCCAAAAAACGTTATGAGTAGTAAAAAAGATAGCACTTTATTCATATATAAATACACCTTGTGCTGCAACTAAATAAGTTGCAGCACAATAAATTAATATGGTAATTCGTCAATTATACCATAAAGTAAAAGGCCCATTTGACTTTTCCATCTAACATTGACAGCGTCTACACACGGTCTAAAATTGCGATTTTGTAGTAATTTATTAATAATTGCCTCCATTATTTTTCCTACGGCATAGTATTTAACTATCTCGAGAGCCACCAGCTGTCTTACTACAGATTTTCCAGTCAACTGATATTTTCCGGTTATATTATACATGTCATCTAGAATATCAACTATATTGCCAAATTGAGAAGCTAGAACGCTTGCTAGCCAATTTTTTGCCAATTCTGAACACTTAAAAACTTCATGTATCAAAAAATCGCTCGCTTTTGCCACTGCTGGAGTAATTTGATCTGGCGTAACTGTTCCTATGGTGCCCCTAAAAATATAATTAAGATTATCTGCACTTATTTGTTTTTCTCTATTTGTAAGATTATAGTAATCCTTTATTTTATCTATTTCTGGTTTTCCCATTTTTTTATCCTTTTTTTATTTTTTATGATTTGTTTGGTTTATAGTGTTGGTATTGCTATGCCCAACGCTAAATAAAGCGCTGCAACCCGCGAGGATCACTGAAAGCGCGACTAAAAATGCTATAATTGTTTTTTTCACTTAACAACTCCTTTTGCTCGCTTCGCTTAGAAATCTTTTGCTTTCGCAAAAACGCGTTGCTGATTTTGTTTGTAATTCGGACAAAGGGGGCTTTATTCACTCAAACAATTTTTGCGTAATTCGAAATTTAAGGGCATAATACGCCCTAGCCTGAAATCTCTTATTTAAAAAACATTGATAAATATCACGTTTTAAAAATGCCTGTAAAATGTTACTGTTTTGTTGATTTTTTGCTCTTTGCCCGCCGGTGGCGGCTTATGAGCTGCTTGAATGTATTAAGTAGCCTTAAATCCGAATTACAGGGAGAATTATAGCAGAGGACGGCTTAAAAATTCATATAAATCTGCTTAGATTTTCTTGAATTTTAGTATAGTAAAAAATGATAACTCTTATTATTTATAATAATGCTAGTATTTAATATATATTAATATTTAATCCTATTGCCTTGCTCTTCCCACTCCTTAGCTATTTTTTTAATTTGAGCCAGGCTATCTTGAGCGGTTTGCCACTGATCTAGGTCGAGCTGATTTTTCTTTTCGCTCTCGGCCGTAAAGATCAGAGCGTTGCAAATTCCGTCTATTAGGCGTGCGATAAAGTCCTTTTTGCCCATAGTCGCAAAAATTACGTCTTTTCCACTATAAGCCGTATAATAAGGCCTATTTTTTGATGCTCAAATAGTAAAAAATCCGAAAAAGGACCCGACCGCAGACACGGTGGAAATTCAAAACCCACTTAAAAAGAAGCCTTCCATGCAAGATCCAGACTTTGATCGATAGCTAAATACTAATGAAAATGTTTGTTTTCAATAGTAAAAGAGAAGAAAGCCCTGTTTTAGGGGCTTTTGAAAGGGGTATTTTTTAGTTTAAGGTTTGTGAGTAACAAGACCCGACAAAGCTTAAAGTGCGAAGTGTCGTATTTTAGGGGGTTTGGAGTTTAAGGTTGCAGTGCCAATCTAATCTCTCTTGCTATTTCAAATGCGAGATTCACTGGCACTGCATTGCCAATCATTTTATAGGTACCATTTAAGTTACTATAATAAACACTTATTGCAGCGGTCGTAGACCCCTATTTTTTAGTATTATATTTATCTACTCTTATGAAAGCCCAGTTCATATATTCTTGTTTTTGCTCAAAGCGGTTGCTGTTAAAGTACTTATTGAGATTATAAACTTCCGGCTCCGTAAGCTCTCTCGAAAGTCCCCATTGGATTTTTTTAACAAGATCGTCAATAGTTTCAGGCGTTCCATCACTGCATGAAGTTTGTATATACTCTAGCTTTGGAAGATATCCCATTTGGAATAAAATATTTATTAAATATATAAAGTCTGGCCTTTTTTCAATGTTGCTCCCGAGAGCATTTAAAACGTCTTCATTAATGAAACTACCGACTTTAAAAGTAATATAAAGAGCCTTTTTAGTCTTGGAAAGCAGTTTTTCTAGAGCCAATTTTAAGTCATCTACGTCAAGGCAACGAGATGCAAACGTAATATCGCACTCAGGTACGTCGCTAAAGTCGTCTTCGAATGCTTTTTGCGCGAATTCAATATTTTTACAATTAAAATCCCGAGAGTTTTGTTCTGCGAATTCTAGCATTTTCGACGAAAAATCATAACCGTAAATTTTATCTACCTTATTTGCTGCGGCTATGCTTAATGCTCCGGCACCGCATGCGAAATCAAGAAGCGTTCTTACGCCATCAAAATCGACTCTTGAGATAAAGTCTTTAACATAGTCGCTCTTAAGTACGCTCTCGCTAAAGCTTGCTGCCTTAACGTCCCATTTGGCTACTGATTTCCTAATAAAAGAGCTATTTGTTCTTTGCTCCTTATAAAGCTTATTGAAATCCAGCCTATCGTAATTAGAAGGTAATATCATAATTTGTCCTCATATTTTTGATAATCTATTCCGTAAATCTTATCTATATTTGATGGATTTATCAATTCATCGCACTTTCCAAAATCTAGTATCTTGCCGTCTTTTAAAAACAATACTAGATTTGAAACAAATTTAGCGTGACGAGGGTAATGAGTGGTTTGTACGAAAGTATACCCCTCGTCTTTTAGCGTCTTTATCATTTCAAGTAGTTTGATTTGATTGCCGAAGTCAAGCCCGGTCGTAGGTTCGTCCATAAAAATAACTTTGGCGCCTTGTACTAAGGTTCTAGCGATATATGCCAGCTGCCTTTGTCCGCCGCTTATTCTAGTATAAAGTTCATCTTTTAGCTCTAAAATACCCATTCTTTCCAATGCATACTCGGCAAGTTTTTTATCGGCAAGGCTAAAGTTAGAAAATAAAGACGTTCTGCACAATGCGCCCATTAATACTATGTCAAATACGCTATATTCATATGACGGGGCATGCGTTTGAGGAACGTAGGCTATAAGCCTTGCAAGTTCTTTTTTTTCGTAATTCCTTACGCTTTTACCGCATATATTTACCGTACCCTCGAATTTTAAAAACCCGAGCATAATACGCAGGAGGGTGCTTTTACCGCTACCGTTTGCGCCCAGAATACTAAGCGTATCGCCTTTTTTGATACTAAAACTTATACCGTTTAGTATATTCTTATCTTTGTACCCGAATTTTAGGTTTCTGATTTCTATCATTAAAAACTCTTTTTAGCTCTACGAAGCACTAAAATAAATATAGGTATTCCAAACAGTGAAGTTACTATACCTATCGGGACTTCAAAAGTAAACATAAGTCTCGAAAAGTTATCGCAAAAGAGTAAAAATATAGCACCTATTATAGCTGAACTAGACAATACGGTGCGATTATCCGCTCCGAATATAAAACGAGCCATATGTGGAACTATAAGGCCTATCCAACCGATAATACCGGCTATCGTTACGCTTAGGGCACTGATAAAGGTAGCAACTAAAATAACGAAAATTTTAACCCTAGTAACATTTATGCCCAGACTTTTAGCCTCTTCTTCTCCCAGACTCAGCGCATTTAAATATTTGCCGCTAAAGGCCAACAATAGTATTCCTACAAACATCGGCAAAATCGAAATTTGAATAAAATTCTTCGAAGCAAACCCTAGGCTACCCATTAAAAAATAAGTAATAGCCGGCAATGAGTCATTTGGATCGGCTGCGTATTTTAATGCTGATAGTAAAGACGTAAAAAGAGAGCCGCTAATAACGCCACCAAGAACCAATACTATAATACTGCCGGAGCGTGAATAAAAGGCCGATATACTTAAGGCCGTTAGTACCGCTATAAAACCAAACGCAAAGGTACTAAGCTGAATGAGATATTCGTTTAATCCTAAAAACATTCCTATGGCGGCGCCGAATCCGGCACCGCTTAAAACCCCAAGTATTGATGGACTTACTAGAGGATTTACAAACATGGCTTGATATGCTGAGCCAGAAATAGCCAAACTAGCGCCTATTATAATGCAGGCCATTATTCTAGGAAGGCGAATTTCCGTTATCAAAGTATGCATAACTTGATAATTTTTTAAGTCTTCGCCTTTTATAACGGCTTTAAAATATGTTAGATAATCTTCCGCATTAAAGCCGTATTTTCCTATTAGTACAGAAAGCAACATAAACCCTAGCAATAAGATACTTAAAAACGTAAAGGCTTTTTTACTCACCTATAAGCTCTTTTACTTGGTTGTCGCTTACGTCAACCTCTAGGAATAATTTATAAAAGTCCTTAACTTCCTTATTCATATTGAATTTAAATACATCAGGATGAGTTAAATTTATAAGCCATTTAAGCCCTATGAATCTCATAAATGAAGGCGGACGATCAAACCAAGAAAACGGTTCGCGAGGTAAGTAATAAGCTCTTTTATTTTTTACGGCTTTTAGTATTTGCCATTTAGGATCGTCATAGATTTTATCATAAAAGCTCTTCTCGAAAATTAATATAATATCAGGATCGTATTCGGCTATTTGTTCAAAGCTAATTTTGATGTGCCCATAAGCCGTAGCATCCGGGTTTCCGCTGCATTTATGCACATTTTCGGCACCGCTTAGCTCTATAAGCCTAGTGTGCCATGAGCCCTCGCATTCGGTAGCTAGTCCGTCGGGATCTTCGGCATAGTATATTTTGGGCTTAACAACCGAGTTTTTTACTATATATTCATTAAGCTCTTTTGAAATATCCATGGTTTTTTTAGAATACTCTATTAGCTTTTTTACTCTATCTTGCTTATCTAAAATTTTACCCAAAACTTCAAGAGAGTCGATATAGTCTTCTAATTCATAGCCTTTTAAGTATAGCATAGGTTTTTTTATGCCACCCAGGGTTTCTTTGAATTTCTTTTGAGTATTTTTAGAATCAGAATTTACCAGTATCAAATCAGGATCTAGCTTTAAAAGCATTTCCATATTTGGAATTTTGCCTTGCCCGAAAAATCCTCCTACTACCGGCTGGTTAATCATGCTCTCTTTTAGGTACGGCTTTTCTCTTTTGCCGAAACTAGAATTTATACCGCTGACTTTCTCGGGAGCAACGGCATATAGCAAAAATAGTAACGGCGGATTACTGGCGTAAACTTTATTTGGGACTCCATTTAAAGTCTGAATATCTACGCTATTTTTTGATATAAATTCATCAATCTGTTCGTTTGTCATAGCAAACGAAATATTTAGAGAAATAAATAATAAGCACAAAATATGTTTTAACATAACATTATCCTTTTTTTATAAATTTATAGAAATAAACTCTTGTCGGGCATCTTACCGCCCAAAAGCTTTGGATTAAACTCAAAAATAGTTTCAAAAAATGACATTATCTCATCTTGCATATCGCGAGCTTTTGTTACCGTCAAATTTGCCCTATCAAATGCATTAACCAGTGCCGGCTCTGGAACCGGTAGATATTCGGCTCCTATTTTGGCAGCGCTTTGCTTGTTGTCTTTGATCCAAGATAGAGCGTTAGTTAAGTCGCTATGAAGCGTATCAAATAGAGGCAAATTTGCTTTATAAAAATCTACGTCGACTATAATGCCTGCCATCGGAATGTACGGCTTGGTATTAAAGCTTTCTCCCCATACCTTAGGGATATCTACTCCATAATGTACTGCTATCCCCATTTTCTTCCCGCGTAGTATGGTTGCTGCCGGAAGAGGTTGAGGGACGATTAAAATATCATAATCTCTTTGTAGAAATAGCCCTGCAGCTTCCGGCGGCGTCTGCGTATACGTAATGTCTATTTTGGAAATATCTATTCCTCGTTTTTTACAAAGCGCTCGTAGAACCAAATCAGGCATATCACCCTTAAAAGGAATTATTAATTTTTTGCCGATAAAATCTTCAAAAGTTTTTATATTCTCATCTTTTACCATGGCTTGTATCGTACCAAGGCTAAGCAAATTTAGCATGGCTAAATTTAAGCCGTGATTTCGCATGTTTGCTCCCACGTTTGATGGCGCCATAGTGATTTTTATTTCCCCATTAGCTACGCCTGCTCGGAGTTGATCCGTACTATTCCAAATACGTAACCTCACGTCATGAGTCTTTGCTAGCTCGCCTTGCATGCTTGCCACAGCCATTATCACGCTAGGGATTGCCGGCGCGCCCCACATCGTAAAATTTTCCTTTGCAAAAAGGCTCGGCGCAAAAGCTGTAGCGCCAATTGCCGCGCCAAATCCTAAAAATCCTCGTCTATTCATATTATCTCCTTGTTATATAATAGATAGTTTTTTATTAAAAATTCGCGTGAAAGCTAACAAACACCGCCCTCCCCGGCGCACGCACCACTGGATCAGGATCTAGCGCACCTACATGCTCGCCGCTGATAAACTCGGCGTAATCTTTGTCAAAGATATTTGTGACTCCAAGCCTCACGCCCCAGCTGTTTTTAAACTCAAATCCGCCGTAAACGTCCATCGTCGTAAAGCTTTTGGCCGCTTCGCGCTTGTCGATACCAAAGCCGGTGGATTTATCGAAATCTCCTCTATTTTGCTTTGCTACGTAGCGCACCGCGGTGCCGATGTTGTAGCTGCCAAAGCTCGCGTAGTCTTTGTAATCAAATGCCAAATTTGCCTCAAACGGGCGGATCTGATAGAGCGGTCTGCCGTCGGTTTTGTTTTGTCCATAGTTGTAAAATAGCAATGTTTTTAACCCGAAATTTCGCGCGAAATTATACTCGCCGCGCAAATTTACGCTGTAAATTCTAGCATCGACGTTGCGCGTGATAACGGCGTTTTTATTTATCGGCAAGGCCGCGACAGAGTGGCGACGATCGTAGATAATCAGATCCTGCGCGTCGTCTGCGATAAAGTGCCCGCCCACGCTAAAGCTATCCTCGC
>NZ_CAUQHQ010000113.1:0-7292 GCF_963517995.1 uncultured Campylobacter sp.
GGCTTGTAGTTCAAATAGGCTAGCTGTAGAGTTGCCTTCAGAATCATATGTAACAGATTTTGTTTTAAAAAAAGGATCCGACAGCTTATTTAAATCAGAAGCATCAAGTCCCTTCCTTTCTTTGTTTATAGCCGCAAATTTATCCTCATACCCCTCAATTTCGCTTTGGGTATCGCTGGCAAAAGATGCCAAATTTGCTAACAATAGTAAAGCAATACCGTATGTTTTCATTGATATTTCATTCCCCATACATACACTCCTAGATTACCATTAAGTTTTCCGTTTGTGGAATTGATATCAATATTGTTCACATCAACAACCAATTTTGATTCTTCAATGGCATTAATATATCCTACTATATCTTTAAAGCCCCCGTCTACTGATATGTTTATATCTAGCATTTGCTCTATCTTTTCGGCGCTAGGTTCCTTAAAGGTGTTTGATATTTTTGTTATTTTTACATTATTTTTATTTGCTAGCAAAGCTAAGTTATCTAAAAAGTCGGCCCAGCTTTGTTCACTAAATATCAAGTAAGATAACTCTTTTAGCTTATCATCAAAGTATTGATTCATTTTTTGCGTATCTACAAGTTTTATTTGCAATTGTTTAATGCTATTTTTTTCTTGATTTATTTTGAAATTTCTATCGTTATTTCTATCGTTATTTAAACTTAGGCTATCAAGTTTACTATTAACTTCATTTAGCTTGGTTGTCACAGAGCTATTTTCAGACATTGAGCTGTCATGGTACTCTTGTGCATACGGCATGATTGCATAGTATATAACGACTCCGCTAAGTATTAGACTTGCAAGAAGCATCACGGAAACTTCACTTGGTTTCTTATTATCGAAATAGTTATCGATTTTTGTAAAAATATTATCATTTCTCATTATTTTATCTTTATAGTAACATTTGTTTCATATGAAGGAACGCCGTATTTTTTATCTAAAGATATCTCTTTCGTCGTTATAGAGTATTTATCTGAATTACTAATATTCTGTATAAGTTCAGTCAGTTTTTTCTCATCCTTGCTAACTAACATAATCTTCATATCTCTATTTGAATTCACTATCTTGGCTGTTTGTATATCTTTGTTGTTTATTAGATTACTAAGTTCAAACAAAACTATACTTTTCATAGGATATTCTACTTTTTTATTATAAATTTCAGAGATCGTATTTTTTCTAAAATTCATCCTCTCTTCTTCTAGCCCGATACTTGCGGTTATATTATTTTTTTCTTGTTGCAGTCTTGCTAGCTCTGCTTCTATCCTCTCTAAGTCTCTCTGGTTGACTTCGAGCTCGCTTCTTTTGTCGGCAGTATCTATATCTGTTATCGTAGCAAAAACGTAAAGATATATCGGCCAAGCTATACCGCCTAAAATACCCAGCAGAGAATACATTATTAGCTTACCGCTACTGCGCTGGAATAACGGAAGCGGCCTTAAAAAATTTGAAAAGTTAAAGCTATTGTCGCGTGTCTCTTGATAGTACTGCGCATTAACTATTAAGATTTCATTTAGGGTACTAGCTTGAACTTCTTTTGAGTTTATGGCTACCGAAACATTAAGGTTGCTTGCCGTTAAGCCAATTTTTTCTTTAATACATTCGCAAAAATCTCCCATCGGGATATCTGAGACTATATATAAATTTGATACATTGGCCCCGCCAAATCTATTTAAGCTATCAATTACATCGCTAGTATAATAAATTATCTCATCAAAAATTTCTACTATAAGAGACTTATTCCTTTCATTTGGCGTATTTGTACCGTCTTTTATGATATTAAAAAAAGAGCTATCGTTTAACTTATCGCCGCTTAGGGTGGAAAATTTTTCGCTGATAGTTCGTGATGAGTATCTAAACGGCCTTGATTGCGCATATTCGCCGTTTTGATATACGGTTATAAAGGCATCGTCTTCTTGCATTACTATAAATGCATCTACGTTTTGAGCTGATAGTATATTTTTCTTATACAGCGCCTCAAAAGCCAAAGGGGCGGCTACTACATAGTCTATATACGGTACTTTTTTGACAAATAGCGAAAATAGTTTATCGCTTGATAATACATCTGATATAAAGACATTGAAAATTTTATTTTCGGACGAAACTCCGTTAAATTCGTTATATACTATTTTATACTCGGCTGCCGGATCCAAACTAAATAACTCATAGGCTTTAATCGTGATTAAATTCGATACATCGTCTTCTTCGCTTGAGGACGGTATCTCCACGTTTCCTACAATAAGATCTTTATATTTTATGTATGACACAAAATAGCTATTTTTATTAGCTTTGCTTAATTCCACGGGTTGAATTTTGTTGTCGGAAAAAGCAAAAGATGTTTGCAAGTATGGATCATACGCGACTATTGCAGGAGTAGCGTTTTTACTTTTTGCCATTTTTATCCCTTTCTTTATCTGCGACTTGCTTTAAATTTAGCCACTGCTAAATCGTAGACAAATCACATATGTATTATATCATAAAAAGTGACGCAACTTAACAAACGTTTATAAAATATTCAAGCTTTTTATAGTTTTTTCGTCTTTGCGCCAGTCTTTTTTAACGACTACAACGAGCTTTACGAGGATTTTTTGTCCGGTAAAATTTGATATTAACTTTCTTGAATTTATCCCGATTCTTTTGATGGTTTGCCCGTTTTTTCCGATAATCATAGATTTGTGTATCTCGCGCTCGGTGATTATGGTGGCATAAATTTCGGTTATTTCCGGTTTTTCTTTGACCTTATCTATGAGCACGTCGGTAGAGTAGGGGATCTCGTCGCGTAGATTGCCGTAGAGCGCCTCAAGGATAAATTCACGAAAAATTTCCTTTTCATTTGTCGGCGTTAAAAATTCCGGATCGTAAAAATACTCGTGCTCAGGCAAAAGCTTGCAAATTTCATCCAAAAGCGGCTTTTTGTAGGTTTGCTTTTTGACGCTAAAAGGCAAAAGCGCAGTAAATTTGTCTTGAAATTTTTGATACTGTGCGATTTTTTCAAGCACTTTGGCGTTTGAGACTTCATCGACCTTGGTAAGCACCAAGACATGAGGTTTTTGCGGATTTAGATTGAAAAATTTGACGTAGTCGTCTATGTCGTCGTGAATAGGCGCTAAAAACACGATCGCATCGCAGTCGCCCATCGATTTTATCGCTTCGTTTATCATGAGCTTATTTAGCGTCTTGTTGCTTTCGTGAAGTCCCGGCGTATCGGTAAAAACGATCTGATCCTCGCCGTTCATCACGATACCGCTGATCTTGCGCCTCGTGGCGTTTTGCTTGTGCGAGACGATGGTGATCTTCGCATCAAGCAAAAAATTTAAAAGTGAGCTTTTGCCCGCATTTGTACGGCCTATGATGCTAACAAAGCCTGATTTCATAAGATATATCTCGCTAGATCCTGGTCCTCGACGACGTCCGAGAGGCGCTTTTCTACGAGGGCTTTGTCCACTTCTACTGTCTCGCCGCCGTGCTCGTTAGCCTCAAAGCTGATATCTTCGATCACGCGCTCGATCACGGTGTGTAGGCGTCTAGCGCCGATATCTTCCATTTTTTCGTTGGCGTTTTGAGCTATTTTGGCGATAGCCCTGATGGCTTCATCGTTAAATTTAAGCTCTACGTTTTCGGTTTTTAAAAGCGCTTCATATTGTTTGAGTAGCGAATTTTTAGGCTGGGTTAAAATTTGATACAGCGCATTTTCATCTAGGCTATCAAGCTCGACTCGCAGCGGAAAACGTCCCTGAAGCTCCGGGATTAGATCGCTTGGCTTGCTGATGTGAAAGGCGCCCGCGGCGATAAAAAGGATATGGTCGGTCTTTATGGCGCCGAATTTAGTCGTCACCGTCGAGCCCTCCACGATAGGCAGCAGGTCGCGCTGTACGCCTTCTTTGCTCGGATCTTGTCTGCCTGAGTTTCCGGAGCTAACCGCGACCTTGTCAATCTCGTCGATAAAGATTATGCCTTCATTCTTGGCTCTTCGCACGGCTTCTGTTTTGATGCTTTCCATATCTAAAATTTTATCGCTAGCTTCGTTTTTGAGCGCCTCTTTGGCGTCTTTTACCTTCATCTCTTTTTTGACGGTTTTGTTGCTTAGGCCGATGATTTTGGCGAAGCTCTCTTGCATTTGCGCCATATCGGGCGGCACGTTCGCACCCGTGTCAAAGCTGTTTTGTACGACTTCTATCTCGATGCTAAGATCATCTAGATCACCGTTTTCTAGCCTGCTCATCATCTTTTCATAGCTTTTTTCGTAGTCTGCCTTTTTCTCTTCGCTCGCACCCGTCGGTAGAGGCGGCAGGAGTTTTTTTATTATCTTATCTTTTACGTATTCGTCGATTTTTTCGCGGTTTTTCTCGCGCTGTTCGGCTTTGACTAAATTTACCGATGCAGCCGCCAGATCGCGCACCATGCTTTCTACGTCGCGTCCTACGAAGCCCACTTCGGTGTATTTGCTAGCTTCTACTTTGATAAACGGCAAGCCCATCATCTTTGACAGACGCCTTGCGATCTCGGTTTTGCCTACACCCGTCGAGCCTATCATCAGGATGTTTTTTGGCATGATATCGTCTTGCATCGTTTTATCCAGTTTCATCCTGCGGTAGCGGTTTCGTAGCGCGATGGCGATGATCTTTTTGGCGTCTTTTTGCCCGATGACGTAATCGTCTAAAAATTTCACTATCTCTTTTGGGGTTAAATTCATCTTTTCTCTATTCTAAAACGTAGGTTTTTATATTCGTGTTCGTGTAAATGCAAATTTCGCCCGCGATCTTTAGACTCTCTTTTACGAGATTCTCTTCGTCGATTTGGGCAAATTTATCCAGAGCCCTGGCTGCGGATAGGGCGTAGTTGCCGCCGCTTCCGATGGCGGCTATCTTGCCGTCTTCGGGCTCTACGACGTCGCCGGTTCCGCTTAAAAGGAAAATTTTCTCGCGGTCAAGCACTAGCATCATAGCTTCTAGCTTGCGCAGATATTTATCCTTGCGCCACTCTTTACTAAACTCGATCACTGCTTTTAGCAGGTCGCCTTTGGCGTGCTCGAGGTTGTTTTCAAACATATCAAAGAGATTAAACGCATCGGCGGTGCTGCCTGCAAAGCCAGCTAGAACCTTGCCGCCGTGGATTTTGCGGATTTTTACCGCGTTGCCTTTTAGCACCGTGTTGCCAAAGCTCACTTGTCCGTCGCCGCCGATGACTGATTTATTTTTGCCTTTGTAGGCTAAAATGGTAGTCGCGTGAAACACTTATTCGCCCTCGACGTCTAGTTTTAGCGTGGCGCGCACGGCGTGACCGAGCTTGACGTCCACTTCGTAGATACCTGTCGCTTTTATGGTGTGCGCGAAGTCAAATGCCTTTTTATCTACGACTAGATGATGATTTTTTTCTAGCGCTTCTGAAATTTCATCCTTTGTCACCGCGCCAAAGAGCGCTCCGTTTGCTCCGAGCGGCTTTTTAACCTTGAGCGTGATTTTTTCGATCTCGGATTTTAGCTTTTCTATATTTGCGATCTCGTATTTTAGCTCTTCGGCCTTGCGTTTTTGCTCAGCGTCGTACTGGCGCAAAACATCGGGAGTCGCAGCCCTAGCAAAGCCTTTTCCGATTAGGAAGTTATTTCCGTAGCCTTCTTTTACCTCTTTGATTTCGCCGGCTTTTCCGAGCGATTTTACGTCTTTTATTAGTAGTACTTTCATTTTTATCCTTTATTTAGTTAAATTTGCGTCCATTTTTGCGTCCGATGATAAATCTTAGCGCGTTTAGCTTGATAAATCCGTTCGCGTCTTTTTGGTCAAACACGCTGTCTTCTTCAAACGTGCAAAACGCTTCGCTAAAGAGATTGTCCGTCTTGCTGTCGCGTCCTAGCACGATGACGTTGCCTTTGTAGAGCTCGACTTTGACCGTGCCGTTTACGTTTTCTTGGCTCTTGTCGATGAGCGCTTGCAGCATAATACGCTCAGGCGACCACCAGTAGCCGTTATAGATGAGCTCTGCGTAGCGAGGCATCAGCTCGTCTTTTAGGTGCGCCGCGCCGCGGTCTAGCGTGATGCTCTCGATCGCGCGGTGAGCTTTTAGCATTATCGTGCCGCCAGGAGTTTCGTAGCAGCCGCGGCTTTTCATGCCGACCGAGCGGTTTTCGACGAGGTCGAGTCTACCGATACCGTGTTTGGCGCCTAAGCAGTTTAGCTCGGCTAGCAGCGCCGCCGGGCTCATTTTTTTGCCGTTTATGCTAACGGGATTACCTTTTTCGTAGCCGATTTCTATTATTTCGCTTTCGTTTGGAGCGTCTTTCGGGCTTACCGTCCAGCGCCACATATCGGCCTCGGGAGCGTGAGCAGGGTTTTCAAGTACTAAGCCCTCGTAGCTGATATGGAGCAAATTTGCGTCCATAGAGTAGGGGCTTTTGCCCGGCTTCTTTTCTATTTTGATACCGTTTTTTTCGGCGTATTTTAGTAGCTTTTCGCGGCTGTTTAGATCCCACTCGCGCCAAGGAGCGATAATAGTTAGGTTATCTCCCAGCGCGTAGTAGCCTAGCTCAAAGCGCACTTGGTCGTTGCCTTTGCCGGTCGCTCCGTGGCTCACGCCGTCGGCGCCTACTTTGGCGGCGATTTGGGCTTGCTTTTTAGCTATTAGCGGGCGAGCTATCGAGGTGCCTAGTAGGTATTCGCCCTCGTAAACGGCGTTTGCTCTAAACATAGGAAATACGAAATCCCGCGCAAATTCTTCTTTTAAATCCTCTATAAATATATTTTCGGGTTTTATGCCGAGCTCTAGCGCTTTTTGGCGTGCGGGTTCTAGCTCCTCGCCCTGACCGATATCGGCGGTAAAGGTCACCACTTCGCATTTGTACTCGTCTTGCAGCCATTTTAAAATAATGCTCGTATCAAGTCCGCCCGAATAGGCGAGAACGACTTTTTTCACGTCTTTTTTCATTCTCTATCCTTTATATTGAGATGACGCGTATTTTAGCCAAATTTGATTAATTTGGAATAAATATTTCCGCTAAAATCGCGTTCGCTAAACGTCAAATTTACATTAAATTTAATATGTAGCGGCGAGGAATTAAAAATTTAAGCCAAATTTGGCTAAAATTACCGCTATGAGAGTAGATAAGTTTTTAAATACCGTAAATATCACAAAAAGGCGCGCGGTCAGCGAAGACATGTGCAAAAGCGGCGTCGTGAGCGTAAACGGCGTCGTAGCCAAACCGGCTAAAGAGGTCAAGATCGGTGACGTGATTACGATCGAATTTTTAACGAGAGAGGCGCGCTACGAGGTGCTAGCGATCCCGGAGACCAAAAG
>NZ_CAUQHQ010000114.1:0-7257 GCF_963517995.1 uncultured Campylobacter sp.
CTTTAAAAATTGCCTCAAACCCATCTTATTAAATTGATCATCTCGTCTTTAGCGGCAAATTCTATCTGTATACGATAATTAATATTAAATTTATTCCATATTAGTTATTATTCGCGAAAAAAGATTGATAACTTAAATCAGTATTAAGTATTCTAAAGGATTTTATATGATTGTTTCAAAAAATAAAGCTTTTGCGCCTATTGTTTCTCTAGTATGCGCAATAAATTTACAAGCCGTAGATAATATAAATTTAGAAGAGGTTGTAGTCACTGCTAGCGGTTTTTCACAAAGTATTAAAAACGCACCCGCCAGCATATCAATCGTAAAAAATGACGACCTGGCAAAAGATAGCTTCACCTCGCTTCACTCTATCGCCTCAAAAGCTCCGGGGGTTAGCGTTATAGGCGGCGAGGACGGGCCTGCCAGCGGTATCTCGATCCGCGGCATGGAAGGTTCGCAAACGCTAGTTCTCATAGACGGCAAGAGAGTAAATTCAAGCGCGGCCAATCCAAAAGGCGGCGCCGGCGATATGAACTCAAATTTTATCCCGCCGGTTGAGGCGATAGAACGCATCGAGATCATCAGAGGACCGATGAGCTCGCTTTACGGTAGCGATGCGGTGGGCGGGGTCATAAATATCATCACTAAGAAAAATTTCGATAAATTTAGCGGCTCCGTGAGTATATCGGGTATCGCGCAGACTCATAGCGGCATCGGTTCGCAGCGCCAAGCGGACTTTTATCTTAACTTTCCGCTTCTTAACAAATACCTCGGCCTTCAGCTCTGGGGCTACAAAAAGTTACGCGACGAGGATAGCTATCCGGGCGGCTATCAAGAAAGCGACAAGAAAAACTTTAGCGTCAAACTATGGATCATGCCCGACGAATACAATAAATTTTATCTCCTAGCCTCCCAAGAACGCCACGAATACTCTAGGACCGTCGGTAAGACGGCAACCGTAAGGACAAACAGGCTGCTAAATAGCTACGACTACAAAAAAGATAGCTACGGAGTGGGATATCTGGGAAATTTTGAAAATTTAAATGCCGACGTGAGCTACATTTACGACCAAACGAAGCGAACGAGCCTCTTTGATAGCTTAACGCCGGCTGACGTCAAAAACCACAACTTTAACTCCAAATTTAGCACCTTCCTAGATTCGCATACGCTAACTTTCGGCTATGATTTCAGCAAACAGACGGTTAAAACCACATTTATCGTATCAAATTCAAGTAGAAGCGTGCTACGAAACCCGAAAGCCTACTCTATGAAAGAGCATGCGGCATTTTTAGAAGACGAGTGGGAGATTTTAGACGACAAGCTTTATTTGACGCTGGGCGGTCGCTTCACGCATAACGAATTTTTCGACGATCATCTCTCGCCGCGTGCGTATCTAGTTTATAATCTAAGCGACAACTGGACGCTAAAAGGCGGCGTAGCAACAGGATATAAGACGCCGAACGTCAATCAGATCTCGCCGGAAGTCGGCACCATACAAGGCGGCTGGAGGATAGTAGACTTCGGTAACGCAGACCTAAAACCCGAAAAGAGCCTAACTTATGAAATCGGCGCTTACTACGATAGCGGCGACGATTTTAGAGGTTCGGTTACTCTATTTAGAAATGAGTTTAAAGATAAAATCCTAGACACCGACGGCAGCAGCATAAACCGTATTCCGGCATTTGGCTCATGCGCTACGGCTCCGCACGTAAACTGCCCGGGCTGGGGAACTTACTTTAACATCGACGGTGCCGACGTCTGGGGCATCGAGCTTAGCGCAGACTACGACATACTAAAAAATCTAAATTTGCGCGGCAACTACACATACAACAACTCCAAAATCAAAACCGGCGACCCGACGATCAATACCCCAAACGGCCCGGTCAAATTTAGCCAGACCAATCTCAGCCGACTAGACGGCAAATCTCTGACCGCAACGCCCGAGCACGCGGCAAATTTGACGCTTACGTATAAGCCTATCGCAAGCGTTAGCACCTTTGCCGGGGCAAACTACGAGAGCGAGCTAACCAGCGTCAAATTCGGTCCCGGCAATAAAGTAAGCGAAAACGACAAGAAGCTTTTTACCGTCGAGTTGGGTGCTAGCTGGGAGGTAAATAAAAATTTAAGCCTAAATTTGACCGCCTACAATATCTTTGATAATATCCGCTACGACGAGGGAATGGCCGATGACGGCAACTACTACTGGTATCCCGAAGAAGGCAGGAGATTTTGGTTTAAGGTAAGCGCGAAGTGGTAAGGGTTGTTAAATTATTTTTGGGAGCTTTGATTATGATTGGTGCAGCCAGCGCAAAGCCTACTCAGAACATAGAGCCGATAGATGAAAGCGTTTATCGGCTTTTTGATGTTAAATACTCCATACTAGAAAGTGCGGGCGGAGAAATATATAAAATTTTTCAAGCCGTTCCGAAAAACCGCAACGTTTATCCAAAAGCGATTTTTATGCTCGATGCGAATGCGCAATTTTCCGTGTTGCTTAATTTATTTAAAAATTTTACTTCAGACGACAATGTACCGCTTATTATAGGCGTCGGATACGATACGCCGCTAGCTTACGATACCGCAAGGCGAACAAAGGACTTAACGCCGTTAGCCCAAGGCGACGAATACGAGCAAGGCGGCAATGCGGACAAATTTTATAAATTTATAAAAGAGAGGCTAATGCCGTTTGTGGACAAAGAATACGATATAAAAAATAGCGAAAAAATATTTTACGGCCACTCTTTCGGCGGACTATTTTTAGTTTATTCGCTTTTACAAAACGACGGTATATTCGATGAGTTTTTTGTAGCTTCTCCGTCTCTTTGGTGGGGAGATTCAAAAATTATAAAGGAGGCCTTAGATAACGACGGCAAACTAAAAATTAGATTAAAGGCGAGTTTTATAAGACTTAGCGTAGGAGAATTAGAAAAAAGAGCAGGCAAAACGGACAAAGAAAATATACTAAAGGCGGCAGATTTGGCTGAAATTCTAAAAAAGTCGGGCGTCAAATACGAATTTAAAATCTATGAAGGGCAAGGACACGGCGACGTAATACCGCTAGTGCTAAAAGATATCGTAAAGCATGTAAGCGAATAATATTTTAACTCTTTGTTATTCAAAGTTAGCGGCTACTAAAGTCTCACAATAGGCCAAATTTAGATTTTTATCCAAATTTGGCCTAAAATTTTAATCTTCTTCTTTTGCGATTCCGTCTTTTGCAAAGGCTTGCATAAAGCGTAGGATTCTGGATTTTTCTTCATCGTTTATTTTGGCAAATGTTTGCATAGCGGTTAGATATGCATCCCATTCGTTCATCAAATGCTCTTTTGGTTTGTGGGCCGCGTGACATGAGCTGCAAGTGTCATAATAAACAAGCTCCGCCTCCTCCCATGAGGCGTAGCTATTTTCATTTAACTTTTTGCTGTCTATTAGATACTCTGCCTTCGGCTTTGCCTCCTGATTTTTAAGCATCAAAAAGGTTATCAACGGATCTTTTTTGTAGGCTAAGATATTTTTGTTATCAGTAACCTCTCCGCTAACTTCGATAAGCGATAAATCGCCATCTTGCTTTATAAATTTTACGGGCGTACCTTCGTAAATTTCGCCTACGACCTCTTTGGTTTTAGGATCAAGCAAATCGGCCTTGATATCAAAGATAAACATATCTTTTGCAAAAACAAAATTTGCCAAAACCGCCGCTAAAAATAGAATTTTTCTCATTTATGCTCCTTTTATTATCGGTGTTTTAATACCGGCATAAGCCTTGGCATCAACTTTTTTGACAGCTACCAAGCAGGTATTTATAGAAGTGGCTTGTGCCATAGTCGAAGTAGGTCTTGAGCTGGTTAATAAATTTACGTGCCCTGCGTTACATCTCGGGTTTTCATCCGTTAAATTTTCAGGATCATACCAAGTGCCTTCGTTTATCGACACGACGCCCCTCATAATGTCTTTGCTTACGACGGCTCCTGCTAAAATTCTACCCCTGTCGTTATAGACTTCAACCGTATCGCCGTCTTTTATGCCAAATATCTTAGCATCTTCATCATTTATAAGCACAGGCTCTCTATTTCCTACTTTATATGCTTTTCTTACAAAAGAGTTATCGAGCTGAGAGTGGATGCGATATTTTGGGTGCGGACTTAGCAGATGAAGCGGATATTGCTTTGTAAGTTCGCCATTGCCAAGCCATTCCGCAGGCTCAAACCACATAGGATGTCCTTTAAAATCATCAAGTTTATAATCAGCAAATTTTTGCGAGAAAATTTGAATTTTACCCGTTTCCGTAGCTAGTTTATTTGCTACCGGATCAGCTCTAAATGCGGAGTGACGAACAAATTTCTTTGCCTCTTCGCCCGGTTCAAAGTACACGTATCCTTTTTCCCGAAATTCATCAAAACTTACGTAATTAACGCAATCGCTTCTTTCATAAAAGCTTCTTATGATCTCCTCTTTGCTCTTGCCGCTTGTAAATTTACGATGCTCTTTTTCGCCCACCATTTTTGCCATCTGAGCAAAAACGTCATAATCGTTTCTAGCTTCAAAAAGTGGCTCTACAACCTTTCTCATCGCATAAACATAATCTTGCGAATAAGAGCCGCCATAGCTTATATCGTCTCTTTCGAGCGGGGTCGTAGAAGGAAGCACTATATCGGCCATCTTTGCCATCGGCGTCCACCAAGGCTCATGAACTACCACGGTATCAAGCTTAAGGATAGCCTTTATAAGTTCATTCGTATTTGGATGGTGTCTCAAAACGGTTGCGCCCGTTATATACATGACTTTGATGTCTGGATATGTTATCTCAGAGCCTTTAAATTTAATCTTTTTACCCGGATTTAGCAAAGCTTCGCTAACTCTTGAGGCCGGAATTTTTGCATCTACTTTGTTTTTACCTTGCGGCAAGCCTACCGGCAAACTAACGCCCGAAAACGCCTGGCCGCCGCCGCTATAATGCATAGAAAATCCAAATCCGCCGCCGGGGAGACCGACTTGTCCTATCATCGAAGCAAGCACCATAAGCATCCAGTCGGCCTGCTCTCCGTGATGAGCTCTTTGCATAGCCCAGTTGCCCGCTAAAAATGTACGATTTTTTACGAAAGTATCGACAAGCGCCTTTATAACGCCCTCTTCAACACCCGTTATCTTTGCTGCCCAGGCAGGAGTTTTTCTACCATGTCTTCGCTCTTACCAAGTAGATAAGGCAGGAATTTATCAAATCCAAAAGTGTATTTTTCGATAAATTCTTTATCATATTGGTTGCTTGTATATAGGTAATGACACATTCCAAGCATAAGCGCCACGTCGGTATTTGGGCGAATTTTAATCCACTCGGCGTTAAATTTCTTGGCAATTTCTGTGTATTGCGGATCAATCGTGATAAATTTTATTCCAGATTTTGCGTATTTTTCAAAATAAGAATTATTTCCGCGATTTGCTATTTTATAGTCGATTTGATTGCATTTAAATAAATCAGCGCCCCACATTACGTAAATTTTCGTATTTTCAAGCATTACTTCATGTGCGGTTTGAGGAGAATAAACTTCCAAATCTCCAACGATAGTTGCATTTACTCTTCCTGCAGCACCGTTACTATACTCGCCGTCAGTTCCTACCGCTCCGCCAAAAACGGTATTAAAAAATCTACCCGCTACGGAGTTGCAGTTGTGAAGAAGACCTGGATGCCCCCAGCCGCCATAGCTTGCGTTATAAATTTCGTCCGTCTTTACGCTTTGAAGCTTTTTAACTATTAGCTTCATCGCCTCGTCCCAGCTTACTCGCACAAATTCCTCTTTGCCGCGAAGCTCGGGAGCGTTTTTACCTTCTAGGTAGCTTTTCTAACGCAAGGATATTTTATTCTGGTATCAGAATAAACTCTATCTATCCACGCCTCGTTTCCAGGATATTTGGGGTCTTTATCAGATACCTGCGGTCTAATTTTCACTATCTTACCGTTTTCGTCGACGTCGGCGTAAAATGCACCTAAATTTGAAGCATGCGGTATGCTTTTAATCTTGCTCTCCTTGGCCATAAGGGGATTTGAGCAAACTACTGCCGTAGCCGCAGCGGATGTCTTTAAAAAATCTCGTCTTGAAATTGACATTTTGTCTCCTTAAATTTCAAAATTTCGCCGCAATTATATTAAATAAATTCATTTTAATTTCATTTTTAAAATTAAATTTAGCTTATTTATTGGATAATAAATCAAATTAAACTTATAAGGATTTTAAATTACATCAAGAATAAAAAAGCTTCAAAAGCTCTGTGCGTTAGTTGTTTGTAGCGACGAAAATTTAATTGAAAAAATAAGGCCAAACAAGGATAAATTCTTAAATTTATATTTTATAAATTTTGATTGCTTTTTGAATTTTTATCTTAATTGCAATACAAATTTAGATGTCGTAATTATCGACCTGGACCCTTTGTTTGAGAATAAAGAAGAAATTGATTTCTTTAATATTTCATTCATATCACCGAATCAAAAATTTATATTTTTAGCAAAAAACAAAAAAGTCTATTCTAAAATTTTAAAAAATTTTCACGGCGGAAGTTCCGCTATATTATTTAAGCCAATTAAAACAAGCATTTTACTCGATAGTATCGCTATGCTATCTCCTAGCCAAGAGGCAAGCTTTTTAATGCTAAACAAAGAAATTAAGATAAATCTCGAAAAAGAGCAAATTTACAAAAATAACGAACAAATTTTTCTAACAAATTTACAGCATAAGCTGATCTTGCTCCTAGCCCAAAACGTAAATAATATAACCACCTTTTCAATGATAGAAGAGGTCGTTTATCACGATAAAATGAGTTCAAAAATAGCTATGCAAAATTTAGTAGGCGTGCTAAAAAGAAATTTAAATCTTGATATAAAAAACATACATTCAAAAGGCTATATTCTCTATTCCTATTGACTTTTACTGTGATCCTCTTCAAAATCATACCGTTAATCTCTTTCTAATCTGAAAACCACCTTTATTTCTATAGCTTTTGAGGCACGAGTACATTTTTAATTAAATTTCAATAGAAGAATAGGAACATATGACCGGGATTGCGGAGATATAACCAAGAGCATTGAGTACTTTTAAATTTACGCAAAAATACCAGCAGAAAAACAAAAGTAAATTTTTCTACAAACTCTAATTTGCTTTAATCTAATAAAAATAACCTCTACATAGGACAATATGTTAATAAAAAACTTAGGCTCAATTAAACTTGTATGATACTCACCCAGAAACCTGAAATATTTTTTTGGAG
>NZ_CAUQHQ010000115.1:0-7207 GCF_963517995.1 uncultured Campylobacter sp.
TTTGTATCTCGTCTCGTCCGTGCCGTCATCTTTGAGATCTATTTCGACCTTAAAACAGTAAGGCTCGCCGTCGTAGCTAAACCACTCAAGAATCCTAATATCAGCATAAAACGAGCGCAATGCTTTGTTTAGGCTATAAAGGGTGCCCGAGTAATAATGTATCTCAAAGGCATTTTTAATGAGTTTTCTAGCTGAATCTTCGCCAAGCCCGTCTATATCCACATCAAAGCTATCGGCTAAGATAGGTAAAAGAGGCGTCGGACAAGAAGTAGCCAAGATGTTTATTGAGCCAAGGTCGAGCTCATTAAGCCTGACATCAAAAAACTCGTCAAATTTCTTATCAAATTTGCTTTTGTGTCCGGGAAGCATCGTCATAGTTCTGCCTTTGCATACGATAGGTTAAAGCTTATTCTGACAAAGCTATCCTCGTCTACTTTGGTATCTGCAGTCGGAGCGGCTAAATTTACGCGGTACACTCCATTTTTATGTAACATAGAGTAGATATAGCTCAAATTTAGGTCTTCGCCTAGTTTTAGACTTTTTCTAGATGCTTTTATTTCTTTGTCTATAATATCTTGCAAAAACATGTCGGTAAGCTCCAGCGTCGCTTTGATTTCTATGTCTTTGATTCGGGCGTTTTTGACTACTACCTTGTCGGTAAATGGCCTCACTTTCTCGCCGCTTAAATACTCCGCTACGCTAGCGCGCGTATCCTCGCTCATATCTAAACTTTTTAGATAAATTTGAACTACTCCCGGCCCGCCGTTATTAACGCTGCACTCTATTACCTTTGAATTTGCGCTTAAAACGTGATAGACGTAGGCCTTTGCGCTTCCTGCAGTGCTAAATCTTTCAAGAGAAAGTACCGCTCTTTCCCTTAGTCTTTCGTCGCTTTCTACCTCTGCGCCACCGCTAAAATCGCTTAGTTGCTTTGCTTTTAATACGAACGGGAAAGGCGTTTGGATATATTCACACTTTAGCGGGCTTGATTTTATAAATTTATCAAGCACCGATACGGCCGTAGTTTTTAGTTCTCCTTTTTTGACGATCGCCGTTTCTTTGACGTAGGCGACGTCGCCATTGTCGCTAACTAAAACGCTTCCGGCCGGAATTATCGTATCCGCATCCCTAGGGGTTGAAAGCGAAAGCTCGATACCGGCCGTCGGCTTTTCTCCCTTTAGCCGCTCTATGCCGTATATCGCTACGATATTATCAAGATCGCTTCCGCTTGAAAAAGGCAGCAGCATGGCTTTTACGCTGCTATTGATTCTGGCTCGCAAAAGCAGCTCGCGGTAAGCCAGCGTTTCAAGCAGGGCCGAATAGTTATCGCTCTCCAAAAGCGAAATTTCTTTGTCCGTCAAATAGCTTTTAAAAAGCTCTTTAACGCCCTTTAAAAGCTCGTCGTAGTTAAGCTCTTCGATCACGTCCGGATACGGTAAATTTTTTAAAAAGCTCATAGCTCTATCCCTATCTCGTCGCCGCTAATTAGAACGATATTAAAATTTAGCTTATGGTCTTTTAGGCTTATTAGCTTTACTTCATCTATCTTCACTCTTTTTTCCCATCTTTCTACGGCCTCTATGACGTAGCAGGCCAGATCGGCTCTAAACTCGTCGTCTACCCTTCGGTCTATTAGCTCGAACAAGCGACTACCGTACTCCGGCAACATAACCCGCGAACCAAGGGGCGTAAGCAAGATGTCTTTTATACTCTCTTCTATAGTCGTAAGATATCCCATACTCATCTCCTAGTGCGAGTGGTGCGGAGTATTGCCGCCCTCGTCTATGATGCGCCCCGTAGCGTGGATGCTGCCGCCTATTTCCAAGTCGCCTTTTAAATTCAGCTGGCCGCAAGTTATGTTTATTTGCTTCGGCGCCGAAATTTCAAGAGTCGAGCTAGCCGTATCGTAGCTCATGCTTACGCCGTCTTCAAAGCTTACGCGCACCTTTTTATCCGTCGGCTCCTCTTTATGCGCGCTTTGGTAGAGTCCGCGAAGTATGACGCCGCTGTTTAGGTTGCCTCTTACGGGCAAGACCAGCACCTGCTCGCCTACCCTGATAGGAGAGAAGCTCACGGCAAAGGAGTTTGAGAAGCTTTGAAATACCGGCAAAAAATCGGTAACCATTGAGCCTACGGCCACTCTTGCCTTGTCACCGCGAACTTCGCTAATCGTTGCGATTTCTATAAAATATTCCCTACTCATCACCGATATGCTCGCTAAATTTATTATTTTTAATAGGTCGCCTTCGTCTAACGTTTTGTTTTATCTCTTTTACGTCGTCGTGAATTTCGTTTAGTTTTTGGCGGTTCGCGCCGTTTTCGGTGCGTAGCGTCTCTACCAGTTCTCTGGTGGCGGCCGTGTTGTTATTTATAGCTTCGTTGCTTCTTACGGAAATATCCACCAAAATTTCGGAGTTTTTGTTCGCGGTTTTGTTTAGTAGCCAAAAGATCACCACAAATACTATAAAGCCGAAAATTACCATAAAGACCAAAAACTCATTCGCTCCCCAAGCTCCGGCGGAGTTTATAAGTCCCGTAGCTTCTTTGATCTCGTCGCTAAAATTTAGGCTATTTTCCATTTTATTCCTTTATCCCCAGGCATTGTTTGAGAAATCTTTCGCAATCGCGGTAGTAAATAGCAATCCTCTTATCCGTCTCGAACGTACCGTCGTTTTTAGGTTTTACGGGCATCTTGGCATTGCACTTTACGGGTACGTATTTTTCTTGATAAATGATATGCGGCTCGCTCGCTTGAGGTTTGGCCGCGCAGCCCGCAAATATTAAAGCAAATAGGCAAAAAAGCGAAATCCTAATCACGAAACAGCTCCTTATATGCCGCCAGTTCGGCCTCGCAGCTTTTATCTTTGACGTAGATCTTCTTTATCCGTTCGGCCTCTTTTGACGGAGTATCGTCGATCTCTACCGCGGCGGCCTTTATAGCTTCGTTTTGCAAAGAAAGAGATACGTTGCAGGCGTTTAGATTATTTTTTACCGTAGCGTAGTCCTTGGTCAGTCGCTCGTTTTTCTCTTTTACGCTTTCAAGGTCTTTAAGCAAGACGGAATTTACGCCTTCTAGCCTTGAATTTTCGAGGAACAAATTTACGCAAGCAAGACCCAAAAGCGCGGCCAATGCAAAGCCTACGATCGGAAGCTTAGTTATCAAATAGCCCATTTAGCACCTTCTTTGCCCGGTTCGGCGTTTGTTTTGCCCAAAGAGAGCTCATACCGCTTTGATAGGCGGCTCTATATTCGCCCGCTCTTATATGGTGCATCGTGGTTACGAATTTTTTAACCTTTGAAACGCCTAGCTGATAGGCCATTTCTATCACCACTTCTTGGACGTTTTTTGGTTTTTCCTTTAGCCAATCAAACGTCGCAAAGACTGCAGCAGTTAGTTTTTCAAGCTTGAGCTCTAAAATTTTATCGGCCGTCGCTTTGCTCATGGGTTCGTATTTGCCGCCGTTTAGCGCTAACTCGTCGGCCGTAAGCGCGGCAAGCAAAAAGCCGTAGCCCACGGTTAGTCTTCCTAAGCTATCCTCGTACCTATGATCTTTAAGACCCTCGTTTTCTTTGATTTTTTCTATTAAGGTCATGGCGTCCTCCAAACTTTTGCCGCAATATTACGCCATACCCGTCTCAAAATCTATCACGATTTTTTGTTAAAAAACTTTGTCAAAGTCCCGTAATAGATTTTCGGCACAAAACAGCTCATAATTCGCACAAAAATAATCAAAGGCGCTAAATGCTAGAAGAATTTGAAAAAGAACTGATAAACACGATTAAAGAAGCGGCCGAACCCAAAAACTCGGTAACTAAAGCGTACCTGGGCGAGTTTAACAGTAAAGAAGAGATGGAGCTGCTGATAAAAGGCGGCGAGAGCTTCGTATTCGTAGAGTTCGTGGATGAAAAATACGAAAACGTAGTAGAACGAAGCGCGACGTATAATATCCATATACTAGCCTGCACTTCAAACAAAAATCAAAACTACCGACAAGCCAATAAATTTAAAGCCTACGCTCTATGCGAGGCAATAGATGAAAAGCTAAGAAACTCGAATTTATGTAATGAGTTTAGGATAGAACCCCAAAACGCTAAAGCGTCACTAAACGATATTACCGACTACGGCTACGTCTACGTGCTAACCAGGCAGATACGAACGCAATTTTTAGAAAAGGACGAATTCTTATGCTCATAACCAAAGACTTAATCGCGCTAAAGGACGAGAAAGAAGGAGTTTTAAGCGAAATTTGCCTGGCCGTAACCGGCGTTTGGCAAGGACACGCCGGAGGAACGTTTAGTATAGACGCAGCCGATATCGAAAAGATGAAACTAAATTTCGACAAGCGCAGCCTAGATATAGTGATCGACTACGAGCACCAGACCCTAAGCGGAGAGATAGCGCCTGCCGCTGGCTGGGTAAAAGAGCTTTTTATAAAAGACGGCGCGCTTTACGGGCGCGTAAGTTGGACGACCAAAGCAAAAGAATTCATCAAAAACGGCGAATATAAATATCTTAGCCCGGTTTACGACTTTATGGGCGTAGACGAAAAGACAGGAGCCTGGCAGGGCTGCACGCTGCACTCCGCGGCGCTAACCAATAAGCCGTTTTTAGACGAACTCGGAGAGGTAAGAGCGAATAAAAATTTCACAAAGGAGACGAACATGGATGATGCGAAAAATCCAAAAGGCGAGCCGCAGGCTCAGGCTGCTACGCAAAGCGGCGCAAGCTATGAGGCTCAGATAGTCGAGCTTAAAAATCAGCTTGACGCCTCTAAACAAGAGGTTGCTGCGCTAAAAGAACAACTAGCTCAAAGCGCGGTAGATGCGGCTATTGTCGCAAACAAGCTTCAAGAAAGCCAAAAGCAGTGGGCGCTAAGCTACGCAAAAGCCGATTTAAACGGCTTTAATGAGTTTTTAAAAGGCGTTATGCCGCCGCGACAAAAAACGAGCATACCGAGTAACGATATGTTTGCCAACAAAAGCCAATCGGACGCAGAAATAGACGTCGTTAAATTTGCATTAGGAGGAGAATAAAATGTCTAACGAACAAAAAAAGCCAAAGACCATCGGAGACGTGGTCGTAAACAAGGTGCTAGGCGTTAACGCCAAAGTAGAGACTACAAAGGTTTTAGAGTGCGGAGCCGTGCTGTTTAGTATTAACGGCGGCGAGAGTTTTGCCGCAGTGACCAGCGACAATCAAACTACGACCATCGCAAACGCCCAAGCAGTATTTGGCGTGCTTTGCGACAATGTAGAAGCCACCAAAGAAGCCGACGTGCTGGTGCTTGGCGAGGTAATGCTGGAAGGCGCCGCCGCGGAGCTAAAAACCGCACTGTTCAAACAAAAAATTATAGTGAGATAAGGAGATAAAAATGGATGAACTTTTAAAAAAATTTACGGTCGAGGCGATGACTGAGATCATAATTCAGACTAAGGTCGATCAAAATTTTATAACGGATACGTTTTTCAAAAAATGGACTCCGACGCTTTCCAATACCCATAACATTATCATCGAAAAAGGCGCGGGCGTAATCCTTGAAAGCGTTAGCGAAAACGGAGAGCACTTGGTGACTAAAAATCCCGACCAAACTATCATCTCCGTACCGCTTCCTCGCTTCCCGCAGTACGATACCCTCCCGGCTAGCGAGATGAATTTACTAAGAACGCTCAATACCCAAAGCGAGCAGCTTAAATCATTGTCTGCGGCTATCGGCAAAAAACTAGCTAGTCAAAAGAGCAATATCGCCAACACCGTAGAGTATATGGCCATAGGCGCTATTTTCGGTAAGGTAATGGACGGCAAAGGGAAGGTGCTGTTTGAGCTTAGCGCAAATAGAAAAGAGATAACTATCACGAATGCGACTAAGTTATTGGATTTGCTAAGCGATATCGAGGCCGCTCAAAAAGAGGTATTAGGCGTTGCAAAGCCGTATATCGCGCTAGTAACTAGAGAGCTTTTTGGCGAGCTGCTTAAACTAGCCGAAGCCCAAGAGCTTCTAAAACTAAAATCCTGCGAAGTCGTAGATAGCAACGGCGCTTTAACGCTTAAACTTTTCGGCAAGACCTTTATGCCTTACGATGCCTCGTACAAAAATACGAAAGGCAGAGATACGAGCTACATGAGCGGCAAGAAAGGCATAGTAGTGCCTTTGATGGACGACATCTTTGAGGTAGTTTATACGAGAGCAAACCATACGTCCGCCATCGGAAAGGCTCCGACGAAATTCTTTGCTGCGGCTCCGGAGGTGCTCGATAAAGGTATGGGTTGGGGCATTGTTAGCGAAAGCAGACCGCTTCCGATCTGCAATAGGCTTGACGCGATCATCGAGCTAAAAATGTAACAAAGCTGGGAACCCGCCGTAAGGCAGGGCTTTAGGTGGGTCAAGGGAGTAAAACTCCCTGTCGCAAGGACGGGCTTTGCTCGTCCGCGAAATCAAGACGCCTCACGCCCTTTTAAATCAAAAACGACTAAAACTACGAGAAAAATATTTTAAACGTTTTAACGCGCTTTTAACGCTCGCTAAAAGCTAATAACGAATACGGTCAAAAGGTTTAAAATATTTGGAGACGAAATAATGGTTTTAACAAACGAGGATCTACTAAAAGAAGTTTCTACTAGAGAGCTGCAAGAACTCAGCGACTTTGAAGGAAGCGGCGCCGTTAATCAAAGCGTCATAGACGATAGCGTAAACGATGCCTTGGCTTATATCTCCTCTTTCATCAAACTTCCGCAAAACCCTACGCCGCTATTAAAAGACATCGGCGTAAATTTGACTATTATCGAGCTCAAAAAGCGCAACAACTTTCCCAAAGAGGCGCTGAATGAGCAGATAGAAAAGATGGACGCTCTGCTTTTGAAGATGGCTAGCAAGAAGCTTCCGAGCCAAATAGAAGACGATAGCGCGCCCAGGCTCGGTATAAGAGCGTTTAGACACAGCGAGAAAAAAATGGACTTAAAGGATTTAAATGGCTGAGAAACCAAATATAAAAGAGCTTGCTAAGGAGCTTTATCTAAAAGGCTTCAGCCTTGAGCGCATAGCCGAAATTTTAAACAAAACCGTAAAAACCATAAAAAACTACAAATCTCAAAACGGCGACTGGGACGAACTAAAAGCAGCAAGCTATCTAAATAAAAGCGGCGAAGATAAGCAAAACATCTATCAAAACTTTATCGAAGAGATGCGCCTGGCAGTAAAAGATATAAGAG
>NZ_CAUQHQ010000116.1:0-7166 GCF_963517995.1 uncultured Campylobacter sp.
GAGCAACGGAGTGGTAAATATCCCGACATATGAAATAGGTATAAAAGAGATACAGCGCTCAATGTCTGAATCCGAGCGAAGAGCGCAAATTCATAGCGACTACGAAAAGCTTCATATACTGCCGTATAACTTTAAAGTAGACGACCAAGAACATATAGAAGATCCCTTGGGCATGAACGGTAGTAGGCTTGAGGTGCAAACGCATATCATAATGGCGCAAAAATCATCCCTAAGCAATCTTAGAAAAGCGTTAAATTTGGCCGGCGTAGAGCCTGATAATATCGTACTTTCCAGCTACGCTTCGGCTATTGCTACCCTAAATCAGGACGAAAAGGATCTAGGAGTAGCTCTAATCGATATGGGCGGAGCTACTTGCAATATGATAGTGCATTCCGGAAATTCGATAAGATACAACGAATTTTTAGGTATAGGTTCGGCAAATATTACCAACGACCTCTCGGCTGCGCTTCACACGCCGATCTTAAAAGCCGAGGAGATAAAGCTAAACTACGGCGCGCTTCTAGATACTGCCAAAACTAACGAATTAGTAGAGATACCGCCTATCAACGATGACGGCAAAACTCAAGAGGTCTCGCTTGACGTTATCTCAAAAGTTATATACGCAAGGATAGAAGAGACGCTTATGATATTAGCCAAAATGCTAGAAGATAGCGGATACAAATCGTCCATAGCCGCAGGCGTAGTGCTAACCGGGGGTATGACTAAATTTGAGGGCATAAAAGAATTTGCGGATGTTTTTTTTAAAAATATGCCCGTACGTATAGCAAAGCCTAAAGAGATGGAGGGGCTTTACGAGATACTAAGAGATCCGGCAAACTCTTGCGCGATCGGGCTTTGTATGTACGGTGCGGGATATTTTACGCCCTATGAGATAGACTCCGAAAAGAAGATGCGCTATAAAGACGAGGTAGTGGTTAAAAACAAAAACCTTAAAGATATCGCTACACAAAGCGATAACGGTACAAAAAGCGTAGAAGAGCTAGATAAGAAAATTTTTAAAGGGACGACGCTAGATGATAGCTATATAGATGATTTAAGGATAGACGACGATAGAACGCTAAAAGACGAACTAAACGAAGATTTAAACGACAAAAAAGAAAAGAAGCCTAGCTTTTTTTCCGTACTTTGGAACAAAATAACACAACTATTTTAAAGGAGATTTGGGTAAATGGATAAGGGTAACTTCACGGTTGAAGAGAAAAAGTCTTCATACGGCGCAAAGATAAAGGTTATAGGCGTAGGCGGTGGCGGTTGCAATATGATAAATCATATCATAAGAGAAAAAGGCGATGAGATGGATATAGATCTTATCGTCGCAAATACCGATATAAAGGCACTGGGTAGCTCATCTGCATTTACTAAGCTGCAGCTTGGAGAAAAGATTACCAAAGGGCTTGGCGCAGGCATGGAACCTGAAGTAGGCAAAAAAGCTGCATTAGAAAGCGAAGAAGAGATAACTAGCATTTTAGAGTATTCGGATATCGTTTTCATAGCTGCCGGTTTGGGTGGGGGAACCGGTACCGGCGCAGCTCCCGTGATAGCTAGAATAGCTAAAGATATCGGTGCTTTGACGGTCGCCGTCGTTACGATGCCGTTTGATTTCGAGGGTAAAAAGCGCTATAACCTAGCCCAAAAGGGTCTCGATGAGCTAAAAAAAGAGTCTGATTCCATAATCGTAATACCAAATCAAAAGTTAAGAAGCATCATAGATAAAAGAGCCGGTATCAAAGAAAGCTTTAAAATAGTCGACGACGTCTTGGCGCGCGCAGTCAGCGGCATGTGTACTATCGTGCTAGAATCCGGCGATAGCGACATAAACTCCGACTTTGCCGACGTAAAAAAAGTCATGGAACATCGCGGTATGGCTTTACTAGGTATAGGCGAGTCAAACGGCGACGGCGCAGCTCAAGAAGCCGTTAAAAACGCTATCCAGTCTCCGTTATTAAGCGACGTTACCATAAATGGAGCCGTAGGCATCCTAGTACACTTTAAATTTCACCCGGACTGCCCGTTTGGCGATATAGACGATGCGATGGCCATCATTAGAGCGTGCGTAGATGACGATGCCGACATCATACTAGGCACTACGAGTAGCGAGAGTATGGAGGATAAAGTTCAAGTTACCATCATAGCAACCGGTTTTAAAGGCAAGGAGGAAAAAGCTCCTACTCCGGCACCTACTCCCAGTCAAACGTCTTTAAACTCTAGAAATCCATACCTAGAACAAAGAATAAGTCAGCTAAAAGTAAGCGGCGGCTACAACAGCGAAGAAGCATCTGCAGTATTGGACGCTCCGACCTACATCAGAAATCAGATGGATTGATAAAAGGATTGGTCTTCCAATCCTTTCTAAATTTAATCATACGGCATTGCGTAGCGCAAATCAAAAATAGTTAATCTTAAAATTTAACCCTTTATAAAATCCGCAATCTGCAAAACCCAAAAAACGCATGACAAATGCCTTAAACCAAGAGTCCTGCTAAGCCTGCCTTGAACAAATGCAAACGCTTTTTGAAAATCAAAATTTTTAAGAACATAACTTTACCGGCCTAGACGGCAAATATAAAATCACAAAGGATGCATACAAAATCAAAACAAACGAGTTAAATTTATATGGCGGCAAATATACCACCCTACTTGACGCACGCAAAAAGCGACTAAAGAGCCGATAAAGTATAAGGTCGAGCCGAATTTTAGTCTATTACGCCGCACGAACGATAAAATTTACCTTATTTTTCGTCAAGGCTTATACGACTCTACGGTATGATTGATTTAGATTGTAAGCAGTCTATATGTGCTTATACCCGGCCCACGGCTAAGCTGCAAATGGCCTCGTCTGGACCGGACGCGTTACCTGCGAGAGTGAAACGCGCTAGCGGTAATCGGCCGCTACCGAGGCGCTTTGCAAAGCACGCGTTTAGTCCGCTTTAAAAAATCAGATAAAAGAAGGTCAAAAATATACCGATTTTATAGATTGCATAAAAGGCTAATACGGTATCTATTATGAGGCAAATTTTATTGATTTTAGCGATGACTGGCTAAATTAAAATACCTTCGCACAGATACGCCGCAGATATACCTCGGTATGAAAATATAAAATTCATAAAAGCGATATCTTAAACGAATGAACAAAGCCAAAGAGTTACAAGGAGATTTTTAGACCGACGCGGCCTAGGCGTAACCGAGTCGGTCTAAGACAAGTACGAGTATATCAAATTTAAGCGACGCGTAAATTTATAAATTTAAAACCGTAGAGGCATAAACTACTGCGAGCGGTAGCAAATTTAAATTGCATAAGTCAGTTTTTCAAAGATTACGCTAAGATTTAAAATTTGTAGCAAGTTTAAATCCTAAATTTTACACTCCCGTCCTTAAATTTGGACTGCGATTTGCTTGCATCTTGGAGATTAAATTTGATTGAAAGCGATTTATGAAGCGAATTTTGATTTTTTTGGCGTTTTTGACGGGATTATTTGCAACGGACATCTATGTAAACGGACAAAAGGTCGGTAGCGACCAAAACTCGACCTATAGGGGCGAGAGTAAAAACGAAATCCTAAAACAAGAGGGCAAAAAACTGCTTTGCGATAAAGGCTACAAGCAGTACTGCTAAGGCGGTAAGAGATTGTACCGTCGCTACCGCTCGGCGATAAATTCGGCGCCTTTTTGGGTCTACTTTTGATTTTATTTTAGTAGCAACTTGGTTTATTTTTAGATGAGATTTTTATTTATAAATTTCTAAAATTTCAACGAGAGTTTGTAAATTTTTCTCTTTGCAAGCCTTAAAAGATAAAAATGCATCAACGACTGCTAAGATGAAATAAAACATTAAAACAAGCCCGGCAATACCTAGAGCGACGATATACTCGCTATCGCTCATCGCTTTGCCCTCATAAACCGCCTCTATGATGCCGATTGCCGCAAATATAAAAAATAGCGCAAGCGCCTTTAAAGCGCCGATACCGATAGAGCCGATATAAAATCTATCGGCTCCAATCACTCCTAAAAATAGCCCCAAAGCAAGTGTGACGAACGGATTTTTAAAGTCGGTTAAATTTAATTCCTCTTGTTGTCTCTCATTTAGCGAGTTAAATTTATCCGCTACCAAATACAAACTATATTTTGGAAATTTACTAAGCTGATTAACGGGCATTTTTCTCTAGTATATGCGCTACTTTTTCGTAGTTTTTAGCGGCTACTTTTTTAGATAGCAGCACGCCGTCTATGATCGCGGCTAACAAAATAAGCGTAAATAAATTGTCTATGCCGGAGTCTGGACGAGGAACGGCTGCGGCAAATACCAAAAACGTAAGCACTATAAAAACAATGCCGATTACCGGACTGTTTACGTAAAATCTATGCCCTCCAAAACACCCGAACAACAGAGCAAAAACCCAAACTAAAGTCGGCTTTTTCATATACGACGCATCGGCTACTAGCTGCGAGCTTTGGGCATCATCTAGCTCCTCAAGCCTCTTACTCATCACGAGCTCGGTATATAAATTTGACGGTAGCCTCGATTTTAATTCATTTATTAGCAGTATATTTTTCATTTTTTACATGATAGCTGAATTTAATAGTTCTAGATTATCTTTTTTGATACCGTTATAGACGAAATATAAATCCGCTAACGCCCAAAAACCAAGGCCGCCGAGCGTTATAAGCTTTGAAGCGCCTAGCAAAATATCGCCTTTATAAAATCTATCTACGCCAAAAGCTCCAAAGCAAAGTCCAAGCGCTAGGCCGACTACCGGGCTTTTTAAATTTAGTATCGATACGGCTCTTGCCTTGTCGTCGCTTAAGCCGTCTAGCTTATCCTTCATATAAAAAGCATCGTTTGGAAGCTTATCTTTTAAAGCAAGATATAAACTCATTTTTATCCTTTACGTTAAATTTGTAGGCGTATTTACCCCCCCCGCTTAAAATAAATTGGAATTTTATTTATTTTATGTTACAGTATATTAATCCAAACTACTTAAGCAAGGTCAAGATGCCCGCGCGAAAAATAAGAGTATAATTATCCAAAATTAAAACAAGGATAAAAAATGAGCGATTTTTTCAAAGGCGCCGAGCAGTTTAACGCCGAGGGCGCGACGGTTCCGTTTTATAAATATAGCGAAGGTGGCGTGGATTTCGTCGGTTTTGACAGCCGTCCGTGCGTACCGCCAGAGCCTATGATAAACGCGCTGGTAGCGATCAAATTTGCAAACCAAAACACCAAAATCGTGATGGTAAATCACAAATTCCCCGCCGGACTGATCCCTAAAATTGCGGAGCAGTTTGACGTCGAGCGCGAGGATTTAGAGGGTGGGGCGGTCAAGATGACCTTTAGCCTAAAACAAGGCGCAGACGTCAAAAACGTAGACACAAGCCTTTGCCACTGAGATAGGCTATGCTTTTAAACACCTTTGCGCCGCCTTTTAAGCTAGTGGGCGGTTATTTTATCGCGGGCATTTGCTTTTTGATAGCGAGCATTCCCGCCTTTTTCGCGGCTGATTTTGAGATGATAGCGGGGCTTGAGACGGCGGGGTTTTTACACGTGTTTTTCGTCGGCTTTGTTATGAGCGTCATCATCGGCGCGCTTTATCAGCTCACTTCGGTGATTTTAGAAAAGCCGTTTTCGACGATCAAGGGCGCGATGCTAAATTTAGCCGTCTACTGCGTAGGGATCGCTGCAATGGGCTACGGGATGATCAGCGGCAAGACGGGCTTTTTGCACGGCGGCGGCATGGCGCTATTTCTGGCTCTGCTGTTTTTCGGCACTACGTATATCATTAGCTTTATGGACAATGAAAAAAAGAGCTTCGCGGCGTTTATGCTCTTTGTTTCGGCGATATTTTTACTCGCGGGCATCTCGCTTGGTTTTTGCCTTTTGATGATACTTTCTGGCACTTTGCCGATGGATTTTATGTTCGCGCTTAAATTTCACATCTATTTCGTGCTCGGCTTTGTTTTTTTCATCATCGTAGGCGTAGCGACCGTACTGTTACCGATGTTTGCCTTGGCGCACGATCTAAAATTTACGCTTAGCAAATTTGCCTTCGGGTTTTATATTTTTGCCGGTGTTTTGCTCTTTTTTAGCGAAATTTACGCGTACTTCGCCTTTGGGGCGGCGATTATTTGCTTCGTCGCCGAGGCGCTGCATATCCTAAAAAAGCGCGTTCGCAAAGCGTATGACTACTGGAACGTAAATATCGCTCTTTCGCTCGCAGCCTTCGTGCTGTTTTGCGCATTTATCGCGGCGGACAGATACGATATGGCGGTATTTATGCTGATTTACGGCTTTTTGTTTGCATTTATCGCGGCTCATCTTTACAAGATCGCGCCGTTTCTCATCTGGTATCACTACGTGGCGCCCTTTGTGGGTAAAACAAAGGTGCCGCTACTAGATCAGATGATCCTTAAAAAGCCCGCATATATCGGCATCGGCTTTAACGCCATCGGGCTTGCGCTCTACGAGATTGGCGTCTGGCTGGAGATAAAATCGCTCGCGCACTGCGGCGTGGCTTGCCTACTCGTTAGTATCGTTTTAGTCGCGATAAATATGATAAATGTTTTTAAATTTACGAAATTTGGAGTAAAGGAAGAAAAATGAAAGAAAAAATATACGATGCGCTCTCAAACATCGTCGATCCCGAGGTGGGTTTTGATATCGTCTCTTTGGGGCTGATTTACGACGCGGTTTGCGACGAGAACGGCAAAGCAAAGGTCACGATGACGCTATCTACGCGCTCATGCCCGCTGCATGAGATGATACTGGGCTGGGTAGAGACGGCGGTGCTGAATGTCGACGGCGTAAAAGAGTGCGAGATAGACCTCGTGTGGGAGCCTGCGTGGAGTATCGAGATGGCGAGCGATGAGGTAAAGGCGCAACTGGGAGTGTAGTTTTAGTTTACTTCCCGCACTTGACCCGCTATGACTAGTTTTTACGCCCTGCCCGTTAGTTTAAGCTTGTTATGTTTAGACTAATGTCGGGGCGTAAAATTTGAGCTAGCGCAAAGACGGCGGCTTTTTAAATGAAAGCTTAAATTTACCTAACTTATTTAGGATTCTTTGCTTGCTTTTAAATTTAATCATCTCATATTCTTCGTTTAAGCGATATTTTTCTTTGGTTTGTTCGTACCAAGCATCGTGTTCTTCTTGAA
>NZ_CAUQHQ010000117.1:0-6982 GCF_963517995.1 uncultured Campylobacter sp.
GTCTTAGCTTGTTAAACGAACTAAAACAAGTCGGATTTAAAATTTACGCTACGGCAAGCGGCGGCAAAAACGCCCACGAGGTCAAATTTAACCAAAAAATGGCGCTCGTGATGGGTAGCGAGGGCGAAGGTTTGCACAAAAAAGTCCTTGCCAAAAGCGACGAAATAATAGGAATAAAAATGAAAAACGACTGGGACAGCCTAAACGTCTCGGCTGCGTTTGCCATACTTTGCGATAGGATTATAAATGAATGACATAAGTTTGTTAAAAGAACTGGGGCTTAGCGAAGTCGCTAGAAGAACGCACATCGAAGCGGAATACCTAGGCTACATCGCCGATAAAAATTTTGAAAAATTGGCGCGTTTTAACGTCAGGGGTTTTGTTAAAATTTTAGAGCGTGAGCTAGATATCGACTTTACGCTGTGGATGAACGAATACGAGGCGTTTATGGCCGAGCACGAGGGCGAGTTGAAGCACAAAACCATAACCATATCGCCTAAAATACCGGCCTATACCGCAAGCGAAAAATCATCTTACGGCGGTATGCTCGGCAGTATCGTTACCATTTGCGCAATCGGCGCTTTAATATATTTTTTCGAACCTCAAAAATATATCGGCGATCTCTCGAGCCTCTTTGAAGACAAAAATAAAAGCGTGACCTACTCCGATGCGACGACCGTGCAGCAAGCTGCCAAAAACCTAGATGCCATTAAAGACGCAAATATTACAGTTAGCGTATCGTCCTCTCCAAAAGCGCAGGACGAGCTTAGCGATAACGAAGAAAACGCCTCAAATTTAGCGATACCTAACGCCGCCCAGCCTCTACCCGAGATAAACGTAACTGTCGCGACGGTCGCGCAACCAAAGCCTATAGAGCAAAATACAGGTCAAAATTTGCAACCTACCGAAATATCAAATAAAACCGAGCAAAATATAACCGCTACCGTTTCATCTACACCTAAAACCGGCGATATATACGAACTAAACGGACTTAGCGAGATAAAAGTCGTCCCGCGCAGAAAAGTTTGGCTCGGCGTGATAAATTTGGACGACAATAAAAAGCGATCTCAAAACGCCTCAAATGCCGTTTCTATCGAAATAGGCAAAAAACAACTCATCGTAACCGGACACGGAGAGATAAATTTAGAAATCGGCGATCAAAATATCAAATTTAGCGGCGATAATCCAAAGCGATTTTTGGTAGAAAAAGATAAAATCACGCCACTCACATACGACGAATTCGTGGCTCTAAACAAGGGCAAATCGTGGTAAAAAAGCTCGTACTTTTAGCCGTTAGCGCGGCCTTTTGCCTCGCTGGTAGCGTGGTGGATATAGCAGGCAGTCTGCTCGGTCAAAATAGCGCAAAAGCGACTCAGCTCTTTGGCGACGGTTCGGCATATCTAAACGCAAACGGCAAGCCCGATATCGCTAAAATTTCAAACGTTTTAAAGTCAAATTCGCTCCTGCGTCTATCCTACAAGCAAAACGTCAAGGTAAATATCAAATTTATCTCGCGCCAAAACAACCCGCTGCTTATCATGAAAATCGCCAAAGACGCCCTAAACGGACTAGGTTATAACGATATCTTAACGAGCGAATTTTCTAACGCCGGCGGCGCTACTTGGGGGGTAACCGTAGATACTAAATTTATCCCCGATCCAGGCTCGCTCTACTCTGCCTTTAAAGAAAGCGGCACCGAAATAACAGATATAAACAGAGCCGGCGAGCTATCCTACGAATACGTCATCGACGCGTCAAATTCGTCGATCAATCAAACCCCGGTACCGTTTTCGCAGCAGGTTCAGCTCTCAAAACCGCTTGAGCCCTATCTCATCGACGTTAGCGGCGCAAAAGTCGCCGCCATAGGCGCAGACGGGGAGGATCGCTGGTCGGCGATCGTGAGAATTTTGGATAAAAATTTAAATTTACTCGAGGAAAAAAGAAGCGACAAAGCTATAAATAGCCTGAAGATTTCCTTTCCACAAAACGCAAAATATCTAATGATCGACGATGCGGTCAGCCTAGAAAATATTAAACGAGGGCTCAAAATCTACCTAAAATAAGGAAAATTTATGTTTGACGAGATTAGATTTAATACGATTGAAAGACTTCCAAACTACGTATTTGCCGAGGTAAACGCCATAAAAATGGCCGCGCGCCGAGCGGGCGAAGATATCATCGACTTTTCGATGGGAAACCCGGAGGGTCGCACGCCTCAGCACATCGTCGATAAGCTCTGCGAAAGCGCCCAAAAAGACAAAACTCACGGCTACTCGGCGAGCGCGGGCATCTACAAACTGCGCCTAGCCATCTGTAACTGGTACAAGCGCAAATACGGCGTAAATTTGGACCCCGACACCGAAGCCGTCGCCGTTATGGGCAGCAAGGAGGGCTTCGTACATCTAGCCCAAGCGATAGTAAATCCGGGCGACGTCGCCGTTGTGCCCGATCCTGCGTATCCTATCCACACGCAGGCGTTTTTATTCGCCGGCGGTAGCGTGGCGAAGATGCCGCTAAAATACAACGATAAATTCGAGCTTGACGAAAATAAATTTTTCGAAGACCTGCTTCACACCATCCGCTCAAGCTCGCCGAAACCTAAATACGTCGTCGTAAATTTCCCGCACAATCCTACGACCGTAACCGTGCAAAAGAGCTTTTATGAGCGATTAGTCGCGATGAGTAAACAAGAGCGCTTTTACGTGATCTCGGACATCGCCTACGCAGACCTTACTTTTGACGGCTATAAGACGCCGAGCATATTTGAAGTAGAAGGCGCAAAAGACGTCGCAGTCGAGTGCTACACGCTATCAAAAAGCTACAATATGGCCGGCTGGCGCGTCGGATTTTTATGCGGAAACAAGCGCCTTTGCGCCGCGCTTAAAAAGATAAAATCATGGGTTGATTACGGAATGTTTACCCCGATCCAAGTCTCAGCAACCGTCGCGCTAGACGGCGATCAAAGCTGCGTCGAGGATATCCGTCAAATTTACGAAAAACGCCGCGACGTGATGCTAGAAGCCTTTGCAAGTGCCGGCTGGGAGATGCATAAGCCAAGCTCGAGTATGTTTATCTGGGCGAAAATCCCGCCGCAAGTCGGAAACATCGGCAGCCTCGAGTTTTCCAAACAGCTGCTTACTAAAGCTAGCGTCGCGGTGAGCCCTGGTATCGGTTTTGGCGAGGGCGGCAACGACTACGTGCGCCTTGCTCTCATCGAGAACGAGAACCGTATCCGTCAAGCGGCGAGAAATGTCAAAAAATATCTGAAAGAATTTGCATGAATATAGCCATTTTAGGTGTTGGCACGGTCGGAGAAGCCGTAGCTAAAATTTTACTCCAAAACAAAAAACTAATCGCGGCAAGATGCGGCGAGGATATAGTTCCGGTTATCGGCGTCGTTAGAAATTTAAGCAAAAAAAGAGACGTCGCCATCCCTCTCACGGACGATATAGATAGCGTCCTAGAGCACGAGGATATCGACGTTTTCGTCGAGCTTATGGGCGGCGTCGAGGAGCCTTTTAGGGTCGTTAGCAAAATTTTAGAGCGCAAAAAAGCCGTCGTAACGGCAAACAAAGCGTTACTAGCTTATCACCGCTACGCCTTGCAAAATTTGGCGCAAAACACGCCCTTTGGCTTCGAGGCTAGCGTCGCGGGCGGCATACCTATTATCAGAGCCCTTCGCGAGGGCCTTAGCGCAAACCATATCCTAAGCATTAACGGGATTTTAAACGGCACGAGCAACTACATCTTAACCTCGATGATGAGCAAGGGATCAAATTTCGCGGACGCGCTAAAAAAAGCCCAGGAGCTAGGCTATGCCGAGGCCGATCCGACCTTTGACGTCGGAGGCTTTGACGCGGCGCACAAGCTACTGATCCTAGCTAGCATCGCATACGGCGTGCACGGCAACCCCGAAGACATCCTGATAGAAGGTATCGAAGGCATAACGCCCGAGGATATCTTTTTCGCTAACGATTTCGAGTACGTCATAAAGCTACTAGCCATCGCCAAAAAAACAGGCGACAAGGTCGAGCTACGCGTACATCCGGCACTAGTACCCAAAGATAAAATGATAGCTAAAACAGACGGCGTGACAAATGCCGTGAGCGTAGTGGGCGACGCAGTCGGAGAGACGATGTTTTACGGTCCGGGCGCGGGCGGTCCGGCGACGGCAAGCTCAGTCATCAGCGATCTTATCGACATCGCCAGAGACGGCAAATCTCCGATGCTAGGCTACAAGGCGCCGTTTGAGCTAAATGCGCTTGAGCTCCTAGATCCGAGCGAAATTCGCACGAAGTATTATTTTAGGCTTAGAGTCGAGGACAAAGTCGGCGTCCTAGCTAAAATCACGAATTTAATGAGCGAAAACAACCTCTCTATCGATAGCCTGCTGCAAAAACCGAAGGACGAAAGTCCGTATGCGACGCTGTTTTTCACGACGCACACGAGCGTGGAAAAGGACGTGAGGCGTACTATGGAAATTTTGCAAGAGCAAGAATTTGTAAAAGAAAAGCCTTTTATGATGAGGATAGAAGAGTAAAATTTGGGGCTTAGGGCGTATCTTTTCGGCAAGAGCTCGGAGGAACTGGCTTGCGAGTTTTTGCTAAAAAACGGCTGCGAGATACTTGCTAGAAATTTTAGCTCCAAATTCGGCGAGATCGACGTCATCGCTAAAAAAGACGGCGTTTTACGTTTTGTCGAAATCAAAGCTACGCAGGGCGACTACGAGGCAGAGTATCGCCTCACGCCCGCTAAATTTAATAAAATTTTAAAAACTATCGATTTTTATCTGCTGCAAAACGGCGCTAACGCCGATTTTCAGGTCGATTTGATCGCGATAAAAAAGAGTGAGATAAAGTGGATAGAAAATATTAGTTTGTAAAAATTCTTATTTAGCTAAAATTTAAATACTTTCGTGTATAATTACGACTATCTTTAAAAAGGAGAATAAAATGGGAAAATACGTAGAACTAACGACTGCGAATTTCGACGTCGCCAAAGAGGGCGTCGCGCTAGTAGATTTTTGGGCGCCTTGGTGCGGACCTTGCCGTATGCTTGCTCCGGTTATCGACGAGCTTGCTGAGGAGTTTGAGGGCAAAGCTAAAATTTGCAAAGTAAACACCGACGAGGTGCAAGACCTTGCCGTAGAATTCGGCATCCGCTCGATCCCTACGCTTCTATTTTTCAAAAACGGCGAAGTCGTAGAGCAAATGGTCGGCGCGCAATCAAAACGAGCCATCGCCGATAAGATAAATTCGCTTCTTTAATGGTTTTTAGACGAGGAGGAAGCCTGCTTCCTCTTACCTCCGTTTTTGCGTCCTTTATCGGTGCAGCGCTGGTAGCAGGCGTATTTGCTTACAATAATTACAGATTTTCGCAGTATAAATTCGTAAATTTTAACGAGCTGGTTTTTTACGAGCAGGCTCAAATTTTTGCACCCCAAGACGACAAATTTTTACTCGTGGTTTTTAGCTCCAACCAATCAAACTGGAGAGAAATTTTAAAAACTTCGACTAAGGATTTAAAAATCGTAGCCGTGGACTTGCTCCAAAAACGCGCGCCTAGCGAGGGAAATATAAATTTCGTCGCTTCGGATATAAATACGATTTTAAAGCTGATGCACGTCCTAAATATCACGACTTTGCCCGCAAGCGTGGAGCTAAAGGCGCAAAAGGGCGGCATTTATAAACAAGATTCGAAAATAAATAAAATTTAAAGGAAAAAATATGTTAGATTTAGCGATCATCGGAGGCGGTCCTGCCGGACTTAGCGCGGGACTTTACGCCACCAGAGGCGGATTAAAAAACGTCGTAATGTTTGAAAAAGGAATGCCCGGCGGCCAGATCACGGGTAGCTCCGAGATAGAAAACTATCCGGGTCAAAAAGCGCCCGGCGAGAGCGGTATCGACTTCATGAGCACGTGGGTCGCTCAGTGCACGCATTTTGGACTAAAACACGAGATGGCGGGCGTCGAGCGCGTGGTAAAAAACTCTGACGGCAGCTTCACGGTCAAGCTTGAAGGCGGCAAAGAAGAGCAGGCCAAAGCAGTCATCGTAGCCACCGGCTCTACTCCGCGCCGCGCGGGCTTTGCGGGCGAGGATGAGTTTTTCGGCAGAGGCGTGAGCACCTGCGCGACCTGCGACGGATTTTTCTATAAAAACAAAGAAGTCGCAGTTCTAGGCGGCGGCGACACGGCGATCGAGGAGGCCCTATATCTAGCCAACATCTGCTCGCGCGTCTACGTCATCCACCGCAGAGACGAGTTTCGCGCCGCTCCCGTCACGCTGCAAAAGGCTCGCGCTAACGCCAAAATCGAGTTTATCACGAGCGCTACGATCAAGCAGGCTTACGGCGACAAAGCAGGTCTTGCAGGCCTAATCATAAACACGAAAGAGGGCGAGCGCGACCTAAAAGTGCCGGGCGTTTTCGTATTCGTCGGGCTTAATGTAAACAACGACGTCCTTCGCCAAGAAAACGGCGAGTTTTTATGCGATATGGAGGCAGGCGGCCAAGTGAGCGTCGATCTAAAAATGCAAACTAGCGTGCCTGGACTATTTGCCGCGGGCGACATCAGAAAAGACGCGCCAAAACAAGTCATCGTAGCCGCAGGAGACGGCGCGGTAGCGGCCCTTAGCGCGCTTAGCTACATCGAGAGCCTGCACTAAAATTTATCAAATTTAGCCGAGCTTTTCGGCTAAATTTCTCTTTTTACTTCAAATTTTCTCAAATTTACCGAGTTTTGCTTCATCCTTTCAAATTTAGTCAAATTTGCTTTGATTTAAATTTCACCGCATTTTTCAAATTTACAGCCCCCAAATTCACTCAAATTTAACCGCCTTTTGGCTAAGATTTCGCAAATTTAATTATGAGCAAAAGGATCGAATTTGCAAAGCTTTTTTAAATTTCTATTCACCCTCGCCGCCTTTGCCGCCGTCCTCTTTTATCTTTCGTATTTGGGAGTTAAATTTGATAAATTTGGCTC
>NZ_CAUQHQ010000118.1:0-6967 GCF_963517995.1 uncultured Campylobacter sp.
TACGCGTAGCTAACTTTCAAGATGCCGTAAACGTCTTTAGCCAGGGCGCTACGCAGAGCGCAAAAATTTCAAAATACGTCGAAAATAAAACCATCGGCATCATCGGCAAGATCAACCGCGTAACGTATTTGCAAACGGCTTACTCTAACGTTATAAACGAAAGAGGATATGATGAAAATATGGAGCGCCAGGCTCAAAATTTAAGCGCATGGTATGAGAGCGCCGCACCGTATTTCGCAAACTCAAAAAGCTTTGAAAAAGCTAGCGTACCGGCAACACAAATCAGCGACCTAGTAATGGCAAATCTAGAAGAGTCAAAGAACGGATACGACATAAAAGATATCCAAAAATTCGTCGATAGATTTACCAAAGTCAAACAAGCAAGCGGCGAGATATTTAAAATCATAGACTTGGCCATAGAAGAAAGCGCCAAATAAAAAAACCTTGAAATTTAAGTCATTTGGCTTAAATTTCAAGCCTATATACAGCAAATGTCGCCAAGCATCAAATTTGCGCTAAATAAGCTTAAGCGGATTCTTATCTGCTACTTCGCCTTGCTACATATAACTCTTATAGATTTTAAAATAACGCTATACGGTCCTTTTATCAAAACTTCGTTGCGAGCACTTTGCTTATTTCGTATCTTTGGCGTTGCTATATGCCTAAACCTCACCTCTCTACATCCACAACTAAGCCGCATAAAGCAAAATACGTTCTTTAGATGAAGCGTGAAATTGGCTTCTACTTAGCGTTATCATTGTTATATGCTTGAGAAATTTCTTTTAAATTTATTTAATCTATATTTAGCATACCTTTGTCTACTTGTAGCGATAAAGTAAGTCGTGGCTCTCGCGCTTAACTTTACTTTATTATTTGTTGCCAATAAGATGCCCTATATTGAGAAACTCTGATAATATAGGCAATTAACTCGCTAGTATAGCAGGAATATAAACTCTTTGCCGTCATGCTTTAGCATATCTACTTCGATACGTTTGCACTCTTTAAAAATATAGTTTTGGTCATAACTACTATTTATTTGCTTAAGCTTAAATTAAAAAACTTTTAAGAAATATCACTGTTCTCTCCAAATTTTAAAGCGCAAGGTTACTGATCTAACCAAGAATCAAATGCAAATCCGCAAATTTTAAATATAAAACTCAAAAACGGCTGGAAATTTTACCAACTTTAAATTTAACCGGATTTTAAATCCAAAACCCGCTAACTTCGGCTGATTTAAAGACGGTACGCATTAAATATACCGATCAAAATATAAAGATAAAAACTAATTTTCGTTCAACGAGACTTGAAGCTAAAGTCGGTCAAATAGTCCCGCAAGCAAAGTTTTAGCTTATCTTATACCTAAAATTTGAAAGCTTTTTATAAAAATTAGCATAGGCGCAGCCGCTAAATTTAACAAACGCAAGCAAAAGCCCAAGTATGGCTAGCCGCTAAATTTACCGAAATCACGCTAAATCGCTAGCAACGGCACATCAAAAGTACCTGCGTAAAATCTCGAAATTTATGAAAGGCAAAACCCCATAATTCGCTAAATTTACCCTAGAAACGGCATACAAAATGCGCAACTAAAAACCGTAAGTCATGAAATATAATAAGTTTGCGCCCGCAATTTAAGCATTTTAATTTTTGACAAAATTAACAAAAAGCAAAGGCAAGCGACGCTCGCCTGCCATCGCTTTAAATTTGACCCAATTCCAAAGCAAATTCGGTCAAATTTAAATACAAATTTAGCCCAGCAGTCTCTTTGCGCACTCGCTTATGCTCTTGCCGTCGCTTCTAGCGCCGATTTTTTCTTTGGCCGCTTTCATCACCGCGCCGATATTTGCGCCCTCGCCTAGTCCTGCGATGATCTCTTTGATCTGAGCTTCTAGCTCGTCCGCGCTTAGTTGTTTAGGCAAATATCCGTTTATGATGTCGATCTCTTTTTGCTCGTTTTGCGCCAGATCGTCCCTACCGCCGTTTTTATACTGCTCGATAGAGTCCATGCGGCGTTTGATCTGGGTTTGCAGGATCGGTAGCACCTTTTCGTCCGTCATTTCGGCACGCTCATCGACTTCGACTTGCTTGATGACCGAGTTTACGAGCCTTAGCGTGTCGCGGCGAAAGTTGTCTTTTTCTTTCATCGCAGTCTTGATGTCCTCTAAAATTTGCTCTCTAATCGTCATTTTTTCTCCTTTAAATTTAAGTGGGCAAATTATAACGAAGCTAAAATTTAAAGCTAATAAAACCGCCTAAATTTGGCTTGCTTAAGAAAAATATAGTTATAATTAGCCATTCATTTTTAAAAGGACTTGCTTGAGAAGCGACAATCTCTTTGCATTTGCGATCTTTATAATTACCGCGTTTGGATTTTTCGTTTGGGGCTATCAGTACATCCCGACTCATCACTTTTTACTTTTTAGTATCGCTAGTATTTTCGGTATCTTTATGGCGTTTAACATCGGCGGCAACGACGTCGCAAACTCCTTTGGCACGAGCGTAGGCGCCAAGACCGTCACGATAAAGCAAGCCCTTGTTATAGCTGCTATTTTCGAGCTTAGCGGCGCGATATTTGCAGGCGGCGAGGTAACCAAAACCATCCGCGAAGGCATCGTAAGCTTCCCGCAGGAGGGCACGGAGCCGATGCTTTTCGTGCTGATTATGATGTCGGCGCTTTTAAGCTCGGGTATTTGGCTATTTATCGCGTCTAAAAAGGGACTACCTATCTCCACGACCCACTCGATCGTTGGCGGTATCGTTGGCGCCGGGCTTACGATGGGCTTTACGACGATGGGCGGAGATAAGGCTCTAGCTATGGTTTCCTGGGGCGAGATAGGCAGGATCGCCGTTAGTTGGGTGATCTCGCCGCTTCTAGGAGGCATCCTTTCTTACTTCATTTACGGCTACATAAAATCTAAAATTTTGATCCCGACTCGCAAATTTACCCTAGAGCTAAAGGTGCTAAAACGCGAGCGTAAAGCCTATAAAGAGCGCTATCTACAAGAGCTAAAAACAAAACCCGAAAGCGAGCAGATAAGGATACTAAGCAAGATCGCAGTCCTTGACGACGACGACGTAGAAAGCGGCGAACGCAGCGAATACAAGCTCGCTATAAAAGCCATGAAAGAGCGCGAAAAAGAGATCGATACGTCAAAAGCCATGCGCAAACACATCCCTACGGTAGCGGGCATCGGCGCGATCATCATCTCATCGATGATGCTTTTTAAAGGGCTTGAGCATCTAAATTTAGACCTAGGTTTTATCGGCACGATCTGGATTATCTGCGTCATCGGCATAGTCACCTATCTCGCCACGCTTGCGATGATAAACGTGATGAAAAAAGACAACGCCGAAAAGAGCACGAACCGCATTTTCTCGTGGTTTCAGATATTTACAGCCTCCTCGTTTGCCTTCTCTCACGGCGCCAACGACATCGAAAACGCCGTGGGTCCGTTTGCCGAGATCCTAGACGTGCTAAAAACAGGCTCGATAAACGCTACCGCACCGGTGCCGGGAATTGCGATGGTGACATTTGGCATCTCGCTCGTGGTCGGGCTTTGGTTTCTAGGCAAAGAGGTTATCGCTACCATCGGTAGCAAGCTAGCCGAGATCCTGCCTACGACGGGCTTTAGCGCCGAGTTAGCGGCTAGTACCGTTATCCTGCTAGCCACAAAGCTAGGTATCCCGGTCTCCTCGACGCACATCCTCATTGGCGCGGTGCTTGGCATCGGTATCCTAAACCGCGACGCCAACTGGAAAATGGTCAAGCCTATCGTACTTGCTTGGGTTATCACGCTACCGATCGCAGGCGGCTCGGCGGCGCTCATTTATATGCTGTTAAAAACGGTGCTAGGGTTATAAATTTAACCCGTAGTTTGGGCGCGGATTTGTCGTTTGCTTACGTAAATTTTAATCTAAAGCTCGTAAAATCGGCGACGATTTTATAAATTTGGGCTAAATTTAGCACGCTCTTTGCCGTGCAAATTTGCGTTTAAAATTTATCGCTTGCATTCGACATTTGCGTTCGGTCGGTAATTTTTAAAAAAGGAGAAATATGAGTAAAATTTTATCCGCCGCACTTGCGGCCTCGCTTGCTTTTACGCTCATAAACGCGCAAGGATACGCAGCAATGCCGATGCCTAGAGCAGATACGTCAAATTTTATGCCGAGCAAAAATGCTAAATTCGTATCGCAAACGGCCGACGATGCGCCCCAAAAAGTAAATTCAGTCGATATCTACGTCTCAAATCTCTACTCGGCAAGCGGCGGCGTGCCTAATTACGTACGCGTTTACGATGCGATAGACGGCCTACTCATGGCAAATAACGTAGAAAGTCTGCAAAAGGCGATAAAAATCATCGAAGATGCGCCGGGGCTAGTCGCGCCTAGCACGTTAATGACGGTTGCCGCGCGCGCCTTTGATCTGGGGCTAAAGGACGAGGCGGCATTTTGGTTTTATGTCGGCAAAAATAGATTCATCGTTTTTACCGAGGTCTTAGACGTAAAAGACCCGGTATTTGCCTCCACTATGGACGTAAATTTAGCCTTCGTTAAGCTTGTAGGCGACGTAATAAATCCCTACGCCTTTTGCGATCTAAGAAAGCAACGAGCCGCCGTTTTACGGGCAAACGAATGGACGAAAGCTCACCCTTACGAGGCGGTGTTTTTAGAGCGATTCCCGTCTAAATTTAAAGATCGCAAAGCCGCGCTCAAAAATGCCGAAGGCTTATTAGAAAAAAGTCTGCAAAAACAAGACGAGTATTTTGCGGATCCCAAAAATAAAGAAGAATTTTTTAAAAAACGCAAGCAAAATCGCGCCGACGAGAGATTTTGCGACTAATTGCAAACTAAATTTAAACACGTCGGCTAAATTTACAGATAAATTTTGCACCATAGGCAAAGCGGGTAAGCAAGCCAAAATTTAGACTAAATTTGCGGTTAAATCTAACAAGCGCGCAAAATCATGCTAAATCAGCCAGAATGCATATCGGTTTTGCGGGTACAAAGCGGCAAAAATCTAAAGCCTAAATTTAGATGAAGCGGTTTTATAAATTTAGCTTCAAATTTTGGCTAAAATTATAGCAATCGCCGCACATAAAGCGATAAGAGCTTAAAAACGCGGCGCTAAATTTAGACTTCAGCTTAAAAGTAAGCAGCCGCCACAAGTCAAACGCGCTAAAAAGCGGAAAAACAAACGAAAGGAGCAGACGATGGATACAAACAAAAAGTCTAAAAACGGCTTTAGCATTCGCGACTTGTTTTTTAAACCAAGACGCGACGATTTGCGCTCCCCTCGCACCCCCCCCCATAGCCTTGGATGCACGGGCGGACAAAAATAGGCGAATTTACGCGAGGGTTTTGCGGTAAATTTAAATAAATACAAACTAAAGTTAAAGGAAAAATATGGGACTATTTAAAAAGATATTAGGCGACGAGTCGGACGCGAAAAATGGCAAAGGCGCAAACAAAGAAGAAAACGAGCCGGTGTTTTACGCAGACGGCGAAGATGCGGCGATGCTAGAGGCTTTTAGACGGGCCAGAGGGAGCTTTAGGTACTTTTGGCGCGAGCTATACTGGGAAAATCACCGCATTATCCCGGGGCTTGACTTCGCTTGCGTCAAGGTCGCCTTCTCGCAAGATATCGGCGGCCATACGGAGGTCGAGCACATGTGGATAAACGACGTGTATTTTGACGGCGAGCGCGTTTACGGCGTGCTAGCCAACGACCCAGGCATACTAACTAGCGTCGCAAGCGGCGACGAAGTCGCGGTGCCGCTAGAGCAAATCAGCGACTGGATGTTTGCGGTAGATGATAGAGCATACGGCGGCTTTAGCGTACAAGCCATGCGTAAAGCTATGAGTCAGGACGAGCGCGCCGAACACGACGAGGCATGGGGGCTAGATTTTGGCGATCCGGACGTAGTTTTGCTAGCCTACGAGCAAGATACGCATCCGCAAAATCTCATCGAGCATCCGATGAGCGTAAATATGAAAGAAGAGTTGCAAAAGTTTTTAAGCCAAAATCCAAAAGAGATAACCCAGACCGACGATGAGGGCTATACGATGCTCCACCGCGAGGCGATAGCCGGCAACCGTACGGCGGTCGAGATCTTGCTCGCTAAGGGCGCTGATAAAAACGCTAAAAATATCCACGGCAAAACCGCGCTAGACTACGCTAGGGCGCTTGGCTGGGACCACGTAGCGCAGGCGCTTTGCCAGTAGCTTATACTGGCAAGAAAGCTTAAATTTACGGCTCAAATTTTACTTTGCGAGCTTATAGCGCCGCACACCCGGCCCTTTGCCGTCGGTAAATTGACCTAGTGTCGTATAAAAGCAAAATCGCGGTTACGGGCTTACAAACAAGCCTTCTGCCGCGATTACGTATCTAAATCCCTCCTACAAAATTAAGCCCGAAGAATTTAACGTATAAGTCCGCTATCTCTTTAGACGCTTCTTCTACGACTCGGTTTAGCTCATCGTTGTTTATCGTTGCGTTGTTATCGCCCTGCGGCATCTTTGCTCCTTCGTTTTTGTATTAGTTTATTAGATATTAATTTTTCTTTGTCTTGACCACTTATGTTGGCGTCGATATAGATTACTTTGGATGGATTATTTTTTAAGCCATCCCAAAAGTTTATCATATTTTTAAGTTTATTTTTTTCGTTTGCCCAGTACATAAATGTGCGAGTGTCGCCAAATGTCCCATCTTTATCTGGACAATACCGCTCTCCATTTTCTATAGACATACGTATCAATAAAGGTATGGTCTGATTTTTGTCTATTTCTTTTTTCCATGTATCAACGTGCCATCTATAACTTTTATAACACTTTTTATACGCCTCTTTCAGCTCCTCGCTAGTAGGTTGCCCCGAAACATTGTTGTCTAGGAGCAAATTTAGCATAGGTTCGTAGTTTGGCATATATTCCATATCTTTAAAATAGTTGCCGTTCTCGTCAAAATACCCCATAC
>NZ_CAUQHQ010000119.1:0-6955 GCF_963517995.1 uncultured Campylobacter sp.
TATAGAAGGATATGCCTATAACCCTTACGGCGTAGACAGGCTTCTTAGCTTGCCCCCAAATTATCCAGGTATATCCGATATGTTTTTATCAATAGCTCTTTATAAAATAATGAAGGCAGTAGGCCTTACAAAAGTTCATGCTAACTGGGCCTATGAACACATATCAACAATTTCTTACCAAGATGAAGGAGCTATAAATGGCGATATACTTTCTAATTGGGCTACAAATATCAGTTCCGCCCATCTTGGTAAATTTATTCCGATCTTTGGCAAAAACTTGGGCCTTGATGCTCATTTTATTGCTTCTTTAAATCATGCCATCTCCGAATATAACGACATCCTAAAACATTTTAACTCCAATGTTACATACAAAGAATTAACGAACGCGTATCTTGCTGCAGCCATATTGCATCAAGGTAAAGAGGGCATGAAACCTTACAAAACGAATTTAAAAAACTTGGAGTATTTGAAACCGCCGATAACTCGTTAAATTTACAAGCATTATCCCAAAATTCTCCTATCTCAGAAATATTTCCAAATTCCTCCATCCCGATATCTGCCCTATACTCCCTAGTTCACCTAAACCCTTTCATAGTATCAGGCGTAGACTCTCCTGTCTACAAAGAGCTTGAAAAGTATAAAGACGAATACTCGGACGACTACATTGAAGATAAAGCAAAAATGCTTAAAAAAGCATTGATATCTAAAGCCGTATCTGGAGAATACTATAAAGATTATCAAAGCAATATAGAACTAAAACCCCTATTTGATGAGTCTAGGCAGATAACAGATAGCCCTAATAACCAATTTATATTTGGCACAAATAAGAATGACGATATAGAAAATATTAAATCAAAGCTTAATCCGGATACGCATACTAAAATTTATGCCCTAGCCGGAGACGATAACATAAAGATAGTAGGAGGTAGCGCATACATCGAAGCAGGCTCCGGTAACGATACCATAGACCTAAGAAGCTCTAAAGGAGAGAATACCGTAAATAACGGTAAAGATAGCGATAACGACGGAGACGATACTATTTACGCAGGACAAGAAAAAGATACTATCTACGGCGGAAACGATACTCTTTATGGAAACGAGGGCAACGATATCTTAGAAGGCGGCAGCGGCAACGATAGGAAAGCGATATAGACCATATCCATTTAATGATACAATACCTACCAAGAATTAGTATAAGTTACATTATCCAAAAGATAAAACAAATAACTACTTTTTATGCTTGGAGAGACAAGAGGTTTGAATCATTTCTAAAACGAACCTAAAACGAAATTTTTGGAAAAAAATACTTTTTGGATTGATGGATTTTTACTTGTAGTATAGGCGAAGCAAGCCCTGAAACAATCAAGGCTTATATAGAAAATCAAGGAAAAACTCGCTAAGCTCGTTGGCATTCAGCCCGACCGCTAAAGCAGTTGGGATTTCTGCCTAAATAGATCTTAAAATGCGTTAAAAACTCCTCAAATTTTTAACGTATTGCCGCGGATATGTTAAAAATTTCGTATTTTCTTAACATATTATAGAAGACTTGTATGCTATAGTACTAGTCCGCGTTGTAATATTTCAAACAACTTTAAATTTACAAAGTAATTTATACGACCGAACTTTACGCATTTAAACGCTTCTAATTTTTCACAAATTTTAAGATATCTAGAAGCGGTTTGTCTAGAGACATTTAGTTTTTTCTCAACTGATTCTATTTTTGTATACGGGTATGAAAAAAGTAACTCCACAAAGTCTTTGCTATATACACCTCGCTCTTTTTTCTGCAAGAGTTCGCCAAATTCTATTATAGCGTCGTCTATCTCTTTTATGAGCGTGACGGACGCCTCCGCGGTATGCTCTATGCCGTTTAGCATATACTCTATCCAAGCACTCCACTCGCCGTTTTTACTTACGTTTTCTAAAAGTTCGTAGTATCTGGATTTGTTTTTTATGATATAAGCGCTTAGGTATAAAATAGGTAGGTCAAGCAGCTTTTTATGCGTTAGATATAAGACGTTTATGATGCGTCCGGTTCTACCGTTTCCATCATAAAACGGATGTATGGTTTCAAACTGATAGTGGATAACGGCTAGTCTAATTAGCGGATCAAGATCGTCCAGGTCGTCGTTTACGTACTTTTCTAAATTTGCCATCAATCTATTTATATCGTCTATGTGTTGCGGTGGTATATGCTTTATCTCGCCTGTGGCAGGATTTTTAAGCATAGTTCCGCTTTGGGTGCGAAAGCCAGCGTTGTTGCGTTGCAGTCGTTTTTGAATTTATAGTATATGACGAGTTAAGAATAGATTATCTTTTTTTATAAGCAAGTAACTTTTTTTAAGGCGATTTCGCAGTTCATTACCTCTTTTGCGCTTTGTGCGATCTTGGTTTCGTCTATCTGCGCTAAAAATAGCTCATCGTGCGTCGCGATAATGTTTTCGATTACGCTTGAGTCTTTTGCTTATTGTAATACGAGAGAATTTATCAAAATATCATGGTTTGGAATAGTTTTTATAAAGCCGTTTAGTTCGCCTAGTTTTCTTGAAGCTCTATTTAGCGCTTTATAAATTTGCTCGGTAGGCTTAAAATCCAGCGGAAGCTCTTGGGGTATAAATTCTCTTTTTTGGGTCATGTTCTTACTCGTACTTTTTGTAGTAGTCTATCTAAAATGAATTAAAATTTGGATTTAATTTAGCGTATGAGACGCATCATGCGCAGGGTTAGCGTACGGCGATTTGTCTTGTTGCTTGCTCAATAAATTTAGGCTAAGCGCAACTAGAGCGGATTTTCTTTTATCATCTTTAGTAAAACATGATAGAATTCTTTCGTATCTTTACTGTTATTATATCTAAGCCCTATTTTGATTTATTCTTTATTTTTAATGTTATATTTTTTTGAGATATGCTATTATGAGCAATATTTTCGTTAAGATCGATATGGAGCTAAATAACGTGTTATATAGACTAATTAAAAATTATTTTATTACTTTTAAAAATCAGCCGCTGGATATGCAAATAGCTTTTGTTTTATTTTTAGCCGGAGCTTTTTGTACTCTTTGCTTTATGCTTACATATTTTTTTACCGACGCGATGGATAGGGCTCAAGCTACCGGCGGCATGATCATATGCTCTTTGTCGGCTTATGCACTATTACATCTCAGCGAAAGCCTTATTCCACTCCACATCAAATTATTTTTTAGTTTTGTATTTGGTTTTATAACCATAGGCGTTGTTATGCCGTTACTTTGTTTTTTACTGAAAGGTCATAGTTTATAAGGGTTGCAGGCCGAATTTTAATACATTTATTATTTTTTAGTTTTTACGCCAGTTTTTGATATTTGACTTGTTCTTGCAGTAGGTTTTCGTATTCGCAAAGTATGTTATAAAACGTTGCCTTTTTAAGCCCTGATGCGCTTATAAATTCTTTTGACGTTATCTCTTTGTTTTGCCATTTTTCATAAAGCTCAGACCAGTTTTGCGGGAAAGTGAGCTTATTTCGTCCGACGCTATAATTTTTATCTAGCGCCGATAGCGAAATTTTTTTATTTTTTGCTAGCGCGTATAAAGTTTGCAACACTGCCGTATTTACAGCGGCATTAGCTCCGTTTTTATACGTTGGGGCAAGATCGTATATAAATAGCAAAATTTTGTTGTCTATAAAAAATTTTAGCTCGCTGGCAACAAAACTTTGCGATAATGCAAGGCTAAAAATTCCCCAAACTATGAGAATATCGCCCTGCTTTAAGCGTTTTTTTAAATGTTGGTATTCGTTAAAAGAGCGCGTACTCTCGCTTATAATCAAGACCTCGCCTACTTCATATAAATACCTTAAAATGCTTCTAAGCCCTTTTATATCGTCATTTTGCTTAGCATAAATGTAAATTTTCATCACTAACTCCAAGTAAAAAAGCCAAAGAATCCAAATTTTTTATTCAGTCGTTTTTCCAGCTCCGCTCTGTCTAAGATCAGCTGATTTTTATCTTTTGTGCTTAGAATTTTAGCTTTCATCTCAGCAGGCAGAGTATTTGCCCAGTTTTTACACTTATTTTTGCTGTCGCTATCCGTGCCTAGCTCTATAGTTACCTGTTTTTTGTTTATTTTAAACGCACTTTTATTATGCTTGTAAAATTCGGCGATCTCATTAAGCGAATCTTGCGCTATAAAGCTAGCATTAACGGAATAATCGGCATTAAAACTAAGCGGCCTCATATAGCTAGGTATAGCATATCCAAAGTCGTCTAAAATTTCAAGCAATACTTTTGACGAAATTAACATCACGTCAGGATACCAGGTATCATCTAGTCCGCCTTGCATCATCGAATTTAGCAGCTCAGAAATTTTAGGCAGCATTCTACGCAAATACTCCCTATAAAGCGCGTTACTTAGGCGAGATATGATTGCATTGCCCCTGCCCTTGTAGGCGTTTTGATCGATATCGCTTGGCAACGCCCCTTCAAACCTTAAAAATATCATACGCTTTCTAAGCGTCTCATCTGGATCAAGCGCATCGTTTGAAGCAAAAAGTATCATCGGCTGATCTTGTAGTTGCTTTATCTCACAAATATCTGAGTTTTTGATAGTACTTTTTAAGTGTCCGATGTATGAGTTGCTAACTTCGTCTATAAATACAGGCAAAGAGCAATATCCTGCTTGTATGTCCCGTATTAAAATACTTTTACAACTTTCTGTGTTTAAATTTACTAGCCTCTTGCCGCTCATCATCTTTAAAATAGCCGTGATAACAAAGGTCTTCCCGCAGTTTGCAGTGCTTGAAGCGGCCAGCAAAAACATAGGCAAGCTTGTCGTGCTTATGTTTTTAAGATAGGCAGTGCAGCGGATTTTAGCGTGAAAAGGCGATGCAAACACCGCATTTAAGAGCTTAAAATGGGTATGCTTTATCTTTTCTTTGTCCCCCACAAAATCATTAAAATTTTCAAGCAACGCTAAAAGCTCATCTATATCTCGCCTAACTTCATCCCAGCTCGGCTCCAAATTTAGCTCTTCGTCATCTATAAATGCTCGCAAATTCTCGTAGTCAAATTTTAAACGCGGGTAGTCTGCTTGCGGATTTAGATTTTTAGCCTTTAAGCACTCTTTATTTAAATTTAACTCAAATTTCTTAAGAGTTTTTGGCGAAATTTCAAAAAGCCCTTGTTTGTTCTTTAAATTTGTATCACCCACCAAAACATCATATTTGCCTTTTATTTTTTCATAATCTATCGCGTATCTAACACTATCGGGCTCTATATCCTCGCGCATATGCTCTAAAACTATGACTTCGTTCTTCTCTTTAATCTCTTTTATGATTGCGTTTGATTCAAATGGATTATCGGTATGCTTTGTAGCGATCACGTCAAGCGGAAGCGATTTGCAACATGAATAAAACGTGTCAAATCTTTTACTACACTCATCAAAGCAAAACGGCGTATCGTCATACGAGTAATTCTCCATTTGATTGCCGTCCCAAGCTCTTGCGCTCATGTTTGCAGATGAGCTTATTACGCGCGTAGCGCCATTTTTGGAGTTGCTTAGTATATAAATTTTGCGGTGATCGATACATGCAAGCGGCACGCGAAATTCAAGTCTTTGCTCTCTCATCATCTCTAATAATTTTTCAAATTTACCAACTTGCCTAGCTGCAATCTCTACGTCCGCAAGCGCTGCAGCAAGGAGCTTTTGCATCGCCATATCTTTTTGGGTAAAGAAGGCTCCCCCAATTATCACCTTTGCATTTGCGAAATTTTCAAGCAGCTTGTCGATAAATTTTAATTCATATGAAAAAGTTATCGCCTTTATCGTATCATAACCGTCAAAAAGCTCTTCAGTGGACAAGTAATCAACGCCTATCAGTTCATTTTTGAAACAACATAGTTTTTCGCCGCTAGTCTCTCTAAACAAATTTTGCTCAAAACGCATGGTTTTTCCTTTATGTCTATAAATGTAGATTAATTTTTGGACATTATACAATTTTCTAAGAATCTGTCAATATTAAAGAGCAGAAAAAATAGTGAAATAACTTTAAATACTAAATATGTTACAATTAACGTAATAAATTTAGCAACGTACAACCACCTCAAGGCATTTTTATGAATAATATTTTAAAAATTTATAACAACGACGATTTTGTCGGATTTTTAGAAGTATATGCCGTGGGTAGAAACGAAACATATTATTTTGAATATGATAAAGAGTGGCTAAAAAACGGCTTTGAAATAGATCCAAATTTACCACTTCAAAGCTCTCAGTTTGTATCTAAAAATCTATGGGGAGCATTTTGCGATATGAGTCCAGAAAGATGGGGCAAGCTAATCCAAAACCGAAAAGCAAATAGCGAACTTACAAAGAGCGAGTATATGCTGGGTGTAAGCGATTATTTTCGTATAGGCTCGCTTAGGATAGAAAAAGAGTGCGAATTCGTATCTGCCGCAAACGATATACCAAAGCTAACTCACATTGGCGAGCTTTGCATATCATCGCAAAGAATTGAGCGCGGCGAGAGCCTTGAAAGTGATATTAAAAATTTGCTTGCTCCTAGCGGAAGCTTAGGCGGGGCTAGACCAAAGGCAAACATATTAAAAGACGGCGAGCTTTATATAGTCAAATTTCCGTCTATAAAGGATGAATATAGGCAAATTTCTCGTTGCGAAAAGACTATGTTAGATGTTGCCAGTATCGCAAAAATAAACGTATGCCAAAGCGAGCTTTTTGAAACGGCAAAAGGCACGGCTTTGCTTGTCAAAAGATTTGACAGAAACGGCGATAATAGAATACCCTATAAGTCAGCTATGACCTTGCTTGGAGTTAGAGACGGCGATGAAAGTAACGATAGGAGCTACTGCGATCTAGCTAGCGTGCTTGATAGTAAAAACAAAAAAGAGCTTTTTCGACGTATGGTTTTTAACGGCCTATTTGGCAACACAGACGATCACCTAAGAAATCACGGCGTGCTATAT
>NZ_CAUQHQ010000120.1:0-6855 GCF_963517995.1 uncultured Campylobacter sp.
ACCGTTTCAAACCCCAACGGGGTAAAATTACACAATCCGAAAATCCAAACAATATTTGAACCCTACGGTGTTTCAAACCCCAACGGGGTAAATTTACACCTAGCCTCTATGGCCTCAAAGATCCGCGAAAACGGTTTCAAACCCCAACGGGGTAAATTTACACTGATACCTGAAAGCACCAAAACATCGCCGCGACGGTTTCAAACCCCAACGGGGTAAATTTACACAGCACCAAAACACTCATATTTAGGGCTATTCGTGATAAAAGTTTATATTTTTAGGCCTTAAAATAGCCTAAATTTAACCGCTCAAAAAATCTAGAACGCGAGTATATCGCCATTTGCGAAACTTACAAGAAGCTTTATCGCCGTAGCGGGCAAAGATATACAAGCAAAAATAGGTAAACATGGGACGCAAAAGACATTACGATGGTTTTTAGGCGGACTTAGGCGCCGTTGTCTCTAGCAGTCAAGATCGCTGCGCCTTTGATGCACGCGCATCATTTACAAAGGCTGCAAAATCCAAGACTACGCGGCGTCGCGACCGAGCCGCCTTTAGCACAAGCAAAACGGCACCGTAAAAAAAGAGCCGGCAGCGGCCAAGCATACCTTTAGCGTCGCATCTTAAGCGATCTTGGCTACTAGGGCCGCTGCAACCAAACTCGTCTTTGCCGTTTGCATGTCGGGCGAGTCAAAAACCGAGCCGATTGCTTGCGGATTTGCTTTTAGTGAAAATTTACCGCCTTGCTCGCTAAATACTTTTTGGGCAGCGCGCGAAGTAAATTTAGCGCTAGAGCGCATTATCGGCACTGCAAAGGCACAAGCCCAAACGGCGCTTAAGCTAGAAATTTAAGATTTGCTATGCCAGAAGCTTCGCCGTTCGCCCGTTTTTTCGCACTTCTTTGAAAAATATCCGCAGCGCTTTTTGCTCTTTCGCGCCGATTTCGTAGCTGATAAATTTGAGATACCATTTGATATCATCCGCGCTGATGCCCCTAGTTTGGGCGTATTTCGCGAGGATGTAGTTTGGGATTTTGACATTTGCTAGCAAAAACTCGCGCGCCAGCCGCTCATACGCGCCGCACCCCTTCACGCAGGAAAATCGCCCGAAAACAAACGGCAACCCCGTCTGCTCGCGCCACGCCCGCCCCAGATCGTAAAACGCATCCTCGCCCTCCCGCAGATACACCTTTAGCGCGCGGTCGCCGATGAGTACCTCGCCCTCAAGCCCCAGCACGCCGGCTAGCGCGTTTGAGCTCGCAGACGCGGGATCCGGGCGCGCGGCGGTGCCCTTTCGCACGAGCACGCTTTTAACGTCACCCTTAGCTACGATGCCCAGGCTCACCTTTTTGTAGTGTTTTTTGCGGCTTTCGATGCTCGAGATCACGGCGGCGTCGATCCTGCGGCAGCACAGATCGCGGTTTAGTTTGCTAGGCACCCCTTTTTTAAATTCGATGATTTTTTTATCCTGCGAGCTTAGGCGTGAGCGCTTTAAAAATACGTGAAAGGGAAGCAAATTTAGATAATCAATCTTGCCAAAAATCATAAAAACTCCGAATTTATAAGGATTTGCGCCGTTTTAAAATGCGGCGAAACGAGCTAAATTTAAAACCAAATCCAAATCTATAAAAATCAATTTTCGTAAAATCCAAATCATAGCCCGCGTCAAAAAAACGCGGCTTGCGGGCCTTGCTACGATAGCGCAAATTTAACCAAGCCTCGCAAGTATGCCGCAAAATGCGCCCGCTCCAAAGCAAAGCACCAAAAAGGTGCGGGTCTCGGTCACTCAGAAAGCTCATTTCCAAAATGCGGCAATGAAAAACTGCCAAAACGCGCCGAGCTTGCCACCTAGCTTGAGTTCCGAAGCTATCTTTTAATGCTAAATTTGAAAAGCGGCGACTCCGCGCAGGAAATCGCCGCTAGCGGTGCTAATTTTAGCTCAAGGACGCGCTATTTTGCTTCGTTAAATTTGATACTCGTGCTCTTCAAGCTCGTCGTTTAAGAGCTTCGTAAATCTCGCCGCATGCGCCTCTATCGCGCTATCGGGCACGCCCGGCTCCACGCCGCAGCTAGCAAAAATGCGCCCGTAAACGAGCTCGCAAAAGTCCGCGCAGCACTGAAGCGGCAGCAAAATCTCGTTTAGGCTAAATTTGATCGCGCCGTGCTTGGAGTATTCGCCTAGGCCGCCGCCCGTGCTCACGGCGATTTGCAGCTGTTTGCCCGCGATCTTCGCGCCCTGCCCGTAGGCGAAGCCGCGGCTAAGCACGTAGTCGATATATGCCTTTAGCATCGACGGCACGTTAAAGCCCATCATTGGGAACAAAAACACGATGCGATCGGCGCGTAAAAACGCCTCCTGCTCTGCCGCAACGTCGATTTTAAGGGCGTCGGTGCCGTATAGTCCCTCTAGGTGGCGAACCTCGGCGCCTGCGCTTTTGGCGGCGTTTGCCAGCGCCTTGTTTAGGCGAGAAGCGGCGAAATTTGGATGGGATAAAACTACTAGCGTTTTCATTTTGGCTCCTTTTTTGATAAATTTTAGAGCGTTTGCGATTTTGGGGCGTTAAATTTAAGCTTACCTGCGCAAATCAAGCTCGCTGCGACGCGGTTTCAAACTCGAACTCATCCGCCAAAATCGCGCTAAATTTGATCCAAAGCCTAAATTTTCGCTCCAAATCGCAAAAGTCTTATTTTTGAGAAATTATATCATCAAAAGCATAAAAAGGGATTAAGGCAGGCGCGAAAACTAGCCCCTGCAAGCAAAGCTAAATTTAGCCCTAGCAAGCGGGCTTAAACGCGTAAAATCATCGCTAGAGGCGGTGCAGTCTGCCGCGCGTCTATTTGCTCGTCGATTTAAATCTGCCCGAAAACCAAAAATGGGCAACATTTAAATGCCCATTAGCGTATGAAATTGATTTTTGGCGGGGTGTTTACCCCCCCCCAACAAGGTAAATTTACACGAAAAGGCTATGAAATTTAGCCCGTCCTCGATCATGTTTCAAACCCCAACGGGGTAAATTTACACCTGAACCAACCTGATATCAAGAGCATTCAAAACTTGTTTCAAACCCCAACGGGGTAAATTTACACCAAAATTACGGGTTCGTCTAGTATCGATATCGAGCAAAGTTTCAAACCCCAACGGGGTAAATTTACACAAAAGCAAAAAGCTTATATGCGAAGTTTTAATTTTATGTTTCAAACCCCAACGGGGTAAATTTACACTAAGCCGTCTAAGAATTTGCCCGGCTCTCAAAGCAGTTTCAAACCCCAACGGGGTAAATTTACACCAAGGATAGATACAAGCGCACGATCGGCACGATCTATTGTTTCAAACCCCAACGGGGTAAATTTACACCCACAACTTTGCCCCGCTTTACGGGCTAGGGTTTAGATGTTTCAAACCCCAACGGGGTAAATTTACACAGGATAGATACAAGCGCACGATCGGCACGATCTATTGTTTCAAACCCCAACGGGGTAAATTTACACATTGTCTTTTAGCTCTTTTTTTACGATGTTTTTCTGTTTCAAACCCCAACGGGGTAAATTTACACTTTACGATCAGCGCCCGGTTTTTCTTACTATTACGCTGTTTCAAACCCCAACGGGGTAAATTTACACCTCGTGATCTCGGAAACGAACTTAAAAGATATTAAGGAGTTTCAAACCCCAACGGGGTAAATTTACACAGAAGGTTGGCTTGATGGTTAATTATATATAGGCTTGTTTCAAACCCCAACGGGGTAAATTTACACGATCTCAAAACGCCTCAAATGCCGTTTCTATCGAAGTTTCAAACCCCAACGGGGTAAATTTACACAGCACCAAAACACTCATATTTAGGGCTATTCGTGATAAAAGTTTATATTTTTAGGCCTTAAAATAGCCTAAATTTAACCGCTCAAAAAATCTAAAACGCGAGTATATCGCCATTTGCGAAACTTACAAAAAGCTTTATCGCCGTAGCAAGCAAAGATATACAAGCAAAAACAAGCCGCAAAAGTAAAAATCTTCATAATCAACATAAAATAAATGAAATTTATATTAAAAGCTGCGATACTAAAAATAAGATAAACAATAAAAATAAATAAAAATACTGAAACAAGCACGGTAGTTCTAACCAATTTTCGCTTGCGACGAGTATAAAATACGGACGCGGGCTTTTATAGCCGGCGAGAGAAATTTATATTTATAGGGCTAGTGTTAAACGAAGCATAAATCCTCTTGAGCCAGCGCTAGCGCAGAGCATCTAAGTAAGACACACACTAAACTGGAGCAATAAAGCGCCGCCCCAAAGCAAAAATAAGCAAAAGTCGGTAAAAATACTAAAACTTCGCTTAAAGCCAGCTTTTACAAACGAAGACGACTAAAGGTATCTAATTTGCAGGGTTTTAACTGTTTAGTTTTTCTATAGATTTTGTTTACTTGTTGCATCCAAAGCCTCGCTATATTTTCTAAATATAATTAGAATTAATAAACTTTAAAAACTGACTAAAACATAATGCCGAGTCATTTTTATAAACCCGCGCCAAAAGAGCTAGCCTAAGAATAAGTCAGACCGCGTAAAACGGCAAAACCACCCGCAAATTTATCTCTCCTTGTTTAGGACCAAATTTAGCCGCCAAACCAAACCTAAATTTAAAGCGCAAATCTCAAAATTTAGATTTTTATCTACGCTTTATATTTTTGCCGTCTTTATTTACGCACATAAAATCCACAGTCGCCCCACCGTCATAAATCAAAGCTACGCCGTCTGAATGAAATCTATCGTCGCAGCCCGCTTCCTTGTCGCCTCGCAGTATCTCGTCCGAAGCGTCGTCAAAAATCTCGTAATAAGTACCCCCAAAGCCATCACTCCGATAATAAATTGTCGTCTTGCGCTCGCCTCCAAACGCCTCGTTGCCCCAGATTCTTACGCCTATGACGTTTGCGCTTTTTAGTTTGGTTTTTAGCTCGCCGAAAGTCTGCTCGCCCCAGCCCAGTATCCGCAGAGGCTCCTGCACGCTCGTTCGCTCATCTACGTGGATGAAGCTAGCGGTTTGATTTTTATCGGCATTCACGGCGCTAAGCGTCTCAACCCGGGCACCGTCCAAGCGCAGGTCAAACCAAACTCCGCGAGGCCTAATCTCGCACGCAAAATCGCGCAATGCTAAAATCTCGATACGATTTTTTTCGTAGTTTAGCGCCAGCTCCCGTCCGTCGTATAAATTTAAGTAGATGGCCGTCGCCGCGATTAGAAAAATAATAAAAGACACTTTGCGGCTTATGCTCATAAATCCTCGCAAATTCTTTTATCCTTAGTATAATTTACGGCGTCAAGCACTCTAAATTTAAAATTTAACCCCGTGATTTAGCAGTTTTCTCACGCCTAGATTCGTGTCGATGCCGGTGATTATGGCGTTATAAATATATTCTTTGGCTTGCTGGACGGCGCTTTCTAGACTCTCGCCACGAGCGAGCAGGCAGGCTAGCGAGCTAGAAAACGTGCAGCCTGCGCCGATGATAACCAGCGGATCGGCTAGCGACGTCTCAAAGTTTTGCACGCTGCCGTCCTTGCGGTAGAGCGTGTCGATGCTTTTGCCTGCGACGATGTGCTTTTTCACGATCACGTCGCACGGCAGATTCGTAAAATCATCGCCGAAAAGTACGTCCGCTTCGCGCAGGTTCGGCGTCGTGACGGCGGCAAATTTCATCAGCTCTTTTAGCCGCTTAATAGCGCTATCCTTGATGAGTTTGTGCCCCATTTTCGAGACGCAGACGGGATCTAGCACCACGGGAGCGGAGTTTTTTTCTAAAAAGCTCTGCACGACGTCCATGATAGGCTCGTTAAAGAGCATGCCGATCTTGACGGCATCAAAGCTAAACTCGGCCGAGAGCATCTCAAGCTGATCGGCGATAAAGGACGGCTCTAGCGAGACGATATTTTTAATCTTGTCGGTATTTTCGGCCGTTAGCGCCGTGACCGCGGTTGCGCTATAACAGCCAAAGTGCGCGCAAGCCTTGATATCGGCTTGCAGTCCCGCGCCGCCGTTGCTGCATGAGCCTGCGATGATGAGGATTTTTTTCATTTTTTGCCTTTTATTTTTAAATTTTTAAAATTTGTTTTATGTCTTCGGGATTTAAGAGCGGCGAGAAAATATGAGTTATATCGCCATTAATTTTTACCAACATATCGCCTGACCCGAGTAGTTTTTCCGCCCCGCCTTTATCAATACGAGGTCTAATGTCGATAACGGCGCTATCGTCCAAAAAATCAAGAGACGAAACAGAGATATCAGAGTCGCTCGCATTTTTAAAATTTAAGTTATTCGCGCCTTTTAAAAGATTATTTTTTGCCACTATAGACTTTCGAGATTTATTTTCGTATCGTAAGATTATAGTGGATAATTTCTTAAAAAGCGGATATCCTTTACTCCTAAATAGCTTCAAAATGCTTTTAAAATACAGACTAAAATAAGTTAAAAATTTTAAAATGAGTTTTTATCAAATAGAAGGCATCTTATTAATAAAGCTAAGCGCAGATACTACGGACTTGCCTTGCTACCGCAAATTAAATGGATGTTTATGCTAAATATATCTAAACTTAAAGAGATATTTTTCAAGCCAGGCAACAGTAACGGCTGCAACGAAATTAAAAAAGAGATTTTCTTGCTTTGTTTAAAATGGCGTATTCTGCCTTGCTTCACCATGTTTGTTGTTTTTAAAAATAGCTACGAGTGAAGAAAAGTAGAGTTTTAGATGTAATAAAAAGCAAAACAATCATGAAGCGATGTTCCAATAAAATGAGCCGTATCGTATTTTAAAGTTGATGGAAAAATTTGACCGACTTGCCTTGAGCCAAAAACGATATGCTTTA
>NZ_CAUQHQ010000121.1:0-6841 GCF_963517995.1 uncultured Campylobacter sp.
TTTTAAATATACGCAAAAATATCTTTAAAATCCGTCTATATCGGGGCTTTTTTATGCTTTTGGAAGTTTTGGGAAGTTTTAAGAAGTAGTATAATGGTGCCCGAGGTCGGACTCGAACCGACACAAGGTTGCCCTTACCAGATTTTGAGTCTGGCGCGTCTACCAGTTTCACCACTCGGGCTAAGAAAATCGAGATTTTACCTTGAAAGATATAAAAAAGAGATTAAAAGAATATGGAAGCTCAAATTTAAGCTTCCATAAAAAAGAAATTATTTCTTTTTAGCTTTTTTGCCTGCGCCTGCTACGACGGCTTCTTTTAGTTTTTTGCCGACTTTAAATTTAACTGCTTTGCTAGCAGGAACATCGATGGTTCTGTCCGTTCCAGGCACTCTAGCTTTTCTAGCGGCTCTTTCTGCAGTACCGAACGTACCAAAGCCTATGAAGCTAATGCTATCGCCGTTTTTAAGAACCTCTTCAATGGTTTCTAGCGCAGCATCAACCGCCTTCAGAGAATCTTTTTTAGAAAGACCGGCCTTATCGGCGACAGCTTGAATGAAATCAGCTTTTTTCATGGAATAATCCTTAATAATGAAGTGGTATGCGCGCATTTTACAACGTTTTTCTAAAAAATACAATAGTTTTTAGCCGAAAATTTAACGATTTTTACGTAAATTCGGCAAAAAACGGCGAATTTTAGACGATTTGCACCAAAAATTCGCTTTTTAGTCCCGTTTTTTTAACGTCTATGAGGCGCAAATTTTCTATGTCCATTTTACAAAGCTCGTCAAAATTTTTCACTCCGTTTTGCGCTACTTGCCTCAAAACTATCCCGCGGTAAGCTTTGGCGTAGTGGCTGACGACTTTACCGTTTTTTAGAAATTTAAAGGTCGCAAACGGTTTTCGTATGTGGTAAAATTTCTCGTAAAACTCAGCCCTAAGGTCTAAAATATTGTCATCTCCAAGCCACTCATCTATCTCGCCGCTAAAATTTTGCCTATAAAACTCCTCCAAATTTAACCCGTCTATGCGCTCGCCTTGCTTTAGTTTGTATTCAGGCAGCATATCCGCCGCAGTCACGGGGCCGAATAAATTTGAAAAAATCAGCGTATTTTTATCTATAAATTCCTGCGCCACGCTATCAAGGCTGCGGTAGTCAAGGTGCTTGTAGGCTACTCCGTCGTAGCGCAAGACGGCTTTTACCGCGCCTTTTTTAAAGAGGCTTTCGCGCAAGCTAGGCTCATCGGTCAAATTTTTCATGCCGAAAAGTTTTGAGATTTTTTCAACGGTAGCCTTTTGTAAAAAATCATCGTAGATTTTTAAAATTTCGCACCGCTTTTCGTATAAATTCGGAAAAATAAAGTCGTCCTTATCTATAAATTTGTTTGAACTCACGGCGGTTTTGGCTTCGCTAGGCGAAAAGAGTATTTTCATTTATGCTCCTTAAATTTGGCAAAATCATATCTAAAACTAAATAAATTTCGAAATTTGACGATATAGCGAGTGGAACTTTATTTGCTTGCAAGAGTTTGATTAAATTTAAGGAAAATGCGATGAGAATGACGAATCAGTTGATGAAATTTACGAATAACTACGACTATCAGACAAATATGAAAGCGCTACACAAGCTAAACACGCAAATTTCAAGCGGTCTAAAAATCCAAAATTCTTTCGAGGATAGCAGCGTTTATAACGACGGCATGAGGCTTGATTACGAGGTTGCGACGCTTGAACAGGTGCAAACGGCGACGTCTAAGGCGCAGCACTTTTCAAAAAATACCGACAAGGCTTTGGGCGAATTTAAGCAGCAACTTGAAAATTTTAAAACAAAGCTGGTTCAAGGCGCCAATGAAATCCACTCGCAAACTTCGCGAGAAGCCATCGCAAACGACCTTCAAGGTATCAAAAATCACCTGGTAAATATCGCAAACACCTCGATAAACGGGCAGTTTTTATTTGCCGGAAGCGCTATAAATACAAAACCTATAAACGGCGATACGAACGAGTATTTCGGCAATGCGCAGGCGATGAAAGCCGTAGGCGGAGCTCAGGTAAATTTGACCTACAACCAAAATGGGCAGGAGCTGTTTCTGGGCAAAGACGGCGATTATAATAAAAAAATCACCTCCAACACGATGCTAAAAGCGCAAAATTTAGACGACAGAAACAAGACCGTTTATATCGATAGCGAGCACAAAATGCGCGATCTAATCGGCTTTAAATACGTAAAAGACGAAAAGACTCTAACTAATCAAGATTTTACCGGCACCGGCGCGCGAGAGTTTCAAAAGACTACTTTTTTCTTGCAGGGCAAAAAACCAAACGGTACGAGCTTTACGAGTAAATTTAAGATGACGTCGGATGCTTCGATAAACGATCTGCTAGAAAAAATCGGCACCGAATACGGCAACACGCCGACTAATAAAGTCGTCGAAGTAACGATAAACAACCAAGGTCAAATCAACGTAAAAGACCTAAGTAAAGGCAATCAGGTTATCGATTTTCACATGATAGCGGCGACGAAAAAACTAAATAAGGCAGAGGATCTAACATCCGCTAACATTAGCGCCGCCTCAGGCGAGTTTGATTCGGTCGATAGCCTAACTAGCGGCGCAAACTCGCTTGAGGCTAAGGTACGCGCAAACCCTAGCGACTATGAAATCACGGAATTTGTAAAAAGCAAATATGAAGACCTAGGCGGCGCCGTCACGAACGCTTACGACTACGACAAGATAAATTTAAAGCAAGAAGGTAGAAATCTAGTGGGTACCGTATCGCAAGTAGAGCGCGGCAGCGGTAAATTTGCCGACGATAACACGACTCTAAGCCAAGTCGTCGGAGCTAAAAATTTATACGACGGCGAGCGAGATAAGTACAACATAAACGACCAAACTCTAAAAATGCAGATAAAATCCAGAAGCGGCGGAAACTATAAAGTGGACGTAAAATTCGGCGCAGGCTCTCCTCCGACGGCTTCTGGCGACGCTACGGTCAAAATCACTAGGCCGGATGGAACTACGTATACGACGAAGGTTTGGGATAGTTTTTATAACGACACGACCAATCCGCCGACTACAGAGGGCAGAGATACGCAGTCAAAAAATATGACTTTTAGGCAGCTAAACGACATCATCGGTATGGTCGCTAGCGATAGCGTCCCTGCAGGAGCCGGCGGTAGCGCCCAGACTGACTACGAAGCCTACAAACAAGCTATCGCAAATTCGCAAGGCAGCGTTGAAGCAAATATGGATCATAGAGGCCGCATAAAAGTAACCGATAAGCAAAACGCAGTCACTCCGATAAAAGTAGGCATATACGACGAGGTAAATGCCGATAAATTTGCCGGAGACAGTACCGGAGCTACGCCGGCTACATCCCAGGGCAAGGGTTCGCTGTGGAGCTTTTCTGCAAACAACGGCGTTGAGATAGATAGCCCGAGCGTGGATATTTTTGCGGATTTAGATAGGATGATAGAGGCCGTTAGAAGCGGTCAGTACCGCGCCGATAGCCAGAGCGAGTATCCGCGTAACTCAGGTATACAAGGCGCGATCGAGAGACTAGACCATATCGCCGATCACGTAAATAAAATCCATACTAAAGTAGGCAACCAAACAAACACGCTAACGCAAACCAACACGCACGCTAGCGTAATGGAAGTAAACGTAAAAACCGTCAAGGCCGACATCACGAATGCCGACTACGGCGAGACCTATATGAATCTAATGCAAAAAATGATGTCTTATCAGGCGATGTTGCAGTCCGTGGCTAAGATAAACCAGCTTTCGTTATTAAACTATATGTAAAAACTCGCTATAATCTACCGTTTTATTAAAGTTTCGTTATCAAAGCGGGCGGAGCGAAATGGAGTCAAATTTGATAAATTCGGCTTCGTAATTCGTCCTCCCGTAAATTTAAATTTACCGAATTTAAAGGACGCGCCATTTTAAGAGAATCGGTTTTAGTTATAGTCGTTTGTTTTCTGATATTTTTCGGGATTGCTACCATCGCGCCTGCGGCAAATTTCGTCGGGAGCTTCGGCAACGCGATCGGGCTTTGGAATTTCAAGCTTTTTGGCTTTATAGCTTACGTTTATCCGTTTGTTTTTATATTTTTTGCGTATTATATTTACAAATATTTTGACGGCTTTGACGCAAAATTCGCCCAAACCGCGCTCGGAGCGGCGCTGCTTTTTTTGGCGTTTTTGATGTTTCAATCAGGCTCAAATGCTATCTACGGCGGACTAGTAGCAAATAGCGCAAACGAGGCGCTAAAAGACGTTATCGGCGTGATAGGTATGTGGGTTTTTATTGTGATGCTTTTTGTGCTTAGCTTTGGTCTCATCGCGCAAGATAACATCCTAGCTATCCTAAAAAAGGCATTTGTAGAACCTAGTGCCAGCGAATATAAATTTGAAAACGCGGCCGAGCTTAAGCCCAAATCGCAAAAAAAACCTAAACGAATTAAGAAGCAAAAAGCAACGAACGAGGCGAATTTGGGCGATGAAAATAATGAAAATTTGGAAGATGAAGCGCAAGATTTCGGTAACGACGAATCAGACGAATCAGATGAAGGCGAGCTAAATTTAGAAGCTAACGAGACGGGGGCGGTTACCATAAACGGCGTCGAGATCCTAAACGAAGTCGCCGAAAACAAAAAACTACTCGAACAAATGGAAAAAGGCAAGGTCGAAAAGCCTAAGGATTTTGCGTTGCCTCCGCTTAAATTTTTAGCCGACCCGCCTAGGCGCTCAAACAGCGTAAATGAAGCCGAGATCGATCAAAAGATATCCGATCTGCTCGATAAACTGCGTAAATTTAAAATAGACGGCGACGTCGTGCGAACATATACGGGTCCGATCGTTACGACGTTTGAGTTTCGCCCCGCGCCGCATATCAAAGTGAGTAAAATTTTAACACTGCAAGACGATCTAGCTATGGCTCTGCGCGCGCAGACTATCCGCATCCAAGCGCCCATACCGGGCAAGGACGTAGTAGGTATCGAGGTGCCTAACCAAAATATCGAAACCATCTACCTAAAAGAAATTTTAGATAGCGAAGTCTTTAAAAACTCGAGCAGTCCGCTAACTATCGCGCTAGGCAAGGATATCGTCGGCGCGCCTTTTATCACCGATCTAAAAAAGCTGCCTCACCTGCTAATCGCGGGAACGACGGGCTCGGGTAAGAGCGTAGGCATAAACGCGATGCTGCTAAGCCTGCTATATCGCAACAGTCCGCAGACGCTGCGCCTGATGATGATAGATCCAAAGATGCTGGAATTTAGCATCTATAACGACATCCCGCACCTACTAACGCCCGTCATCACGCAGGCCAAGCAGGCCATCACCGCGCTATCAAACATGGTCGCCGAGATGGAGCGCCGCTACAAGATAATGAGCCACACGCGCACGAAAAACATCGAAAGCTACAATGAAAAAATGAAAGAAGAAGGCGGCGAGCAGTTTCCCTACATCGTCGTTATCATCGACGAGCTAGCCGATCTCATGATGACTAGCGGCAAGGACGTGGAACTATACATCGGGCGTCTAGCGCAGATGGCCAGGGCCAGCGGCATACATCTCATCGTCGCTACCCAGCGCCCCAGCGTGGACGTTGTAACGGGACTAATCAAGGCAAATTTACCTAGCCGCATCAGCTACCGCGTCGGTCAGCGCATCGATAGTAAAGTAATCCTAGATCAAATGGGCGCAGAGAGCTTGCTAGGACGTGGCGATATGCTATTTACGCCTCCCGGAAGTCCCGGCGTAATCAGGCTTCACGCGCCCTTTGCTAGCGAAAAAGAGATCGACGTGATCGTAAATTTCCTAAAAGCGCAGCAAGAGGTGGTCTACGACGAGAGATTTTTAGCAGAGGAGGGCGCTAGCGGAGGCGCAGGCGGCGGTACTGCGATCGCGGGCGAGCTAGACGAGCTCTACGAGGAGGCCAAAGAGATCGTTCTAAGCGAGCAAAAAACCTCTATCAGCTACCTTCAAAGACGTCTAAAAATCGGCTACAACCGCGCGGCTACGATCATAGAACAGATGGAGCAAATGGGCGTGCTAAGCCCGGTAAATGCTAAAGGGCAGAGGGATATTTTGTAAATTCGGCTCAAATTTGCAGGCAAGCGCCGACTGTGTTTATTTTTAGGTTGGTGCCGTTAAATTTGAAAATAGGCTTCGCTACGAGCGACTGATTTCGCGCAGCGTTGCGAAGTTTTGCGCGTTTAATCTGAGCGAATTTACGCTCAAATTTTAAGCTCATAGTCGGCAAAATTTACCGTCCAAGCAAAATTATTTATAAACGTCAAGGCTTAAATTTAACTCGTCTATGACGCGTAACAGCCGCAATATCTCGTCTTTTATGGCCTGTGCGTCAGAAAGGCTTAGCGGCGGGTCCAATAGCGAACTTTCAAAACGGTTTTTTGCGCCGTTTAAAAAGAGATAAAATTTATCATCCATAAATGCCGCGCTTAGCGACACGGTGCTGCCAAAACCCTGCTTAACCTCGCGCAGGCGTTGCATAAAACCGGGGCTTAAGAGGTAGCGCGCTTCTATTTTGTCGTCGGTAAATACGCGAAATTCGTCGTTAAACTCCGTATCGTCAAGTATCTCTTTTTCGCCAGATATTTTCGTATTTTTAGCACCTTCTTATCGGCTAGTATCGTTTGTCCTTTGAAATTTTTATAAAACTCGCAGACTAGTACTGTACCGCTAAAGTCCATGTATTCGTCATATATGACTTTACTTACTCTCAAAAGCGCCAGATAAGGGTCTTTTGAGCCGTTTGAGTCGTATGTTTTTTCTACTTTTATAGCCTCGCTTAATTGAAATTTGACATTAGCGTTAGTG
>NZ_CAUQHQ010000122.1:0-6826 GCF_963517995.1 uncultured Campylobacter sp.
GTGCCTTGTCGATATCTACCGCCTTTGACGATAGCCAAAATAGCAGACAAAAGAACAATATTAGTAAAACAGGGGCCACTCCGCTACCTAGATCAAAAATCTTAAGCGCCGCTAAAAATAGGGCAAAAACGCCGACACAAAGGGCAATAAGAGTGGACGATCCGGCCGCTGCAGCTCGGCACTCTTTTTGTTTTTTTACGGTTAATAAAAATGCTTGCGAAAGGGTCATTTGGTCGCTTTTGATTAAATTTTGCGTAAATTTTGACCGAGCGCGGCTTAAAATAAAGTAAATTCGGGCGGGTAAATTTGTGCGAGGACTTTTAAAATTCGGCAGATTTGGAGTCAAATTTGGCTCGGCGTAAATTTGAAATTTGCCGCCGTTTTTAATCGTAAATTTAAGATCAAATTTGACCGAGCTCTAGAAGTGGCTCGTCAAATTCGCTTCAACGCCAAATCAAAGCAGCAAACGCGCCGACAAAAACTCAAATTTAATCGGTCAAATTTAGAGATTTTCTATCACACTTTTTGTTTCTAGCGCGATTTCTAGCTCCTCGTTAGTAGGCACGACGAGAGTTTTTACCGCTGCGTCAGGGGCGCTTAGGTCGCGTATACCGCCGCTTGCGGCGAAATTTAGCTCGTGATCGATCCTGATGCCCATGTGTGTGAGATCGTTGCAGATTTTCTCGCGGCTATACGGGGCGTTTTCGCCGATACCGCCGGTGAAAACGACCGCATCCACTCGGCCCAAAACGGCATAATACGCGCCGATATATTTTTTTATGCGGTAGCAAAACATCTCAAAGGCTAGATGCGCGCGCTCGTCGCCGCCTTGCATCTTAACGACTACTTCGCGCATGTCGTTTGAGCCGCAAATACCTAGCAGTCCGCTTTTTTTGTTTAAAAATGCGTCTATACCCTCGGCCGTGAGTTCGCCTAAATTTAAAAGATAAGTAAGCACCGCAGGATCCATATCGCCGCTTCTAGTGCCCATTATCAGGCCTTCTAGCGGGCTTAAGCCCATCGAGGTATCCACGCTTTTACCCCCTTGCACGGCACAGGCGGAGGCTCCGTTGCCTAGATGCAGCGAGATAGCGTTAAATTTCTCGTACGGCACGCCTAGATACTCGGCGGCTTTTTTAGTCACGTAGTGGTGCGAAGTGCCGTGAAAGCCGTATCTGCGGATGTGCAGCCTCTTGCAAAGATCAAATGGCAGAGCGTAACGGTAGGCGTACTCGGGGATAGTTTGATGAAATACGGTATCAAAAACGACGACGTGAGGCACCTTTTTCCCGCTTCCGTTTTTGTCTGTTTCTTGCATAGCATTTCTTATGCCCGCTAGGTGGCCGGGGTTGTGAAGGGGCGCTAGGACGGAGTTTTGCTCGATTTTAGCGATAACGTCAGGGGTGACTAGAGCCGAGTCGCTAAAGCTCTCGCCGCCGTGCACGATGCGGTGTCCGACGCCGTCAAGTTCACTAAAATCATGCAGGATATTTGAGCTAGCAAACAGCCGCCTCATCGCCTCAAGCCCCTCGTGGTGGTCTTTTAGCGGCGCGTGCTCCTCGTAAATTTTATCCGCGCTAACGTCTTTTAGCTTGGCGTAGGAGCTTGCTTCGCCGATCTTTTCGACTAGGCCGCTAGCGATGACGCGGTTACCTGCCATATCAAAAAGCTGAAATTTAACCGACGAGCTGCCTGAGTTTAAAACCAAAATTTTCACTATTTTCCTCCTTCGTTTGCGGCTTGTATCGTGCTGATTAGGACCGTATTTACGACGTCTCCCACGCCGCATCCGCGGCTTAGGTCGTTTACGGGCTTTTTTAGACCTTGCAAGATCGGTCCGACGGCTAGGCAGTTTGCGCTTCGTTGCGCGATTTTATAGCCGATGTTGCCCGCGTTTAAATTTGGAAATACAAAAACGTTCGCGCGGCCGGCTACGTCGCTATTTGGCAGCTTTTTGCGCGCTACGGCAGGATCTATGGCCGCATCGTACTGCACGGGAGCTTCGATTTTTAGGGCTGGGTCTAGTCCTCGCGCTATCTCGCCCGCACTCCTAACCAGGTCTATATCCGCTCCGCTGCCGCTATCTCCGCTAGAGTAGCTTAGCATCGCTACTCGCGGCTCCAGTCCGAACGCGCGTGCCGTATCCGCCGAGGCTAGGGCGATTTGCGCTAGTTGCCGAGTATCCGGGTTTGGATTTATCGCGCAGTCGGCGTAGATCAGGATCTCCTCCGCAAAGCACATTATAAACGAGCTTGAAACTAGCGGGCTATCAGGGCGGGTTTTGATGATCTGAAGAGCGGGGCGGATGGTGTGTGCCGTGGTCGTGTTTGCGCCGCTCACCATGGCATCGGCTAGTCCTTCTTGCACCATCATCGTAGCAAAATACGTCCTATCTCGCACGAGCTCGCGGGCTTGCTCTAGGCTTACGCCCTTGCTTTTGCGAGCTTCAAAAAGCGCGGCGGTTAGGCGCTGCGCGTACTCGTTTTTTTCTAAATTTATAAATCGCGCGCCGTTTAAATTTACCCCTAGCTTCTCCGCGTCAAATTTAACCTTGTTTTCGTCGCCCAAAAGGATCAAATTTACCGCGCCGCTTTTTAGTAAAATTTCGCTAGCTCTTAATATCCGCTCGTCTTCGCTTTCTGGCAAAACGACGGTTTTTTTATCTTTTGTGGCGAGTTTAAATAGCGAGTTTTCAAAGCGCAAAGGCGTGATGATATCTTGCTTTGCGTTTAAAATTTCATCCAAATTTCCGCTTACGATCAGCTTTGAGTTTCGCGTAAAAAAGCTCAAATTTTCGCGGCAAAAAACCGGAACGTTTAAATTTCTAGCGATCTGCAAATTTAGCTCTATTTCGCCGATATTTGCGATGCTTTTTGCAGGCTTAACGAGCACAAAATCAGCGCCCCCCGCTAGGCGGTCAAATTCATCTACCGCGCTTTTAAAAAACTCCCGCTCGCTGCCGTTTTCAAAAGCCTTCCGGGTATTTTCTAGTCCGTAAAAATCATTGACAGGGTCAAAAACGGCTACATTTTTAAATTTTGTTGATATAATTTCGTAAATTTCTTGAAAATTCGCGCCAAGCGCAAGGATAGAATCGGCCATAATTTTCCTTTTGGAACTTGATTTGCTTATTTTATCGTAAAATTTTCACTTTAAGGTAAAACGTGAGAAAAAATATTTACTTTTGCGCCCTTGCAGCAGCGTTTTTGAGCGGGTGTTTGCCCAGCGCCGACCCTCGCATAGATATGAAACCGCCCGTTTACGTCGAGCAGCTTCCCGCCAAGCAGGTCAATAACCAACCAAACGCGGGCAGCCTTTTTGGTCGCGGCGACAACCCGCTTTTTGCCGACCGCAAGGCGATGAACGTAAACGACATCGTAACCGTCGTCATCAGCGAGCGCGCCAACCAAAGCTCCAGCGGCAAGCACGACACGAGCAAAAACAGCACGATAAGCCTTGGCGGAGGGATATTTACCGCAGGCTCCGCGCCGCTATCTACGCTAGCCACTCAGCTAAACAAGGCCGGCGATATCGGCTTTAGCGCGGGTAATAAAAACGAATTTACGGGTGCGGGATCTAGCGTGCGCGCAGAGGCATTTACGACTACGATCTCAGCGCGCATCATCAAGGTGCTAGAAAACGGCAACTACTTTATCGAGGGCTCGCGCGAACTGCTCATAAACGGCGAAAAGCAGATCATGCAGCTTAGCGGCGTGATCCGTCCGTACGACATCTCAAACGCCAACGAGATCGACTCGCGCTACATCGCAGACGCAAAGATTTTGTATAAAACCGAAGGCGACGTGGATAGGGCAACGAGGAAGCCGTGGGGGACGAAGCTTATGGAGGCGATCTGGCCTTTTTAAGCTTTTTTATGCTTAGCTAGCTGGCTTGTCTTTTGAGTGCTTTTTGCGGATTTCGTTAAAATTTGACTCGATAGGCTATATGCCTTATCTTCGTCAAATTTTAACTTCAAAACCCCAAAAATCATCTCAAAATCCTGCGCCTTATCTTTTTCTATTCAAATTTGAAGTCAAATTTGTAAATTTTACCCACCGAGACCCACGCTCTGAAAATGCAAATTTAAACTCGCGACGCTTTGCGTCAGCAAAGCCATGTCGCTACATCTCACGTGCAGTGGGGTAGGTGGGGGTTTGGGGGCGGAAGGAGCGACGCTTCGTAAGTAGAAACCCCTTCCGCCTCCAAAGAAAAAAAAGAAAATTAGATACAAAAGCGAGCTTTTTGCTCTGCTAGGGACTGTAGCTGATAGTAAAGCGTAATTAAGCCCTTTTCGCCTTAGCAAGAAAGATTGATTTGCGCAAAAACCCTAACTAAATTTGATGAAACCAAATTTAGCATCGAAAAGACTCGGTCTCGGCGAGCAAAATTTAAAAACTATCCAAATTTGACTCTTTCTAAATTTCGCTCACAAATTTACTCAAATTTAAGCCCTTTCAAAGCACTGCCTAAATTCTAAGCCCGGTTTTACGCCTTTTTAAACCTTAAAGCTGTATAATCGGGGTCAAATTTATCAAAAGGCGATACAGATGATAAAAGGTATTTCTGGTTCGCGCATGGTTATGGAGGCCTTGCGCGAAGAGGGCGTAGATACGGTTTTTGGTTACCCCGGCGGCGCGGCGCTAAACATCTACGACGAGACGTACAAGCAGAGTTATTTCAGACACGTTTTGACGCGTCACGAGCAAGCCGCCGTACACGCAGCAGACGGATACGCGCGCGCTAGCGGCAAGGTCGGAGTGGCGTTTGTAACGAGCGGCCCCGGTTTTACAAACGCAGTCACGGGTCTAGCTACCGCATACTCGGATAGCATCCCGCTGGTACTCATTAGCGGTCAGGTTCCGACCTCGCTTATCGGTACGGACGCCTTTCAGGAGATCGACGCCGTGGGTATCTCTCGCCCGTGCGTGAAGCACAACTACCTCGTGCGCAGTATCGAGGAGCTGCCGCGCATCCTAAAAGAGGCCTTTTATATCGCTCGCTCCGGACGCCCGGGGCCTGTTCACGTCGATATCCCAAAGGATATAACCGCGGCCGTGGGGGATTTTCTTTACCCGACCGAGATAAAGATGCCGACATACAAACCGACCTACAAAGGCAATGCAAAGCAGATCAAAAAGGCGCTCGAAGTCATCGCAGAGGCCAAACGTCCGCTACTATATCTAGGAGGAGGCGTCGTAGCGGCGAACGCTAGCGAGCTAGTGCGTAAATTTGGCGCAAAGACGGGCATCCCAGCAGTCGAAACGCTGATGGGGCTTGGCGTCCTAGCGCACGAGGATAAAAATCTACTCTCGATGGTCGGCATGCACGGCAGCTACGCGGCAAATATGGCGATGAGCGAAACCGATCTAATCATCGCGCTTGGCGTGCGGTTTGACGACCGCGTGACGGGCAAGCTAAGCGAATTTGCCAAAAACGCCAAAATCATCCACGTCGATATCGACCCTAGCTCGATCTCAAAGATCGTAAACGCGCACTTCCCGATCGTGGGCGATCTAAATTTCGTCCTAGAAGAGATGCTGGAAAAAGTAACCGTAAACGAGCAAAATTTGACCTCGTGGCGCGATATCTTGGCTCGCTACGACGCGCTCAATCCGCTGGACTACAAAGATAGCGACGAAGTCCTAAAACCGCAGTGGGTCGTACGCGAAACGGCTAAAATTTTAAAGCAATCCGGCAAAGACGCCCTGATCGCTACCGACGTCGGCCAGCACCAGATGTGGGTCGCGCAGTTTTATCCGTTTGATAGGCCGCGCCAGCTAATAACTAGCGGAGGCCAGGGGACTATGGGTTACGGTCTACCTGCAGCAGTCGGAGCAAAGATAGCAAAGCCTGAAGATATCGTCGTCAATTTCACCGGCGACGGCTCGATCCTAATGAACATCCAAGAGCTGATGACCGCCACCGAGATAGATAAGCCCGTCATTAACGTTATCCTAAACAACAACTTCCTAGGCATGGTGCGCCAGTGGCAGACCTTTTTTTACGGCGAGCGCTACTCTTCGACCGACCTTAGCCTGCAGCCTGATTTCGTAAAAATCGCGGAGGGATTTGGCGCGGTAGGCTTTGTTTGCCGTACGAAAGACGAGTTTTGCTCCGCGCTAAAAGAGGCGATGATCTGTGGCAAAACGGCGATGTTAGACGTGCGCGTGGATAGATTTGAGGACGTACTGCCGATGGTTCCCGCAGGCGCGGCGATATACAACATGATCTTAAAAAGCAAGGAATAAAAATGAGCATAAGAAGAGTGATTTCAGTCATCGTGCTAAACGAGCACGGCGTTTTATCGCGCATTTCCGGGCTTTTTGCGGGGCGCGGATACAACATCGACACGCTCACTGTCGCACCGATCCCAGGCACCGAGCTTTCTCGTATCAGCATCGTCACTAGCGGCGACGAGCGCGTGCTAGAGCAGATCGTAAAGCAGCTACACAAACTAATACCGACCTACAAAGTCATCGAAAGCGGCGAATTCGTCGAAAAAGAAATGGCGCTGGTAAAAATCCCGTTAAGCGAAAATTTCGGCGGACTGGACGCGATACTAAAGGCCTACAACGGCATCGTAGCCAACACCAACGAAAACTACATCGTAGTTATGGTCAGCGACGATGCGAGCAGGATAGAAAATTTCCTCAAAGCTATCAAAAAATTTAACCCCGCAGACGTCGTTCGCGGCGGTTCCGTGCTAATGGATCTATGATGAAACTAAGCGAAATTTATAAAATTTTGGGGCTTGAGTTTAGCGGCGAGGAGCTAGAGATCACGGCTCTAAATTCGCTATCAAACGCGGGAGCTAGCGAGCTTGGCT
>NZ_CAUQHQ010000123.1:0-6774 GCF_963517995.1 uncultured Campylobacter sp.
TGGCGTCCGTCACGCGCGCGCGGTGGATTTTGCTTGATAAAATTTCGATTTTCATCGGCAGTCCTTTGTGTTTTTGGGAAAATTATACTATAAATTTAGCCGCAAAAAGCAACTTTATATAGCCGCGGTGATTCGCTTTTGCTTGCTTGCCGCGATAAAATTAGGAGTTAAATTTGCGATCAAATTTGATTTTAGAGGCATTTACGCGAGCGATAAAAACTGCGATAAGTTTGACGCCGCTCGGCAATAAAATAGAAATTTAGACGCAAACAAAGGCAAATTTTACTCGAATTCACCCTTGCTTCGTCGCCGTTTCGTTCGTAAATTTAGGCGCGTTCGTTCAAAAGTTCACGCACGACCTCTTTGTCGCTAAACGGATATTTCACGCCCTTGATCTCCTGATAGGTTTCGTCGCCCTTGCCTAAAATCACCAAAATTTCATCCCGCGCGAGGCTTTCAAGCGCGTATTTTATCGCATCTTTGCGGTTTGCGATACATTTTACGCGCTCGTTCATCTCTAGGCCGCCGCAAATCTCGGCGATGATGCTTTCAGGCTCTTCGCTGCGGGGATTGTCGCTGGTGACGACGAGTCTTTGCGCGTATTTTTGCGCTATTGCGCCCATTTTAGGGCGTTTGGTGCGGTCTCTATCGCCGCCGGCGCCAAAAACCGCGACGATTTTGCGATGGCGCAATGCATTTAGCACCTTTTCGATGCCGTCCGGAGTGTGCGCGAAGTCCACGATCACGAGCGGCTCGCGGCTCACGACCTCCATGCGCCCCTCGACGCCCTCAAACCCTGCCGCGGCGCGCGCGATCTCATCTAGCGGCCGATCCGTCAGCGTTGCGACGCAAGAGACGGCTGCGATAAGGTTGTAGAGGTTAAATTCGCCGTGCAAATTTGAGCTTAGCGCCATTTGCCCGCGCGGGGTTTTTAGCATTGCGCGTATGCCGCCTTCTAGCGAGTACTCGCCGGGTGCAAAGTCCGCGTCCGCGTGGAGCGCGCTAAGTGAATATGTTAGGGCGTTTGCGGGATTAAATTTGATCCCGCCGCGGTCGTCTATATTTATGAGTTTTGGCGCATCGTCTGCGAAAAACTCGCTCTTTACGCGCGCGTACTCTTCAAACGTGCCGTGGTAGTCGAGGTGGTCTTGGGTCAAATTCGTAAAAATTTTCATCGCAAACGATAGGCTCTCGATACGTTTTTGTGCGATGGCGTGCGAGCTAACCTCCATCACGAAATACTCGCAACCGTGCTCGCTAGCGGCCTTTAGGTAGCTAAGCGTGCGTAAAATTTCGCTCGTCGTTAGCGCCTTATCATCGATGCGTTCGCCGTTTATAAAAGCGCCGCGAGTGCCGCACAGGCCGCATCCGTAGCCTAAATTTAAGAGCGTAGCGCAGATGGCCGCCGCGGTCGTGGTCTTGCCGTTCGTGCCCGTGATGCCGATGATTTTTATGTTCTCGTCGATGCCTAGTAGTCGCTTGCACTCGCTCAAATTTATGATTTTTGCGCCCTTTGCCAGGGCACCAGCTTCAAATTTGGCGTTCGTCGCCGTTTTTACGAAATAACAACCCGCCTCGCAAACGCTAGAGTTATCGGTAACAAAGCCTTCTTTAACGTAAATTTTCATTCTGCGCCCTTTCGTTGATTTCGCGAGCCAGCGCGCTTAGCCGTTCGTCGCCGGCAAACATCACGGCCGCGGTCTCGATGTAGCTTAGCCCCATTTCTATAAAGCCGTTTTTGATAAGATTTTGCAAAAACTCTAGAAAATCGTCGCGGTTGTCGATCATCACGCGCGTGGAAAACATAATGTCCTCAAAGACGCTTTTAAACCCGCCGCGCCTGACCGCATCCATAAAATCGGCGTAGCTGATGGCGTTTTGCTCCTCGTGATCCTCGTCTTCGTCGATTTTTGCCTCAAGCGCGCCCAAAATTTCGTCCAAATCCGCAGGACTCATGCCTAATTTATCTTTCAGCTTAAATATCTCAAAAAGCGTCATCGCCTCGTCGCGGCGGGTTTTAGCAAGCGAGCAAAGCGTGATGAGAAAGAGTAGTTTTTCGTCCGGCTTTTTTTCGTAAGCGAGCGAAAAATAGCTCGCGGCGGCGTCAAATTCGCCCTTGTTAAACGCTCTTAGCCCTGCTTTCTTGTAATCAGTCAAATTTAACTTCCTCGCCGATAGGGATGTTTACGACGCTAAGTTCGGGGTGGATATCCGTGCGTAACTGGCGCTCGATGCCGTATTTTAGCGTAGTAGTGCTAGCTGCGCAGCCGTGGCAGTGGCCGGTGAGGCGGACGTAAATTTTGCCGTTTTTGATGCCTAGCAGCTCCATGCCTCCGCCGTCGTTTTCAAGCATCGGCATAACCTTTTGCAAGCTCGCTTTTACGGGCTTTAAAAGCTCTTCGTCGGTAAATGGAATCATTTTTCGCCTTTTAAATTTTTTTGGAGTATTATAGCAGATAAAATTTTAAATGCGCTACGCCGGCTCGTTTGAAATTTAACTCGTTCTAGCGCGAGCGGCGATTAAATTTAGCCTTTTTGCCGCATCTTTGTTTTTTATGTTTAAAATTATATAATCGCTTAAATTTATTTTAAGGAGAATCTATGAAAAAAACTGCCTTGTTGCTAGCCGCGCTTTGCGCGTGCGCTCTAGCCAAAGACTACGAATACGCGCTTGAAAGCACGTCGCAAAAGATATACGAAGAGCCGGCTCTTAGCTACGTTACGCGCCAAATTTACGACGCCAAAGCGCGTAAAACGCAGGTCGTTACCGAGTCCGAGCTAAAAGACGGCGGCAAAAATAGATACAAAGAATTAAGCTACTTCGGCAAGGACGGCGAACTGGTTAAATTTTACGCCTATGATTATGATTTCAAGGCTGAAAAATGGCGCAAGATAAACGAATATAAAGCAAGCCTTAAAAACGGAGTATCTACGCAGGAGACGACGGGCTACGTCCGAGGCGTTAAAAACGCTAGCAAAACCGTCTCAAAACGCGCAAACGGCGTATACGAAGAGACCGGATACGAACTAAAAGCGGGCAAATGGCAAAAGTCGTCTCTTGCTCGCGCTACTTATAACAGAAGCGGTCAAAACGAGCTAACCGTTTATAGCGTTTGGGACGGCGCGAAATGGCAGCCTAAAGAAAAAATGCTCTATCTCTACGACGTAAACGAGCAGCCTATAGGTTATGAAAGGTCGCTGTTTGAAAACGGCGCGTGGATACCGTCTCAAAAAGAGATCATTGCAGGCGACGTTCGCGGTAAATACGAGCGCGTAAGCAGCGTCTACGTAGACGGCGCATGGCAAAACTCGCAGATGTCTAGGCACGAGGCCGCAAACGGCAAGGACGTGACGATAACTTTGGTCTGGGATAACGAGAAAAAAGAGTGGAAAAACAGCTACAAAGACGTGATCGTAGTTAGCGGCGCGGACTTTGAGACGGCGGCGTTTTCGTGGGATAACGAGAAAAAAGAGTGGAAGCAAGAGTTTTCTAGTCGCAACGTCTACGATAAGTCTGGCGAGCGTCTGCTTACGCAGCGATACGGCGCTAAAGACGGCGACAAAAAGCTAGTCTACGGCTACGATACGCGCGGCGATAACGTGAGCGTAGACGTCTATGGGCTAGTTAGCGACGCAAACGGTAAAAGATGGGCGCAAAAAGAGCGCATCGAGGCGACTTTTGATAGCGATATACTAGCTGACGACGTAGTATACGGCGGCTCGCTGATGTCCTTTGATATGCAAAGTAAGCATGCGATGACCGCTTATAAAAGATACGTTTTTACGGACGGCAAGCCTAAACTAGCCCAAGAGCGCGAATGGAAATACAAAAGGCTAAAATAAATTTAGTCGGCGTTTGGGCGTTAAATTTAGCCTTTGCTAAATTTAGGCTTTTGCCGCGCCTTGAAGCTATGATTTGGGCCCTAACGCGAAGGTATCTAAAAAACTAAAATTTAGGAAAAATATGCAAAATTTAGAGCAAATTTTAGCGTCGCTAGACGAGAGCGCGCAAAAGGTTTTGGTTTTAGGAGGTGCAAAGCACCCCGTTTGGGACGATGCGAACGAGGTTTTCGCGCTAGCTACGAGGCAAATTTTAGACAAAAGCCTAGGGCGACAAGAAGGCGCGGATTACGGCGGGACGGTTAAATTTTACGGTGCCCTTCCGCTTGCTTTTATCGGCGTACATACGCGCATAGTGCGAAGAAGCATAGGATTTTTACTCACGCAGCGGCATCTTTTGGTTAAATTTGACGCCTCCGCCGCAAACGCGGACGAAGTAGCCGCGGCGTTTAGGCTAGGCGAGCATTCGCCTGACGAGCTGGAAAATCTCGCGTGGCAAGAGCTAGAAAAATGCAAATTTGAAATCGAGGACGAGATGAAAGCGGCGATGAAAAGGGCGCTAAAAGCGGTCTTGCGAGCGGTTTTCGAGGAGGGCGTTAAGGCCCAGGAGCGCACGATCGCGGATAAAATTTTGGAGCTTGAGCTGGGTGAAGCGCTAAAAACGCCGCTTGACGAGACGAAGCTGCTATCAAAATCGCTTAGCGTTTTTAAGCCCGTCTCGCCGATACTTCACAGCCTTGACCGCTCGCTTTTTGGTAAGCCTTACGGAGTGATACTAGACGAGCGCGGACTCATTAGCCGCGAGCTGATGGAAGAGCCCGTTTTTAGCTCGTGGGACGAGATCAGGGGTGCGCAGATCGAAGTAAAAGAGGATGCCGTAATAATCGGCGAAAAAGAGCATAAGATACCGTTTGAGCTAAAAGATAAAAAGGAAAATTTCGCCGAGTTTTTAAAATTTACGGTGCAAGCTAGGGCGTAAATTTGGCGCGTTTTTGATCGGATTTGGGTGCAAATTTAAGGAAAAATATGAAAAATTTGCTGTTAGGCGCGGTCGCGGTCTGGGCGTTTTGCGGTTGCGCAGGGCTAAAGCCTAGCGCGGACAAGGACGTCGCTTTAATTGGCGTGCCCGAGGAAAACTGGACGAGATACGAGGATACGGACGGCGCGCTAAAAGAGGTCGCGTTTTTCACGGCGTTTTTCTCCGAGCGGTTTCGCGCGTCTTTTAAAAACGGCGAAAAGATCGGCTTTACGCTAACCAAGCAAGAGGGCAAAAAGCTGCCCGTAATGCTGGGCGACATGTATAAGGCCGAGGACGGCGCGTTTACGGTCGCAGGCCTGGACACGGGGGAGCGCGAGTGGAGCGGCGACGAGAAGCTTCGAAGGTCGAGGCGGATCAAAATTTACGAATTTAAAGAAGGCTCTGTCAAGGTAACGGATTATGGGGCAGAGGGCGGCGTCTGCGAGGCGTTTTACGCGGGCAAAAAGATAAGCATGGCGAGCGTAGAAAGCCGCGACAGCGAGGATGCGCGTGAAATTTTGATCGTGCGAACGCGGGGCGAAATCTCGCTTGAAGTCGTCAAAATTTTTAGCTCGCAAGAAAACTCTTCGCCGCAAAACTCGATCGCCTCGTACGAAAAAGGCTTGCGCGGCGCGCAAGCTAATAAGGAAACGCTAATCAAGCAAGCCCAAACGCTAAAAAACATCGTCTGCGCTGGATTTGAGAAAAATTAAATTCGGGTTTTGTCGGCTAAAAACAGGCGCGTCTTTGCGTAAGCGAAGTGGTTTGCGCGTTTTGCAAGGTACTCGCCGCTCAATTTCGCTTTTACTAAAAATTTATAAAAGTCTTACGCTAAATTTAATGAGCCAAAATAAAATTCGGCAGCAATCTTTACAACAGAAGATCAAAAATAAAAGCCAAATTTGGGAGGCTAAAGATGTTTAAAAAGATATTGTTTCTCGCTGTTGGTGCGTTATTTGCATTTGGTGCTCTAGCTCAAGCAGGCGAGATAAAAGCAAGCGACTCGCCCTTTGGTTACGCTAGCATTGGTGCAGAGCAAAATTTTGGCGGATATGCCGGCAAAGAGAGTAAAGAAGTCGTCGTAAAAGACAGGCAAGAGCTCGTAAAATACGCTCAAATGGGTGGTTACGTCATCTATGTGGATGGGCTCATAGACCTTAGCGAAGGCAAGATCCCACAAAATGGCAATAGCGATGGGCTGGATAAATTTATAAGTGAGATTAGCGGTGGCGAGTTTAGCTCTTATGCCAAATTTATGCAGGCTTACGGCGCTTCATGCCGTGCAAATTTAGACGGTTCGCAAGATCCAAAGTTAGCAGCGCTTCGCAAAAATTTAGCCAACGAGTGGAAAAAGCTCATCGTAGTGCCGGTAGCTATCAACACCACAATAATCGGCTTAGGCGAAAACTCAGGCATAAAAGGCGGCTCGCTTTTGTTAAAAAATGTCCAAAATATCGCGATCCGCAATATTAAGATCGAAGATGCTTTTGATCCATTTCCAGATATACAAAAAAATGACGGCTTTAATGCGCAATATGACGGCGTCAGCATAGAATCAAGCAAAAACATCTGGGTAGATCACTGCCATTTTAAGGACACGGTCGAGCTTAGTCATGTGCATTTAGCAGGCGGAGAGCTTACCAAATGGCAGACTTACGACGGACTATGCGACGTCAAGGGAGACAGTGCGGCTATCACGATCTCGCACAACATCTTTGAAAACCATGACAAAACGATGTTAATTGGCTCAAGAGACTCTGATGGCAGCAGCGAAACAAGGACTATAACGGTCGCTCATAACGTTTTTGACAACTGCGCGCAACGCCTACCTATGGCACGCAATGCAAAGGTGCACGTCTATAACAACTTTTATGACTCAAAAGATGGCTTTTATGACCAAAAATACGCCATTGGAG
>NZ_CAUQHQ010000124.1:0-6728 GCF_963517995.1 uncultured Campylobacter sp.
CGTTAGCGGCGCGCTAAAAACCGCTGCCGTTCGCCTAAGCAAGATCGCAAACGATCTAAGATTAATGAACTCAGGCCCAAGATGCGGTCTTGGCGAGATAAATTTACCGCAAATGCAACCAGGTAGCTCTATCATGCCGGGTAAAGTAAATCCGGTCATCGCAGAGGTCGTAGGCGAAGCATGCTACGAGGTAATCGGCAATGACGTAACCATCATGCTTTGCAGCGAGAGAGGCGAATTTGAGCTAAACGCGTTTGAGCCGGGCATCGCTTACGCACTATTTAACTCGATCTTTATCCTTGAAAATGCGATGAAAACCCTAGCCGAAAAAGCTATCAGAAAACTAACTGCAAATCCTGAGGCATGCTTAAAGTCAGTACTCGGATCAGTCGGTATCGTAACTGCGTTTAACCCATATATCGGCTACGAAAAATCAGCAAGCATCGCTAAAGAAGCGTTGCAAACCGGCAAAGCCGTAGGCGATATCTGCTTAGAAAGAGGCTACCTCAAAAAAGAGGAAATCGACAAAATCTTAGAGCCTAAAAATATGCTAAACCCTCATATGGGTAAATAAATTTAGGCATGCGCGCGCCGAGAGAGCGATCTTTCGGCGTTTTTAAATTTATAAGTTAAATTTACTTAAAGGAGTTTTCCTATGGATATTATGCTGATTTTCCAGCTCATAGTCCTATTTGGAGGCATCTACCTAGGCGTTAAGCTAGGCGGTATGGGCGTTGGATACGCCGGCGGTCTTGGTGTCGTTATTTTAGCGATACTGGGTATGAAGGTGGATATGAAAGATATCCCGATAGACGTTATTTTGATTATTGCATCCGTAATTTCTGCGATTACGGCGATGCAAGTGGCGGGCGGACTTGATTATTTGGTTCAGATCGCATCTAAAATTTTGCGTAAAAACCCAAAGCAAATCAACTACCTAGCACCGGTTGTTACGTATTTGCTTACTATATTAGCCGGCACTGGACACACTGCATTTTCTATGATACCGGTTATCGTAGAGGTTGCTAAAACCCAAAACATTAAGCCAAGCGCGCCGCTAGCGCTCTCGGTCGTTTCGTCTCAAGTGGCCATTACCGCTAGTCCGATATCTGCGGCTTTCGTTGCTATGAGCGGTCTATGCGAAAAGCTAGGCGTTAGCTATCCTATGCTGCTTTTTATATGCATTTCTACTACTTTCGTAGCCGTGCTTGTTACGGCCTTTATCGTAAATAAATTTTACGATCTAGACCTCTCAAAAGATCCTATTTACCAAGATAGGCTTGCCAAAGGCTTGGTAGAAGAAATCAAAGCGCACGAGTATGATGAACCAAAACCGTATGCTAAAAGATCGGTCGCGATATTTGCCGTAGGCGTCGTAGTCGTGGTTTGTTATGCTCTTCTTATCTCAAAGAGTCTAGGGCTTATAGAAAAACCTATCCTTTCAAGAGATAGCGCGATTATTAGCATTATGCTTACTATCGGCTTTCTTATTGCCGTTTGTTGCAAGATCGACACTGGCAAGCTTCTTTCTACCAGCACATTTCAAAGCGGTATGAACGCCTGCATCTGCGTCATCGGTATCGCGTGGCTAGGCACTACCTTTGTAAACGGACACATCGACGGTATCAAAGAGGTAGCTAAAAACGTAGTCACGCAGTATCCGTTTGTGCTAGCTATCGCTCTATATTTCCTAAGCTGCTTGTTATATTCGCAGGCCGCTACGACTAAGGTTATGATGCCTGCGGTTGCTGCAGCTCTAGGTATGACTTCTCCTGAAAGTTCGAAAGACATTTGGATACTCGTAGCTTCATTTGCCGCAGTTTCAGGATTATTCGTACTTCCTACGTATCCTACGACTTTGGGCGCTATCGCTATGGACGATACGGGAACTACTAGAGTGGGTAAATTTGTATTTAACCATTCGTTTTTCGTACCGGGCACTATCATGGTTGCGCTTTCTGTTGCGCTTGGATTTTTGATAGCTCCGATTCTTTTGTAGGGATTTTTGAGCTAAATTTAGCCGAGACTTCGTTCTCGGCTTTTTAAATTTAAGGACTTTTTCATGAAACGAATCGGAATTTTAGGCGGTATGGGACCGCTAGCTACGATAGATCTATACGCTAAGATCGTAGAACTCACAAACGCCGCAAAGGATCAGGACAACATCCCCATCGTCATCGATAACCACCCGCAGATCCCGGACCGCACGGCGTATATCCTGCATGGAGGCGAGGATCCGTTTCCTTTTATGAAAGAGTCTGCAACTAGGCTAAAAAACGCCGGCTGCGAGGCTGTCTGCATAGCTTGCAACACGGCTCACTATTTTGCCGAGCGCCTAACGCAGGAGTGCGGCGTAAATATCCTGCACATCGCTAAAATCGCGACCGCGTCGATAAAGTCTAATTTCCCGCACGCTAAAAAGATCGCCGTCATCGCCACTACCGGCACGACCGCAGCTAAAATTTACGAAAACGAGCTGATCGCCGCGGGCCTAGAGTGCGTAAAAATCCCCGAAAATTTGATGAGCGACGTCATGGACTGCATCTACAAGGGCGCAAAGGCAAACAAGCTAAAAGAGTACGTGGGTCTCTTTAACGATACGATCGCGGCTATCGAGGCTGATGCGTATATCGCGGCTTGCACGGAGATACCGCTATTTTTACCGTATGCGACGAAAAAAGATAAATTCGTAGACGCTACTCTCGAGCTTGCTAAAGCAGCCGTCAAATTCGGCCTAGAAAAATAACCAAATTTGCGTCTAATCGGCGCAAATTTACCCCCTCTTAAAACAAATTTTTATAAAATCCAAGCTAAATTTAAAGGATAAACGATGAAATTTAGCGAATTTAAAAATGCAAAAACTTTAAGCCTGGCAAGCCTACTTTGCGAGCAAAATCCGCAGCTAGCAAAGCAAATAAAGCAAAACGAATTTTTATATATTTCTTGCTTTGAGGATAAAATTTTAGGCGCTGAAAATCTCGTTCGCTGCGAGATCGGATCGGCTAGCTACGTGCTAGCTTTGCTTTGTAAATACTCGCTTGACGCGGCTAAATTTGACGAGCAAACGCGCGAATATTTTGAGGGGCTTGACGAAGGATACCTAAGCGGCGAGTGCAACGTCGGCGAGGAGGAGTTTGAGCAGATCGCGGAGTTTTTAGAGGAGTGCGAAAATATCGTGATAGATAGCTCCTTTTTAGCCCATGCGGACGCGAAAAATATATTCGAGTTTTTGCAAATGCTCGGCAAAAACGTCGTTTTGGCCGACGGCGCGCAGGGCGAGTTTAAAACGGACGGCAAGCTAACGCCGCTAAAAGAGCCCGAGAGCTTTGACGGTAGCGTCGTGTTTTTTATGGATGAGGCGGACGGGTCAAATTTAAGCGGCGAGATAAAGGAGCTAATCGGCTCGGCGTCGTTTGCCGCAGCCGCAAAGGTAAAAGACGGCGATATGGTGAGTGTGCAAGCTAATGGCGTAGAAATAAGGATTAAATTTAAGCTAGAGCCGCAGATGAAGGGCACGGTCGCGCTTTGCAAGGCGAAATTTAGCGGATATGCCTTTAAGCTCGTTAATATCTCAAAAGAGGCGTAGCGGCAATCGGTCAAATTCGGAAGGCGGATTTATCCGCCGAGGCGGGCAAATTTTATAAATTTAATCACAAAAGCCGGACTTGCTACGTCAAATTTGACGTAGCGGGCGGAGCTTTTGGCTTGCGACGGTTAAATTTATCCGCAGCCGCGCTGCTTTAAAATCCAAATTTCTTGCTATGGCAAAGTTAAATTTAGGCTAAATAAAATTTTATCCAAACGCGCTGAATTTAGTAAAAAAATAGCCTTTAAAGCGCGTAATATTCGCTTTTATAGCGCTTTTTAAACGAAAAAGGGTATAATGGTCGCATGAGAAAATATTTTTTACTTTTTTTACCGATTTTGGCGTTTTCTTTTAGCCTGAGCGTAAATTCGGGCGCAGAGGACGGCAGGCCCTACACCGTGATAAACATTAGCGACGAGAAGGGGCTTGTTTGTAAAGAGGAGATCCTCGCCTACGACCGCAAGCTTTATTTTTGCGATCTTCCTGGCGGCACGTTGCCGAAGGTCGAGGATAAAATTTTGGCTCTTGCGGAGGTGAGATTCCGCGAGGAAAAGAGCGGTATGCGAGTCTATATCGTGCCGCGCGCGAATTCTCGCTTGATATCTTCTAGCGAGTCTCTTTACGGCGCTCCTACCGTGCCTTTTAGTAAAAACGGCGGAGTGGCCAAACGTCACGCCATCGTGATAGATCAAAATTTAAGCGAATTTAAAAAACAAGCAAACGCGGGGATAAATTTCGCCCCGATATTTGAGCAGATGACCGCGCCTAGCGTCGGACCGCTAGATCTAAATAAGGCCCCGATAGAAAGCAGCGATAGCAACGATATAAACATGTACCTAGACGTCAAAAAAAGCTATGAGGCCAAGCGCTACGATGAGACGATAAGCACGACGCAAACGGCGCTACGCCGCTATCCAAATAGTATCTTTGCCAGCGAGTTTTTGCTGTATAGGCTGCGCGCTTTGGATAAAATTTTAGACTCGCAAAATAGCTTTGAGGGGCTTGGCGCAGCAGACGTCGCAAGCGAGGGGCGCGCGTGGATGCGCAGGTTCGTGTCGGATGAAAACTACCCTGAGGCGCTATATCTAGTGACTAGGGCTTATCTTAGACAAGAGCTCGTTAGCGACGCGAGCTACACGCTAGATATCCTTAAAAGCGAACATCCAAACTCAAATTTCACCAAGCTAGCCGAGCTTGAGTTTGCCGATAAGCTCTACGCCTCCGGTAGGCAGGACGAGGCCGTGAGGATGTATGAGGACGTGCTGTACTCGGCGCAGACGCTAGACGTAGCTAGCCGCGCGGCTCTTAGCCTCGTGCAAGGCAGTATCGACAAGGCGAAATTTGACCGCGCCAAGGACTTTATGCTTAAAATTTTAAACAGAAACCAAGAATATCTACTAAACGACGCGTCCAAGCTAATGGCGCTGGCTGGGGTATTTCACGAGAAAAAGATGGACGATATCGCCGCGAGAATTTATGAAATTTTACTCGCTAGATTAGACAAAAACGACGACGAGTACGAAACCGTGCTAAAAAATCTAGGCATCGCGCTAACCGGCACGCCGGACACGCAAAAAGCCTACGAATACCTAAAAAGATACCAAAGCGAGTTTGCGGATGGGCAGTACGCCGCCATCGTGCAAAATGCGCTAGATAAGCTATTTTTCGCTAGAAACGACGAGAATAATGCGACTAAGCTGCACGAGCACTACGACGCGCTCATCGACAAATACGGCAAAACGGACGTCGGCGTTAAAGCGCTAAAAGAGCAGGTTGCGCTCTATCTAAAAGAGCGTAAATTTGACTCCGTCCTGCGCTATACCCAGGCCGTGCGCGATCTAAACGATACGGACGCAAGCGCCGTTTTAGCTCAGGCTGCGCTAAATTTAGCAGATGAAGCCATTCGCCAAAACGACTGTGCTACGGCGGTAAATTTGACCGAAAACTACGGCGTAGGCGAGAAAATCGGGGCTAAATTTAAACTATTTGACTGCTATATGCGCCTTTCTCGCTTCGCCGCCGCGCACGAGCTAGCCTCGCAAAATATCCTTGCGCCAGATATGCTAGACCGCGTGGAGTGGCTCATCAAACTAGCCTCCGTTTTGATAAAAACGGAAAAGTATAACGATGCCTTGCGCGTGGCAGACGAAGCCCTAGCTATAGCATCTAGGCAGGAGTACGCCGACGTTTCGCCCGTGCTTTTTTATAGATTTGAAGCGCTGATGGGGCTAGGCAGGCTCTCCGACGCCGCCGCGACGATAACGGCCGTCGAGACTCTACGCAAAAACGACTTTAAGGTCATCGAGCTCTACGACCGCATGGCTGAGGCGACGTACGGCGCGAACGACTTTTTAAACGCGTCGGTTTACGCCAAAAAGGCGATCGACCTACAAAAACGCCTACATATAGCCACTTTTAGCCCGAAAATCGACTTTGAGTACATCGGCTCACTAAGCAAGCTAGATAGACTCGGCGAGGCTTTACAGGCCGCGCAGGAGCTCGTAGATACGCGTCTAGATCCCGAAAACAGGCTGCGCGCGCTAGCTCAGATCTCGGAAATCTACATCAAGCTAAAACGCGAAAGCGAAGCAAAGCCATATCTGCAGGAGTGCGTCGGCTCAAATCTGCAAAGCTCGTGGAAGGCCATCTGCGCCGAGCAGATGAAGCTCGTGGAGTAAATTTATCCTCTTTTACTTTTGAAACCCACTCAAATTTAGCCCGAAAGCTCGGGTTAAATTTGGGTTTGATCGCCGTACTCTTGCCTTGCGCTAGGACTAGGCTCGTGCGCGGCGCGGCGCTATCTTTTTATCCGCAGATATTTTACGGCAAACGGGTTAAATTTAAAGCTGTTTGACGTTAAATTTGACTTTTTTGTCTGATTAAATTGTATGATACTTATCTAGAAACCTGAAATATTTTTTTGCGAGCCGACTTCTCGAGCATAAGTCATTATTTCTTAGGTTTCGGTTAAAATGTTTCCGTGAAGTTCCTCGTTGATTAAATAGGGGGTTTACCCCGCGTCAAAGATTTAAGGACTTCACGGGCTTAATAAAATTCGTTTAAAAATCTTAGTGCCGCTTATGCGTTCACTGAATACAAGAAAGAATTAAAAGCCAAAACATTTTAAAATTTAAGGGGTATC
>NZ_CAUQHQ010000125.1:0-6432 GCF_963517995.1 uncultured Campylobacter sp.
AAATATCAATAAGTAGGCAAATGGATTGGTCGTTACTATTATAATCGAAAAACAATACTATAAAAATTGATTCAAGATAAGTTAAAGACTTTCAAAAGGAGTTTTTCTCAAAGATAGCGCATCCTAATCAGTAGCAAACGAAGTGAAGCTAAGCACAAGGACTATGATTTTGTCGATGCTCTTGAAAAGTAACGAGTATAGCGAAGTAAAGTTTAGACATAATAACAGTAAAGATATGAAAGAGCTTTATCATATTTTACTAAATATGATAAGAGAGAATCTGATTAAGTTATTTTGAGCCTAAAATTTTTTCGATCTACAAGCATAATCTACCCAAATTTTAGTATTTGATAAATTTTTGATGCACTTCTCTAAAGTAGTTTGAAAGGCACAGCTCTCATAACTATTTCAACCAAATAGCGCACTTAACGCTAGTTACGGCAATTTACATACATCTATACATAAATATGAACAAAAACCAGAGTTTATTTTTAGAAAAAGTATAGGAAATGATAGGTAAGTTTATATATGCTATTTTTTATCACAAAAATAAATATATAATTAATAATAATTTAAGTTTAAAAAAGACAAAATATCACCTATATAGTTTATATTAAAGAAGTAAAAAAATGAAAAGAATTTTAGTTTTACTTGTAGTTTTATTTTCTATTGGATTTTCCAAAGATCTTACCGAATTGGGAAACGAAGCTTACGATAAAGGTGACTACCAAAAAGCTGCTGAGCTATATCAAAAAGCGTGTGATAGTGGAGAGGCTTTTGGTTGCACTAGCTTAGGGTTTTTATACGAAAACGGTCAAGGTGTAAAACAAAATTTTTCCACTGCAAAACAATATTATGGCAAAGCTTGTGATTTAGGACTTCGGTTGGGATGTGGTGATTACAGAAGGCTAAATGAAAAAGGCTATTAAAAATTAATTGTTCTTTGCAAAAATTGCCGATCGTCGCAGAAAAAATGAAGGTATAAAACCTTAAACCCCAAACCCCCTAAAATAGGGCATTTTACTCTTTAAGTTTTACCCGGTCTTACCGCTCATAAACCTTAAACTAAAAACATACCTTTTTAAAAGCCCTAAAACAGGGCTTTAAAACCCAATAATATTAAAAACAAACATTTTCATGAGCAAGAAATTCATCGCAATACAAAAACATACGAAAATATTCGTATGTTGCAGTAAAAAATACCTACTTTAGGCGTTCTTATAAAGCTATCTTGTTATCTATCGCGTATTTTGCGGCCTTGCACAAAAAGTCCGATCTGTTAGTCGTCAACTTGCTGATAGATTTTAATAGCTTTTCCGGGAGAATTACGTTAACCCTTATTTTCTTTTCAACCGGTGCAGGCTCTCTGATCTCTTCTCCTTCCGCTATTAATACGTCAAGCAAGCAGGAAAAAGCTTCTTTTAAATCCTCAATAGCTTCTATTTCATTATCTCCGCATCCCGTAACTTTAGGGTACTCTTTGTAGTAAGCTACGAATTCATCGTCTTCTTTGTTTATAATCATACTATAGTTCAAATTTAAGTAGTATTCTTTGTTTTTGCCGTTTTGTGCCATTTTATACTCCTAGATTCCTCAAGGGTTGTCCTTTTATAAAAGTTCCGCGAACTCTTATAAAAAAATAGTCTCAGGTAATCTTTGTTTGGCAATGCTAGTCTATCGCTTCCTCTTCATAATTCTCTAAAACTTTTTTGACATAGTGTTTCTTTATGGGTTTAGCAAACGGGATATTTATATGTTCATGGCTAGATTTTCTAAAAATCATATGCTAACCCCTCCCCATTGCTACTAAGCTCATAGCCCAAATAGACCAATACGTCCCGCACCTCATTAAAGCTAACACTAGATGGAGAATTTCTCATTTTATCTATTATTTTAGAAATCTTATTGCCCATAAGCTGCCTTTAGTCTTTTTCTATGGCGGTATTATACCATATACATACCCAATAAGATGTTTAATAGGTGTATATAAACTTTGGATTCTTTATTTAAAAATTCTCCAACGAGGACATAGCTCTGCAATGATCATGGCTAGAACTATTTTTCATTGTTTTTTTGATGAGATTCGCTTTTGTTATATGCACAAATTGATAATACAGATTACATTAATAGCGATATTCCTTCAGACGAAGACATAATCAGCGAAGAAGAGATCCAAAATGGAACCGGTTATGAGCCTGAAGATGAAGCGGATGACGATACTTTTTCTGCTTTGTAGAAATATATTTTTATAGCAGGAGTATTCAATACTCCGCCTAAATTTTAATCATTTTTTACGTCCAAAACTTAACTTTTGCAGGAGTAGTATTCAATACTACGCCTTGATTTTAATCTTTTTCTACGTCCAAAACTTAACTTTTGCAGGAGTAGTATTCAATACTACGCCTTGAAATTTAGCCATTATTATAAATTTCCACGACCTAAAATGAAAAAAAGCAAAAAATGATTTTTAATAGAGAGATTTTTTTGATTTTGGAGACCATTGGATCTCCAAAATCTTTTACGCATGAGTAAGAGTTTTGTTTTTCTGAACGAAAAACTTTGGTCAAAATATGGATTAATCTTAGCCCCATTACATAAATTATCAATAGACTGACATTTTATTCTTTGTCTAGCATTAGAGACAAAAGTCATTTATGATTTTTAAAATTATATTTATTTATTGTAAAAATCATATTACATAGCCGTCAAATTTGTAAGCTATCATTTAATATATAAGGCTCAAGATAAGTTAAAAACTTTTTATCTTGAGCCTTATATAATTATAAAACTTAATACTGTATCAAAAAGAATATAAAATTGAGATGATTCTCGCTAAAAAACTTTTATCTTCTGCTATGATATAGCATAAATTATTAAAACAATGTGTAGCTAAACTTAATTAGGTGAGAAATAAAATCCCACTGTGGCTATTTGGATTGTTGTATTAATACGATATTGTGTTTGACAAATATTATATAAAATTGTAAAATATACTTAACAACTTTTAATAAAAGAACGCATATGGACTTTACGAGATTCTTTAATGAGCAGCAAAACTATCTAAGAAAAGTGAAGCTTGATTTTAAAAGATATCTTTACGACGATATAGATTTTAGTGAACAAGCCGTAATGATATTAGGGCAGCGCGGCGTTGGTAAAACGACGTTAATCTTGCAATACCTAAAACAAAATTTCCAAGCTTCGCAAAAAGCCCTTTATATAAGCATGGACAATCCTTTATTCGCAGCGACGTCTCTTTATGAATTCGCGCTCGACTTCGAAAAAGTGGGCGGCGAAATACTTTTGATAGACGAGATACACAAGCTAAAAGATTGGTCGTCTCATATAAAAACCATCATAGACCAAAGCAATCTAAAACTCGTAATCACGGGTTCGTCTATGCTAGAGCTTGATATAAACGGGGCCGATCTAAGCAGGAGAGCGGTAAAGTATCATCTAAACACTATGTCTTTTAGAGAGTTTTTAAATCTAAATTTAAAAAGCGAATACAAAAAATATAGCCTAGATGAAATGTTGGCAAATCACTATGAAATAGCCGTAAATTTAATTGGCAAATTTAAGCCGTTCATATATTTTAAAGACTATCTAACTCACGGAGCATATCCGTTTGCAAACGATAAAATAGGCTTTCACTCTAAACTAACGGGCGTGATAAATCAAGTATTGCAAAGCGACATCCCGTATGTTTGCTCGCTAAACTACGCAAATATAGATAAGCTAAAAAAGCTACTGTTTTTACTAAGTCAAAGCGTTCCTTTTAGCCCAAATATAAGCGAGTTGGCAAGGGCGTGCGAAATATCTAGGTCTACTCTTATCGAATACCTAAGATATATGCAAAGCGCAGGTCTTATAATAAATTTAACTAGTAAAAGCAGGAGATATAACGCCATACTAAAGCCGGATAAAATTTACCTAAGCAATACTAACCTAGCTTATGCCTTAAGTAGCTCGCCTAATATCGGAAGCTTGAGAGAGAGCTTTTTCGTAAATCAAATAAGCGCCTATAAGGCCGGAAAATTTCAAATAGATTCGCTTATGTTAAGCAAGCAGGGCGACTTCATTGTAGATGATAAATTTACCTTTGAGGTAGGCGGAGCCAAAAAGAGTTTTGAGCAGATCAAAGACGTGCAAAACTCGTACGTAGTAGCCGACGATATAGAAGTCGGAAGTGGCAATAAAATCCCGCTGTGGCTATTTGGGTTTTTATATTAGGCGTTTTGCCTCTTGTAAAGCAATGGACGTAGCGTAGTTATTGAGTGTTTTATTCTATAATTAGATTTGGCTCTGTAGTCAACTAACGTATTGTAAGCTTTTTAACAATATAAATTTGCACACTCTCATTTAATGTGCGCTTGTGCTTAGCTACACTTCATTTATTGCAAAATAAGATGCACTATCCTTTGAAAGTTTTTAACTTATCTTGAACCTAACTAAAAATACCGAATATCAAGCTAAAAAGCCCATACTTTAGGGCATTTATTATTTATTATATTGAAAATCTCACTTTTCAAACTTTTTTATATTTTTAGCCCTATTATGCCCTAAACTCCACCTCTTAATAATATCAATGCCTCAAAGTGCTTATCTGTTTTTATGATTACGTTAATAAGTCTTAAAGATGCCTTTTGCCTATTTATGCATGCACTCATTCTTAAGATATAATGATCACTAAATATTTCAAGCTCCGATTTGCTTTAGCCAAATTTACAACATGCGATCCTAGCCATATCGCCATCAAATTTAAACCCTCCACCTAACAAGCAATCTCCTTTTATCTTCGACGTTTAAATTTATAAAATCGATACCGAAAAGTTTGGTTAAATTTTCGCCCTTTAAAATTTGACCCGTTGCGCCGAATTCATATCCTAAGGGGCCGTTTAATAGCAAGGTTTTATCCGCCGCCGCAAGCGCGTGATCGGGATGATGCGAGGTAAAGATCACGCAGGTTTTTTGCTCGCTATTTAGTTTTTTGATTAGGCTTAAAACGGCGTTTTGATGAAAGACGTCGAGGTACGACGTAGGTTCGTCCATGACGAGAATTTTAGGCCGTAGTACTAGCGAGCGTGCTATAAGCACTAGCTGCATCATGCCGCCGCTTAGCTCGTCTACGTTTAAATTTAAATACTCGCTAACGCCTGCTATGCTTGCGGCTTCCTCAGTCATCGCCCTATCCTCTGCGCTCGGCCTTGAAAACATACCGACGTTTGCGTTTACGCCCATTAAAATCAGATCTTTTACCTTAAAGCTAAAAGCGATATTTTCGCTTTGAGGCACGTATCCTACGAGCTTGGCGCGCTCTTTGCCGCTAAGAGAGGCATGATCGCGCCCGTCGATCAGGATTTGACCGCTTTTTGCTTTTAAGAGTCCTAAGATAATCTTTAAAAACGTAGATTTGCCTATGCCGTTTGGGCCCAAAATCGCAAGCGTTTCGCCGCTTTTTAGGCTAAGGCTCAAATTTTGCAAAATTTGCTTGCACTCGTATGAAAAGCTTAAATTTTCTACGTTTAAGACCATCTTTTGCCCTTTTTAACGATGATGACGCCGATCATCGGAGCGCCTATAAGCGCGGTTAGGATACTTAGCGGGATTTCAGCCGAGCTCACGCTTCTAGCCGCGACGTCGGTTAGCATCAAAAATATCCCGCCTAAAATCGCAGAAATCGGAACTAGCTGCGAGTTATCGGAGCCGTAAATCAGCCTCGTAACATGCGGCATCAAAAGCCCGACCCAGCCGATGATACCCGCTATCGCTACGCTTGCGGCCGTTATCAGCGTAGCAAGTACGATAAAGATAAAGCCTAAAAATTTACTCTCGCCCAAAATGCTTGCGTGTTCGCCGCCTAGGGATAAAATGTTTAGCTTCCAGCCCATTAGGCTCAAAAGCGCGAGTCCGCTAACGCAAACGGGAGCAAGCGCCGCTACGTCGCTCCAAGAGATGGCGCTTAGGCTTCCCATCAGCCAATATACGATGCTTGGTAGCTTTTCTTGTGTGTCGGCGACGTATTTGACGACGGAGATCAGCGCCTCGAATATCGCGCCCGTGATGATGCCCGCAAGCACCAGCATGAGCTTTGAGTTTTTGTTGACCAAAACGCCTAGGGCGTAAGCTATCATGACGGCTAAAAAACCGAAAACGAAAGCGCCTATTTGCGTGGCTACGGGACTACCGAAGGCTAAAATGCAAACCACCGCGCCAAACCCCGCTCCGCTACCGACACCCAGGATATTCGGGCTTACCAAAGGATTTGCAAACATCGCCTGAAATATCACGCCCGCCGCGCTAAGGCTAGCGCCTATCAAAAATGCCGCTATCAGCCTAGGCAAGCGCAGGTCAAATATCAAAGCGTAAAGCGTCTCTTTGTCGTTTTGATAATAGTCAATTAGCCCCTCAAGCGAAATCCTACCCGCAAGC
>NZ_CAUQHQ010000126.1:0-6411 GCF_963517995.1 uncultured Campylobacter sp.
CGCAAAACTCGTCCCATAAAAATTTATAAATCGCGTTTGCCGCGTCGTTAAAGCGGTAGGCGTCGATGTTCTCTCGAACTTCGCGTACGCACTCGTTAAATCGGCTTAGCATGTATTTGCCAAGCTTCGTTTCGATTTTTGCGTCGCTTAAATTTGCAAATTTAGACTCGTTTAACAGCAGGTATTTGCTCGCATTGTAAAGCTTGTTCGTAAAATTTCTCACGAGCTTCATCTTTTCGTCGCTTAGCTTGATGTCGCGTCCCTGCACGGCAAGTAGCGCAAGCGTAAAGCGCAGTATATCGGCGCTGTACTCCTCGATGCTAACGAGCGGGTCGATGACGTTGCCTAGACTTTTACTCATCTTTCTACCTTGCTCGTCTTTAACTAAAGCGTGCAGGTAAATATCGTCAAACGGCAGCTTGCCCAGCGCGTTTTCGCCCTGAAACATCATCCTAGCCACCCAGAAAAACAAGATATCAAAGCCGGTGATTAGCAGGTTGTTCGGGTAAAATTCGGCCAAATCGCCGTCAAACCATTTCTCGTTTTTTAGCTCCTCGCCGTTGCCCCAGCCAAGCGTGCTAAATGGCCAAAGCCCCGAGCTAAACCATGTATCAAGTACATCCGGGTCTTGATGGAAATTTGCGCTTTTGCACTTTGGGCACTGCGTCGGATCGCCTTCGTCCGCCCACTCGTGTCCGCACTCATTACAGTAAAATACCGGGATCTGATGTCCCCACCATAGCTGGCGCGAGATACACCAGTCGCGAAGCTCGCGCATCCAGGCGTTAAAGCTGTTTATCCAGTGAGCCGGGTAAAATTTGGCTAAGCCTTCGCCGACCTTTGCGATCGCATCGTCCGCGATCTGTTTTTTGACGAACCACTGCTTTGAGATGTATGGCTCGACGACGTTTTTGCAGCGGTAGCAGTAGCCGACTTGATTTTCGTAGTCTTCGATCTTCTCGATGTTTCCGAGCTTTTCTAGCTCTGCTACGATGACATCTCTAGCCTCAAGTCTTTCTAACCCCTTAAACTGCGCGCACTGCTCGTTTAGGATGCCTTTTTCGTCAAAAACGGTGATAAACTCTAGATCATGCCTTTTGCCGACCTCGTAGTCGTTAGTGTCGTGCGCCGGGGTGACTTTAACAAGACCCGTTCCAAACTCCATATCGACGTGCTCGTCGGCGATGATCTTTATCTCGCGACCGATTACCGGTAGGACGACTTTTTTGCCGATCAAATTTTTATAGCGTTCGTCGTTCGGGTTTACCATGACGGCGGTATCGCCGAAATATGTTTCAGGCCTAGTGGTAGCGACTACAACATATTCGCTTGGCTTATCTGCAAAATAGTATCTCAAATGATAAAGCTTGCCTTTGTTTTCTTTATGCTCGACCTCGATGTCGCTGAGCGCGCCGTCGTGCGTACACCAGTTTATCATGTAGTTTTCGCGCACGATGAGCCCTTTTTCGTAGAGATTTACGAAGGCTTTTTTGACCGCTTTTCTTAGCCCTTCATCCATCGTAAATCTTTGGCGCGACCATGCTGGAGAGATGCCTAGTTTTCGCATCTGGTGCACGATCATACCGCCGCTTTTTTCTTTCCATTCCCAGACTTTTTCTACAAATTTTTCGCGTCCGAGTTCTTCTTTTTTGATGCCTTGATTTAATAGCTGCTTTTCAACGACATTTTGTGTGGCGATACCGGCATGATCAAGGCCCGGCTGCCACAGCGTTTTGTAGCCGTCCATTCTTTTGTAGCGCGTCATTATGTCTTGTAGCGTAAAGGTTAGCGCATGCCCGATGTGAAGCGAGCCCGTTACGTTTGGAGGCGGCATCATGATGCAAAATTTACGGCCGTCTTTGCGGATGTTTTTGTTCGCGTCTATCTCGAAATATCCGCGCTCTTCCCAAATTTTATAAAATTTATCTTCTATCTCTTTTGCGTCGTAAAATTCCGCCATATTTTATCCTTAATAATCGTTTAAAAAATGCTTGATTTTACTACAAATTTGCTAATAAGATGTTTAAAACGAGTTATTTTTAAGATTAGACAAAGAAAGCGAAGCGGCTAAAAAACCGCTCCGCAAAGGATTATTTGACGATAAATTCGTGCTGAGATAGATCGTAGTCGCTCATGCTTTCATCATACATGTTTTCCGTGATGACCGCAGGCAGCATGCATTTACCGCTCATAACTACGCGAAGAGGCGTATAAAGCGTATTTTTATCGTCTTTATAGTAAAGACTGTAAAAGCTCAAAACCCTATCGTCCTCGATATTTTGGTGTTCAAGCGTTAAAGAGCTTTTCGTATCCCCTGTTCTTGCGTTTGGTACGATGTTTTCGTTTATCACCTCAAAGCAAGGGCTAATCGTCTCGTTTATTACGCCGTTTCTGATAAATTTATCCGTTCTTAGCGTAAGTTTAGAGTAGATGACGTCGTTTACTTTAAGCGCATTAATATCTATCTCTTTGCCGTCTTTATCGACGAAAGTTCTATAGATATCAAGCCCTCTTTTGTCAAATTTATGATTTACGCCTAGCTTTTTATAGCCTGATGCGCTAACGCCTAGATACACGCTAGCGTTACCCTCCGGTACGATGGTGATTTCAGACTTTTTAGGAGTGACGTTGATAGCGCCTCTGCCGCTAAAGTCTAGCTCGCGGCCGTCTGCTATGAGCTTAAATTTATTCTCGCTTGAGACGTCCTTGATATAGGCTCTTAGCGCTCTTAGCGTAAACGCGCGCTCCTGCGTGGAGTAAAGCTTGTCTACGTTTTTTATTAAAAAGTCGGCCAAAGAGTCGCTAAATTCGTTTTTCTCGAAGTGATTAGCGTGAAGAAGCAGGATAAAGGCTTTATTTCTTACGCTTGAGCCAAAATCCGACGGATCGTCTGATTGCTCGTTAAAGAAATTATTACCGACTCCTTTTAGCACCTTCTTGCTCTCTTCGTTTAGTCCTTCGTTTTTAAGCGTAGCCGCCATCAAGTAACCCTCTAACGCGCCGCCTTCGTATCGTTTTTGATCATAAAGCGCGTTTAGTTTTGATCTATCTAGCTTGCCTTGCGTACTTAGGATGTATGCGGCGTATAGTGCTTGGAAATTATTTACCGGATCAAAATCCCTAAGCCAGCCAAGAGCCTTGCTTTTTACTCCGCTATCTAGCGCAAAGCCTGATTTTTCAAGCGTTAGTAGCATATCGATAGCGTAGACGGAGGCGAAGTTGTTCGTATAGCTTAGCTGATTCCAGTAGCCGATGCTGCCGTCTGTTTTTTGCATTTTGATTACGTCTTGCATGCCTGAAAGGACGAATCTTTTTCTATCGGCTTCTCTTGCTTTAGCTTCTTTGGAGTCGCCGCCCCCAAGCACTAGGAAATTTAGCTCAAAAAGCTTACTAGAGCGCTGTTCGGCGCATCCGTAAGGGTAATTTAGGAGTTTATCGCTGTTTGCGCTTAGCACGCCTTTGATAGAGCTTGAAGCGTCTATCGTGATATCGTTTAACTCTTCGTCCAATTTAAAGGTCTTTTTCTCGCTCGCGTAAAACGTCTTAGCGTAAGTGCTTAGCGGATAGGCGTGTATGACGTCTAGTTTTTGCGAGTAGGAGTAGCCCTCTTTGCCGTCGTTTGCGGTGAAATTTATATACGCTTTGCCCGTAGCGTTAGCATCGACCGTGAAATTTAGCTTAGCGTTTTCCTCGGGTTTTAGCTCGATACTATCTACGCCTAGTTTCGCATTTAGGTTGGTATCTAGGCTCAAGGCTACTTTTTTTGGCTCTTTAGTCGTGTTTATTACTCTTAGCGAGTAGTTTATCTTATCGCCTTCGATAAGATACGCCGTTTGAGTAGGTTTTAGGATGACGTCGTCTTTTACCTTTACGGCATTTACGCTAAAGCCGAGTTTGTCGCCGGCGACGCTAAGCGCAGCTAAATTTATCTCGGAGTTAAAGTCGTTAGGCACTTCTATCTCGAAATTCGCTACGCCGTCGGCACCGGCTTTTGCAGTTTGCATTTTGATATAGGTTTGTATATTTTTCTTATCTACAGGGCTAGCAAATTTTGCCATCCTCATCTCTAAAAGAGCCTTCGCCGCGTCGCCGCCGAAGCTTAGCACCTTGCCGTCTTTTTTAAATCCGCTTAAATTTGCGTAAAAGTCGTAATCAAGCACTCCGTCGTTTAAAATCATATCGAAAAACTCCAGCGGGCTTTTTAGCTTTTGGTTGGTGATTTGCAGTACGCCCTCATCGACGGCAAATATTGTAACCTCGGCATTTGGCTCAGTTTTTACGCTAGCTTTAAATTTGGAGTTTGACCTTACGGTTTTTGGCGCTTCTATGAGCGTATTTGCTCTGCGGTAGGATTTGTCGGCTTTTGCGTAGACTTTATCGTAGGTTCTAAACGGCAGAGTATCGTTGTCCGCTACGCGCACGACCGAGGCCGTTACATAAAGTCCCTCAAAGTCGAAGTCAAGATTAAATTTAGCGTTTGCGACGTTGTTTTGGACGTTTACGACTTTATATTTTTTAACGTCGCCCGATTCTAGCGTGACTATAGCGATACCGCTTTTTAGCACGGAGCTTACGTCTGCTATTAGCTCGTCGCCTTTTTTATAGATTTTTTTGTTTAGCTTGATTTTGGCTTTTGCCAGTTCTTTTGTCGGCTGTAGCGTTTCGCCGTAATCCCAGCCGCTGACATAAATGTTTAAATTCGCCGAATGGCCGCTAAGGATGTCTGAAACCGTGACGACGTAATCGCCGCTTTGCTTAAAGTCGTAGACGAACTCGTTTCCGCTAAGAGTATCGCTAAAGACCTTTTCGTAGCGGCTGTGCCATCTTAGATAGCCGTCTTTATCGTAGTTGTAGTCCCAGATTTCTTTTTTTATCTCGATAGCTTTTTGCCTGTCTTTTATCTCCTCGTCCTTAAACGGATCGATACTTACCAAATTTAGCGTTAGTTTAGAGTTTGAGTCAATGTAGGTATCGTTTGCTTTTACTCCCACCATCGCGTCAAACGGATAAACGTTAAAGCTCTTGCTAGCGCTTACGTTTTTGCCGTCGTCGTTTATGTTAAAGACTGCCGTGCCTTTTAAAACGCTTGCGATTTTGGATTTATTTTCCAGCTTAAACACGGTTTCGCCCTTGCCCTCATCGTCTAGTTCTACTTGTTTGACGCTTTGGTCTAGGCCGTTTGCGGCGTATTCGTCGTTGCTAAATTTATACTCTTTAAATTTATCGTTTTTGTAGTCTTGTTGATATAGATTTATCGTTACGTCGCCCTTTAGATTTGCCGCCGCGCCGCCGAAAAGATACGCGCTTTGCAATTTAACGTCCATAACATCGCCTAGAGCGTAAATTTCTTTTTCGAGGCTAACCTCGTTTTTGATGCGTTGCGGGGTAAAAGACTCTACGGAAAAGTCGTAGCTATCTATGAGCTTGTTAGCAAAGATTATCTCAAGCCTAAACGAGCCCGTTAGCCCCGAGTTTACCGGCTCGTCGAAATTTATGACGCCAAGCTCGGTAGTATTTACGCTTTTATCCAGGATCGTTTTATTTTGCGGATCTTTGATTTTTAGCTTAACGGGCATATTTGCTAGTCCCTTAAACAGCGCGTTTTTGATGATGATCTCGCCTTTTATATTTTCCTGCGGGCGGATGATGTCGCTGGCGAAATGCAAATAAGCGTCGTAAATTTCGCTTCTATCTTGAACGTCTAAATTCGACTCCTCGTTTAGACGTTTGTTTTGCGATAGAGCGATGAAGCTTTGCTCCTTGCCAAGCGTTACGACCGCGCTTGCTACGTCTTTGCCGATGTCTTTTTTGTTAAATTTAAACACGCCCTCGTCGTTTGTGATACCGCTTGCGATGAGGCTATTTTTGGCAGAGTAAATTTTAACGTCCGCATTTGCGACGACTTCGTTTTTACTTAGGCGGTTGGCAAATAAAAACACCTCGTCTTTTGAAATTTTCGCGCTTAGGCCGATGTCGGTTAGATAGACGGCTTTTTTGGCGCTTTTATCTTTGTCGTAGTAGATCGTGACTAGATAAACTCCATCTCCGCCCTCGGCGAAGTCAAGCTTTATTTTGTATTTTTGCATCTCGTTTTGAGCACCGCCTAGGTCGTAGTTTTTGCTTGCGACTTCTTCTACGTAGTCATCAAGCGGAGTTTGGGTAAAATTTAAAAAGTATCTTAAATTCGGCTCTTTTAGCTTTTCTACGACGACTTTAGCGGTATTTAAATTTACGCCTTTTACGCCGATTTCACCGGCGCTAGATAAATAAGAGCCTTTATCGGTAAACTCCAAAAACGGCTTATAATCGCCGGTTTTGACGCTAAACTCCGCATCTTCGCGTAAAATTCTATCCTCATCGCCAAAGCCCTTTTTTAGCGTGACTTTGTACTCGGTTTGAGGCTTTAGTTCG
>NZ_CAUQHQ010000127.1:0-6369 GCF_963517995.1 uncultured Campylobacter sp.
TTTCATCCGCTAAAAAGAGTAAAAAAATGAAAACATCAACTAAGACTTTTATGATTATTGCGGCGGCCATATTGATCGCAGTCACAGTGATAAATTTAATCAAATAAAGGAGCAAAAATGAAGCTGATAGTCGAGAGGATTAAAGAGATTTACGACGGCACGATAGGCAGATTTCGCCTAGTTTCGGAAGATAGGCGCGTGCTGCTAGAGGGCTTTACGCTTGAGCCCGCGGGTCCGGATACCGTAGAGCGAGGCCGCGATAAGCGGATACCGGCCGGAGTTTACCAAACGACCTGGCATGAAAGCGACAAATTTCAAAGGCTTTTGCCATTACTTTTTAATGAAAAAGTGCCGAAAGATAGATGCATACTCATCCATAGCGGCAATATTGCAAAAGATACGCAGGGGTGCATCTTGCTTGGAAATAAGGCGGACGAATACGGAGTCGGCGACAGCAAAAGAGCGCTGGAAGCTTTTATAGGGCTGACGTTCAAAAAAGAATTTCAAGTGGAAATCATCAATAAATTTTAAAAGGAGATAGTATGGCAGCAAAGTTCGGAGTAAACGTAACCATAAGCGCCGAGGCCGCAAGACCTATCAGCGTAGAAAGCGTTACGCCCATAGGAATCGCCGGATACGAGGAGGTCCTAGAAAACGGCCTGCATTTTTTCATGACGACGGCAAAGGCGCTTGAAGCGTTAGAGGCAAAATACAAAGCCAAAAAGGACGCGAGCCAAGCCTTTAAAAAAGGCTCGATTTATAGGGCTCTAAAAGGCATCGAAGATCAGGCGGTAAATACGCAAATAATATTAAGCGTATTTACCAAAGACGACGATAGCGACACGAATGACGAGATCACCGAGTGCAAAAAGGCTATATCAGAGCTAACCAAAGCAAAATCTCGCTTCGGATATAACCCTAATTTAATTATATCGCCCGAGTTTAGCCACGAAGACGCTGTAAAAGGCGAGATAGAAAAAGTAGCTACCAGGCTAAAAGCAACCGGCATCGTAGATCTAAAAGCCCAGGACGCGGCCGCGGCGATAGTAAAGATGGGGGACTTCGGCACTAGAAGGCTCGTTGCAGCGTATCCTAACGTCAAGGTTTGGGACGATGAAACGAACGCTTACGTCTATGAAGGGCAAAGCGCTAGAATAGCCGGAATGATAGCTCATACGGACGGTGCAAGCGAGTTCGGATATAGCGACAGCTACTCAAACAGAGTGATGATAGGGGTTTCGGGCACGGAAGTAGACGTAGATTTCGAGCTTGGCGAGACGTGCACGGCTGATGAGCTAAGGGCGGCTAAAATTTCGACCGTCATCAGAGAAAGCGGCTTTAGGGCTTGGGGCGGAGAGACTAGCGACCAGGATACTATATGGAAGGATTTAGCGCGCGTTAGAGTATTTGACCGTATTTCGCAGGCTTGCCAAAAAGGCGTGCTATTTGCTATCGACAAAAAGGCCGACCAGCTCTATCACGCCAAAAGAAGCGTTAGCGAGCTGCTTAGGGGGCTTGTAGGAGCAAAGGTATTGCTCGGATACGAGCTATCTTGGAGCGAGAAAAATACGCTAGCAAACATCACGGACGGTAAATTTTACCTAGACGTCAGAATGCAAAACACCCCTATCGTAAAACAGCTAACGCTTGATTTTATCTATGTCGATAAATACGGCGAAACGCTGATGAACGATTTAAATAAATAGGCGCCTTAAGAAAAGGTTTTTGGAGCAAATCAGGGGCGCCCAGCTTGCGGGGACTTTAGTATTTGCTCCTTTAGTCAAGCTTTGCTTGGCGTTAAAAGGAGATAAAAAATGGTAAAAAGACAGATACCTCAGGTCGTTCAGGAGGCCAATGTTTTTATAAACGGCCAAGGATATTTAGGCGTCGTTAAATCTCTAACTATCCCAAAGATAGAACAAGAGATGATCGAAGTCAAAGGCGCGCTTGGCGGCAATTTCGCAAGCGGGACGATAAAACCCGTAGAAATGGAGTTTAAGCTAAGCGTACTCGATAAAAACACCTATCTTGGATACGGGCTAAATACTTGGAATAACAGAATTCCTTTTTTATTTAAAGCTAGCGTATTTCAAGCGGGCAAAGGCGCTCCCGAGCCTTTTTCTATGGCCGTAACCGGCGATATTACCGAGATAGACCCGGGAAGCTTTGAAAGCGGAAAAGAGATGGAAGTGAGCGTCAAACTAGCCGTACATTTTTTAGATATAAATATAGGCAAAATCCCCGTGGCGCTATTTGACGTAGAAAACATGATATGCCTGATAGGTGGGGTGGATTATTTGGCGCAAGTGCGTTCAAATTTGGGCGAATAATAAATATTTTCTATCGGCGACGAGAGCTGCGCCGATAGATTAAACGGCTTTTAAAGGCCTTTAAATTTTAAGTCAAAGGAATAAAAATGAGCAAGAAAAATGAAATCATCGAACAAGACGGTATCAAATACACCGTCATTACGCTATCAGGCGGTAACGAAGTTAAAATCAGGCACCCAAAGGGCAAAGATCTTCGCTTTGCTATGAGCGGCGCAAAAGGCAGCGAGGCCGATTTGACTTTTAGGCTAGCTAGCAACCTTACTTGTATGAGCGAAGCCGAGCTTGAGGAGCTAGAAGCTAAAGACTGTTCGCTTATTCTTAGCGCGGTGGCGGGTTTTTTGTCCTAGGCCATACCTTTGAGGGCGTAGCGATAATAGGTCATACGCTTCATTTTTCGTTTGATGAAATTATGGAGTTTAGCATAGACGAATACGTAAAATTTTTAGGGATCGCAGAGGAGATATTAAAGAGTAAATTTTAGCGGTTTACTTTTATGAAACCGCTTTTTGAGCCTCTTTTAAAACGTAGCCGACGATGCCTATAAAGCCGCCTAGCAAGCCAAGACCAAATAGTACGGCTATGACATTATCAAAAAGGCCGGGATAAATATAAAACAAAGCCGCAAATAAGGCGATAAGTAAAAACACTTTCATATTTAATCCTTTTTATAGGAATTGTATCACAAAAAGGAGCGCAAATGCAAGAGACGTCGGTAGGTATCGGTATCGGCCTAGCCGTTAGAGGCCTAAGCCAGATAAATACACTAAGAGATAGTCTAAGGAATATGACCAGGACGATAAATGAGGCTAGGCAGGCTCTGGGTTCTCTTGATAACGCCAGATTAAATAACTTACAAGAAAATTTAAGGAGCATGAGGTCGAATCTAACGAGCGAGCTGGCCCAAATACCAAACGCTTTAAAAACCAGTGTCATAGCAGTGCCTATAAAACTAGCCATAGACGACGAAGCAGCCTTTGCTAACGTCAAAAAATACGTAGACGATAGCGAAGAAAACTTACTAAAGCTAAAAAACGAGATGAGAGGGCTTTCAAGCGAGCTTGGAGAAAGCTTTGAAAATATCGCAAATATCGCAAGCGGCGGAGGCAAGATAAATTTAGCTGGCGAAGATCTCGTAAAGTATACGAGACTGTTGGCTACGGGTTCTACGGCGTTTGAAATGAGCGCCGAGCAAGTGGCTACTGCAGCTAATAATATGAAAGTGGGCTTTAAGCTAGATAAGGTCGATGAGCTCAAAGAGTTTTTCGACGTCGTGAATTTGCTTGACAATAAAGTCACTAACGCAGGAGCAGCCGACATACTTACGGCCACCTCTTTAACGGCGGGAAATGCAAATTTGCTCGGATTAAACGAAAAAGCCGCCAGTGCGATCGCGGCAAGCATGCTAAGTACCGGCAAAGCCCCGTCGGTCGTAGGCACTTCGCTAAATTCCCTTTATACTAGGCTAGCCAATATAGACAACCAAGGCAAGAAATTTCACGAGGCGCTAGCTACGATAGGCCTAGATGCTAAACATCTAAAAACAGCTATCGGCAAAGATGCCGCGGGAGCCGTAACGCTATTTTTAGATCGTATTGCCGCTGCGCCCAAAGAACTCCAAGCCGGACTACTTTATGATCTTATGGGCGGAAATTTTAGCGACGAGATCGCAGGACTCATCACCAATATGGATGCTTTTAAAGCCAATATGAAAATGGCCTTTTCGGACGAAGCCGCAGGAAGCATGCAAAAAGAATTACAAGTTAAACTAAATACTGCAAAGTCGGGCATCCAAAGGCTTATGCAAGCCTGGAGAAATTTAGGCTCTAGTTTAGGAGAAACCTTTTTACCGCTTACCAACTCTTTAGCGTCGATGTTGAGCTCTTTAGCTAAATTCTTAAGCGACTTAAGCGCTAAATTTCCAACGCTTACGGCAGTAATGATAAGCGCGGTAGCGGGGCTTATGCTATTTAAGCCCGTATTTTTGATAGTAAGGATAGCCGCCCTTAGCGCAACGGATGCGTTTATAACCTTGGTCAGGGTGCTTAGGTTTTTAAACCCCGTTACGATGATAGCTAGAGCTAGAACCCTGGCTCATGCCGCAGCTCTTAAGATACAAGCGGCAGCCACGTGGCTCGTAGGAGCTAGGCTCAGAGCCGCTCTGATACTAGCCGCAGCATGGAATACGGTAGTAAGGATATCTACCGCGCTTTCTTTGGCCTTCGGCAGAGGTCTAGTTATTTTACGCGCGGGCTTCACGGCTGCGGCCATCGGCGCAAAGATTATGCGCCTAGCTCTTATATCTACCGGTATCGGAGCCCTCGTCGTAGCCATAGGGGCAGCGGGAGCCTATATCGTAGAACACTGGGACGAGGTCAAAGAATTTTTCCTAAATTTTTGGGAAAAGATAAAGACGGTTTGGGATAACGCGATAGTTTGGATCAAAAATGTATGTCAAAGCGTAGCCGACTGGTTTAACAACCTATGGGGTAGCGTAGCGGAGTTTTTTAAAGAAATTTGGCAAAGCGTCGCAAACTTTTTTAGCGGTATTTGGCAAGGGATAGCCGGCTTTCTTAGCTCTATCTGGCAAAAGATATACGAGATGGCGGGCGGCTTTATAGACGCTATCATGGAGGTATTTAGATGGGCATACGACAGTATAGTCTCTATCTTTACCCCTGTGGCAAATTTCTTCAAAGATATATTCATGCCTATAGCCGATTTTTTAAAGCCTATATTCAACGCCTCGATAGATTTTTGGAGCAAGCTATTCGGGGGCTTTTTTGATTGGGTGGCAAGCAAATTTCAATGGATCGTAGATACGGTTAGCTCTATCGGCGATGCACTCGGGGCGGCTACTGATTGGACGAAAGACGCCCTTGGTATAGGAGACGGAAAAGAGGCAAATTGGTACAACCCTTTTTCTTGGTTCAACGATGACGCACCGCAGGAAGTCAAGATCGCTAAGGCAAAAGACCCGATAAAAGACGTCAAGCTGCCTGCGTATACAGGCTTGCCGCAGTTTAGCTCGGATACGCTCCAAGACAAAAACCACAACGCTTCCATAAACCAAATTTTAAAGGCAAACGAAGCGGCGCCAAGCATTGATGCCAAAAAACCGAGCGGAGTCGGCGGCATTCTTGGGGCATCGCCCGGATACAAAGAAAAAGTAGGCGGCGCCCCCGGGGCTATTAACGTTACCTTCACGGGGGATTTTAGGCTATTTGGGGAAAGCGGCAAATTTGATTTAGAAAATTTCAAGGCTCAAATAACAAGAGGCGTCAAAGAGGCGCTTAAAAGAGATGAATTTAACAGTGCCAACACTGAAATAAGAGAGCAAAGGTAGCGATATGGTCTTAAATTTAGGAGGCTTTAAATTTACATGGAAACAGGTGGGCGGTATATCGCTCGAGACCGAGTTTGGTATAAGCTCGCAGGACCGTATCCAAAATCACCCCGTTTTATTTGCGGCAAATTTAGGAAACCAAACTATCAGTATAGAAGGTCAAACCTTACCCTATAACGGCGACAAACAGACGGCATTAAAAAGGCTTTACGAGCTGGCGCGCGGTAGACAAAGCTATGCGCTAACCAACGGAAACGGCAAATATTTCGGCAGGTTCGCGGTTATAAAAATCAGCGAAAAACAAGCCGTATTTACCCCAAACGGAGCGTTTTTTACGCAGAGCTTTAGTTTGGAGCTAAAAAGGGATTACGATGGATAAAATTTACATAGCTAAAGACGGCGATAGGCTCGATACTATCGTCTATAACCATTACGGACATTTAAGATTTTTCGAGCAAGTATTAGCTCTAAATCCAAAACTAGCCGCTACGCTTAAAGCGGGCGACAAGGTATTTTTGCCCGAGATAAAAGAGAAAGCCAAGGAGCAAAATAAGCTATGGTAAAAATTCAAGGCAATAAAATTACCGCGCAGCATTTTTCGCTTAGGCAAGGCGGCGGCGAGCGAGACAAGGGAGCGTATGCGTTATATGTAACCGAAGTCGAGCGAGACGGCAACGAAGTATAAGTAGAAAAAGG
>NZ_CAUQHQ010000128.1:0-6303 GCF_963517995.1 uncultured Campylobacter sp.
ATAAGCAATAGATACAAAAAAATATAAAATAAACACTTTTAATTATTACAAAAACAGCACATAAGTCTCATAACCCGAAGGTCGGCGGTTCAAATCCGACCTCCGCAACCAAAACTAATTTTTCTTCATTTACTCCAGAGAAAATTGTTTATGAGCTTTAATCTTTCAAAAATTTTAATCGTTTTGTTGTTGTTCTTAATCGTTTTGCTGGCTTTAAAGCTATTTAAAAAGCAAAAAATCAAACAAACTAGATACAAAAGCGATAGCGGCTACATTGTAAAAAGTCGTGCTGAGCTGATTATTGCAAATTGGCTATTTTATAGAGGAATAGATTTTATCTACGAAAAGAAAACTCCGACAAAAGAACGTGTAATTAGTGATTTTTATCTGACGCAAAGCGATGTTTATATCGAATTCTGGGGCCTTGAGACGCCGCAATATTTAAAAAGAAAAAGTAAAAAAATTAAAATTTACAAAAAAAATCGTCTAAAACTAATCCAAATGGATGATGGTAGTCTACACGATCTAAATACATTTTTTGCCAAAGAATTCAAAAAATTTAAATCAAAATAATTTTAGGCTTAAGAATAAGTTAGAACTCTCAAATTTTATCTCAAAGAAAGTACGAGCATAAGGGCTAGGACTTGCTACTACTAGCGGATGGAGTTACACTAGATTTCCTTGCTTCAATTTATTAAACTAGTCATAAGTTCCGTTGGGTCTAAATTTATATAAGTTTTTTACTAGTTTGTTTTGTTAAAAGGTAAAATACAGACTATTTTTGCTATTTTGTATTGAAAACTATAATTTTCAAATAAATATTTATATCTCTTTTGTATTGCTTCAATACCTTCATCAAATACCGAAAATACGGCACTTTCTAATATTTTACCTTTTACATTAAAATAATTTATCCATCAAATTTCATGCTAAATTTAACGGATAATTTTTATGCTTATTTTGTTAAATATTTTGCTTGTTATCGTATGTTTTTTGAGATAATTTTTTGAAGTAATTAAGTCGATGAAAAATGCAGGAATAAAATAGAGCTTTTAATTAGCCCTACTTTTTATGTTTTTTAGGATAGTCAAAAAACAGAGCTTTTGCGCCGTGTTCTTTTAGTTCTTTAAAGCTACCGTTAAATTCGACGCAAAAGATGCCGCAAGTTGGGATACTTCCGATAGCGGCATCGCTTAAAAGCTCGCAAATTTCAGTTATAGCGTCGTTGTGAGCTATGATAAATATGCTTTGAAATTAGTCATCAAACACTCTTGAAAGCTTTAAAACCTAAACAGTCTTCGCTCCGTATAGTTCGTCTTTAAATTTGATTTTCTTCTTAAATTTAATCGCTTCGGCTAGCTTTTGAGCCGTTTTGGCGCAGCGTTTGGCGGGACTGGCAAATATAGCATCCGCCTTCACCTCGTGTTTTTTTAGTCGTTCGCACATCAGCACTAGGTCTTTTTTGCCGCGCTCGCTTAGATCGCGCTCAAAGTCGCTGCCTTCGCCCTCTTCTACGGCTTTTGCGTGCCTGATAAAGTAGATTTTTTTCATTTATTCCGCCTTTTTGGCCTTTGATAGATTTTTTATGTGCTCGATCTCTGCCTCGCTAAAGCCTGATTTTAGTCGCGCGCTCACGTTTAGCTCGCGGGACTGCAAAAAGGCTTTAGGGTAGATTTTTTGTACGATTTGCGCGTAGATTTCGGGGCTTACGCCCTCTTTTTTGCAGGCAAATTTAAACCAACGATCGCCCTTTGAGACGTGCGAGATCTCTTCGTCTAAGATGACTTGTAAAATTTTGCAAAGCCACGCCTTGCTCTCGTCTTTTTCGCGCTCGGTTTCCAGCTTTTTTAGCATAAAAGCGTTTGCGTCAAGGCCATTTGCCTCCATGTATCTAGGCAGCACCGCCATGCGCTCAAGCAGCGATGCGGAGGTATTTTGCAAAGCGATAAAAAGCCCGTCGTGCACGGTAAAATCGCCGTATTTCACGTCAAATTTAGCCATGTGATCCTCGATCATCTTAAAGTGCCTGATCTCATCCTCGGCGACCTCTAGCCAGTCGTCATAGTAGGCTTTTGGCAGAGTTCGGAAGCGATACGCCGCATCTAGCGCGATATCTACGGCGCTGTATTCGATATGCGCGATCGAGTGAAGGAAGGCTTTTTGCTTGTCCGCTTGCTTTTTACCGCCTATTTCCCTCATCGCTACGACCTCGCAAAATGCCGCGTAGCTTGGGCGCTCGAGCGGTTTTATCTCGTCAAATTTACCACCCTCTTCTATCTGCGCGTCAAATTTACCGGCCTTATACTCGGCGTAAAATCGTTTAAATTTGTCAAATTTAAACTCCTTATCGCCACACTCTAAAATCTCCCAAATTTGATCGAAAAATCTCATTTTATCACCTTAAATTTTACCCCGAAATATCCTAACGCAAAGCCGATGATGTGCGCGTACCAGGCGACGTTTACGCCCATGGCTACGGGCGCGAAGCTCATTAGCAAGATCGCGATGATTAGCCCCTTTCGGCTACTAGCGTCTAAAAAGGCTAAAATGCCCAGTAGCAGGCTGATCGCACCGCTAGCTCCGACTAAATTTATAAAAGTTCCGTTGGTCTTAAACATAACATAAATATAAATAAAACTAAGCAGCGAGGTCAAAACGCCTCCGACGCAGTAAACGACGGCGAATTTTTCGCTGCCGTAGTACCGCTCTAGAAGCGAGCCAAACTGATACAAAACCGCCATATTCATTAGCAAATGGGCTAAATTTGCATGCATAAACATCGAAGTCGCCGGCTGCCAGACGTAAAGCCCGTCAACAAAAAACATATTTAGCCCAAGCGTCGCGTTACTACCGCAAATGCCGCAGTAAACAGCAAGATACACTAGGCAATTTAACGCGATGAGCGATATCGTAGCTTTCAAAAATGGCTCCTTTTTAAAGGCTTTATCATATAAAATTTAGACATAAATTTAGCTAAAAATTAACCTTGCCAAAGCCGGCGAATCTATTTGATGTTAGGCAAGTAGCGTCGCCACCTTTACACGCTACGATGTAGGAGTTTACCTCTTTGCCGCCTATTTTATGGCTATTTTTTTGAAATAGATTTATAAATCCGCTTTTATTTTTGCCTCTGGTATTATGCATAAATCTTATAGTTCCGTCGTCCTCTATGCGGTCTATGATGCCAAGGTGGGTTATAATTTGTTTGTTTTTGTCTTTGGTTTGGCTCGTGGTGTTGTTAAAAAACACCAAATCTCCGAGCTTTGGGCTTGTTTGCGAGATCAAATTTCGCTTTTTATAAAAATTATAAATGGCTTGAGATTTCGATCCGTTTTCGTCGTAAAATTTGAGCAAATTCGTCTCAAAAAAGTAGACGTTATTTATGTTTTTATTTACGAGCGAGACGAAGCCCGAGCAGTCTCTGCCGTCTTTTTTACCTAAAAATCCTTGCATAAAATTTGAAAGCGCCTTGCCGCCTAGATCGTTAAAAACGTCTTGCTGCGAGTTTAAAAATCTCGCGTTTAAAATCTGTCCGCTTTGATCGGTCGGATAAATTTTGGGTGCATCGTTCGCGCACCCGCTAAAAATAAAAGCTGCAATCGGCGCTAGCGGTAAAAAAATGGTAAATTTCATTTAAGTCATCCTATTTTATATTTAAGGCGGCGTTTTGCGGTAAATTCAAGCACCGTAAACGAGCCGCCTAAAAGCAAGATTATATAAATAAATCGGTAAATATCGGCATAAATTTAAATTTATAAGCTAAATTTCACTATACTTTGGGTTTTATTTAAGGATTTAAGAATATGTATTATCTAGAAATCGAAGGAAACGCAAAACTTGGCGGCGAGGTCGCCATAAGCGGTGCGAAAAACGCCGCCCTGCCACTCATAGCCGCGGCTATAATCATAAAAAACGACGTGATGCTAAAAAACATGCCAAATGTCGCGGATATAAAAACATTGGCGACACTGCTGGTAAATTTGGGCGCAAAGTGCGAATTTACGGATGATAACACGCTAAAAATCAACTCAAACTATGTCAGTTCCACAAAGGCCAACTACGACATCGTGCGTAAAATGCGCGCCTCCATCCTGGTTCTTGGTCCGCTGCTAGCTAGGTTTGGCCACTGCGAGGTGAGCCTGCCGGGCGGCTGCGCGATCGGACAAAGACCGATCGATCTGCACTTAAGCGCGCTTGAAAAGATGGGCGCAAACATCGAGATAAAACAAGGCTACGTCGTCGCCACGGCGCCTGACGGGCTAAAGGGCGCGCAGATCGTGTTTGACAAGATCACGGTAACTGGCAGCGAAAACATCATAATGGCTGCCGCGCTCGCTCACGGTACGACGCATCTAATCAACGTCGCCAAAGAGCCAGAAGTAGTGCAGCTTTGCGAGGTTTTGGCCGCAGGCGGTGTGAAGATCGAGGGTATAGGCACGGACGAGCTGGTGATCGAGGGCACGGATAGGCGCCTGCTGGATGTGGGCGAGATAACGGTCATCCCCGATAGGATCGAGGCCGGGACGTATCTTTGTGCCGGGGCGATCACGAACTCGCAAGTAACCATAACAAACGCCAACGCCGCGCATCTGCGGGCCGTGCTTACTAAATTTAACCAAATGGGCTTTGAAACCGTCGTGGACGGCGATAAAATCACGATAATGCCGGCTAAAAACGTAAATCCGGTCGAGATCGTGACGACGGAGTTCCCGGGGTTTCCGACCGATATGCAGGCGCAGTTTATGGCGCTTTCGCTCGTGGCAAACGGCGTTAGCACGATCGACGAGAGGCTTTTTGAGAACCGCTTTATGCACGTTAGCGAGCTCACGCGTATGGGTGCGGATATCCGTCTAAACGGCCACATCGCGACGATCCACGGCGGAGGCGAGATAAACGCCGCAGACGTGATGGCTACCGATCTGCGCGCAAGCTCTGCCCTAGTGCTAGCGGCTCTTGCAGCAAACGGAACTAGCCGCGTGCACAGAATTTATCACCTAGATAGAGGCTACGAGGGGCTAGAGCGCAAGCTAGCGGCTCTGGGCGCAAAAATACGCAGGCTGGAGGAGTAAAATGACGCTAGAGCTTGCTCAAAATTTGATCCTAGAAAAGGCTAAATTTGACGGCTGCGGCGAGTTTGCGAGCCTTGAGCGCGCGACGGGCAAAATTTTAGCACAGGACGTCGTTGCCGTTAAAAATTTGCCCTCCTTCGACAACGCCGCGATGGACGGCTACGCGCTCAAATTTGACGATTTTAACGAGCCGTTAAGCGTCGCGGCAACCGTGTTGGCGGGCGATGAGGCTGAAATCGCGCTAAAAAAAGGCGAATGCGTAAAGATAATGACGGGCGCAAAAATGCCGACAAACGCCGACACCGTCGTACCTTTTGAAGACGCTATTTTGCAGGACGGCAAGCTCTCGCCGCAAAGCAAAGTCAAAAAATTTAACGCCTTAAGATATAAGGGCGAGGAGGTCAAGGCTGGCGAAATTTTGCTAAGAAAAGGCGAAATTTTAACGCCAGCAAGAGTAATGATGCTAGCTGCTCAGGGCATCTACTGTGTCTGCGTGGAGCGCAAGCTAAGAATCGGTATATTTTCAAGCGGCGACGAAGTGGTCGAACCGTGGCAAAACGCTAGCGAGGAGCAAATCTACAATGCAAACGGCGCAGGCATCGCGTCTTTGCTTCAAAGCTTCGGCTTTGCCAGCTCGTACGCCGGAATCATCAAAGACGATTTAGAAAGCACGACGCGAGCGCTAGAGACGGCCGAATTTGACGTCATCATAACAAGCGGCGGAGCAAGCAAGGGCGAGGCTGATTTTATGAAAACGGCGCTTTTAAATTTAGGCTTTAGCGAGCTTTTTGACGGCGTAAATATCCGCCCCGGACGACCGAGCAAAGCTTTTATAAAAGATAAAAAAATCGTCTTTATCCTGCCCGGAAATCCGATGGCGGCGTTTTTGATGTGCTTCTTACTAGTCGTTCCTTTTTTAAAGGGCTCACAGCTTGAAAAAATTGACGCCGCCCTAAATCAAGACGTAAAAATAAAATCAGGACGCGAAAATATAGTGCTCGGTAGCTTTTTGGGGGGCAAATTTAGCGTGACGGATAATAATAAATTTGGCTCTGGCATGATAACTCCGCTCATCAAAAGTAACGCCGTTTTGGTAACAAGCGAAAGCCTCGGCGAGCTAAAAGCGGGCGAAATCGTAAAAATTTTGAAATTTTCTTGACAAATGAAAACGTTTTTGCTAAAATTGCGACTTCTCAAACGGTGCGGGAATAGCTCAGGGGTAGAGCACAACCTT
>NZ_CAUQHQ010000129.1:0-6288 GCF_963517995.1 uncultured Campylobacter sp.
GGTTCAGGGCGTGCCGGCATACGTCGTTAGCGGTAAATATCTGCTAAACGCGCAGGCGTTAGGCTCGATCGACGCCATGGCTGCCGCCGTCAAAGAGCTATCGGCGAGATAATGGACTACAATATCGAAAACAAGGGCTTTGTCTGCTTTGTTTATAACTTGCAGCGAAGGCGAGCGTTTTGGGCGGCGTTGCTCGCGGTTTTGGCGGTCAAATTTATCTTGTGCGAGCTGTTTTTAGGCGGCGCGGTAGCCGACGCGCTTGTTGTGAAGCTGCGCTTTGCGACGCTGTTTGCGGCGTTTGGCGTGTGCGTAGCGATGTGCGCGCCTAAGGTTTTTGGCGTCAAGCTCGCGGGATTTTTCTTGATTTTTTTGGGCGTGATATTTGGGCTTGATTACTCCACGAGCGATTTTAGCGGCGTTAGCGAGATTAGCTTTCCTTTTGCGCTACCGCTAAACGAAATTTGCCCGAGCCTTTTTGCGCCTGATTTTAGCGCGGCAAACGAGGCGGGATTTATCAAAATTTACGCGCGAGCGAATTTTGCGTTTTTTGCGGTGTTTGGGGCGTTTTGTCTTGTGATGATACTAAGCTGGTTTGTGTATAATGCGCGTAGCAGCGAAATTAATAAAATTTAGGTTTTGGATTCCCCGCGCTTGACGGATTTCAAAAGTAGTTTTTGATTAAGGCGCTCGGTCACATACTATATGTATGCTCCCGTCACGCCTAATCAAAAACTATTTAAACTACGCCTACCGACGTCTGGAATATTTATCTCATATCCTGCTAAATTTACAAATTTAAAACTCAAATTTGACATTTTCGATGGGCGGGTCTAGGTGGCTCAAATTTAAAAATTTGACTTCAAATTTGAGTGCAAAAAAACAAGGCGCAGTTTTTTTCTTTTTACTTCGCGCAAGCGCTCGTAACGAGACTTCGCTACGAGGAGACGAGGCGAAGGAGCGAACTAGTCGCCCGTAACCTATTTGACATTTTTAAGATGCGGGTCTCGGTAAGTAAAATTTGCAAATTTAACCAAATTTGACCTCAAATTTAAATGTAAAAAAATCAAGGCGAAGTATTTTGAGATGGATTTGAATGTTGTGCAGAAATTTTAAGTCAAGGTTAGACAAGTAGTCTGCCGCAGACTTAAAATTTCAAACTCATTCAAAGACGCTCAAAAGACAAGCCACTAAATTTAGATTATTCGCCGCTTAGCAGGATATATCCACTTTCACTGATATTTTTAAATTTAACCCCCAGCTCCCGCTTCAGCCTCAGCACGACGTTTTGTATCGCGCCCTTACTCGTTTGCTCGCCCTCATAGACGAATTCCTCGATCATCTCGTAGCTCACGAGTTTGTTTAGGTTGTACGCAAAGAGCCAAAAGAGCTTGTTTTGCAAAAATGATAGATAGATCTCCTCGCCGTTTTTGTAGATCTTTTCTTTGGCGAGATTTATGCTAGTTTGCGGGCTTAAGCGCACGAGCTTTTCGCCCTTTTCGTAGGTTAGAGCTACGAGCAGGCGGCAAAGCGCGGCGATATCGACGGGTTTTTTTAAAAAAGACGCCGCGCCGTGCTCGATGCTTTTGATGAGGTTGTCGTCGGTGTCGTAGGAGGTAAAGACGATAAATTTTTGCGCGGGTTTGATGCGTATCATCTCCTTCATCATCTCAAAGCCGTTCATCGCGGGCATGTGGATGTCGGTGATGACGACGGCGGGGGCTAGCTTTTTAAATCGCTCCAGCCCCTCCAGCCCGTCTGCCGCGCCCCAGACGCTTAGGCAGTAGGGCTTTAGTCCGCCTATTAGCAGCTCCCTTGCGATCTCGTCGTCCTCGACGATGAGGACGGTCAGGTCTTTAAGTAGCTTTAAGTGCTCTTGCATCTCACTCCTTTAAATTTATCTCAAAGCTTAGCTCAAACGTCGTCGGATCGCCCGCACTTAGAAGCCTAATGTCGCCTGCGAGCTTTTCGTTTGCCAGCTTTTTGCCAAAATACAGCCCGATGCCGCTTCCTTGCTTTTTGGTGGTTTTTGGTTGGGTTAAAATTTTATCCCGAGCCGCCTTGCTCACGCCGCTTCCGTAGTCCGTGACGGCTATCTTGCACGTGCCGTTTTCAAATTTGACGTTAATAAAAACTTGCCGCTTGGCGATCTGCTCTTTGTATCGCTCCACGACCGCGTCCTTGGCGTTGTGAATGAGGATGAGCAAAATTTGCTGCACGATGCCCATGCGCTGCGTGGCCTCTTCGTCTTTAAACTCGCGCAAGATTACCGAGACGTTTGCCTTGCTAAGCTCGGTGTGCATGAGTTTTAGCAGGTCTTTGATGCAGCGCTGCACGCTAAATTTTTGCGGAGCGTCGCTTGTTTTGTAAAAATTTCTAAAAATCTCGATCGTATCGCTTAGAAGCACGGTCGCGGCCTGCCCTTTTTGCAGCATATGCTCTAGCGTCGCGGCGTCTAGTTTGCCGTCTTTTTGTAGCATAAGCAGGCTTGAGATCATCAAATTTAGCGAATTTACCGGCTGGATAAACTGATGATTGATGCCGCTGATTAGCTCGCCCGCCTCGCTCATGCGGGCTTTATGCTTGAGCAGGGCTTCGTAGTCGTCTTGCAGGTTTTTGATTTTTGAGTACATAAAGTTATGGAGGAAATTTGCCACGAGCGCCAGCGCCGCAAACGCAAAAAGCAGGATGAGGGCGTTTTTTAGCACGGAGTTAAGCAGTGCGGCGAGCTCCTTTTCGTTATCCGTACCTGCGCCGATGAACCAGTTTAGCGTGGGGATCTCGGCGACGGAGATGAAATTTGATCCGATATTTAGGCTCGTGATATCTTCGCCTCGCAAAAAAAGCTCTTTAAATTTATCCTCGATCTGCTTTTTTAGCGCCGCATCCTTCATCGGGGTTAAAATTTCGCCGCCGTGAGTTACGATAAAGGCGTATGAATCGGGCGCTAGCTTAAATTTTTCCATATTTTTTAGTATGTTTTGCAGCTTCACCACGCCGCAAAACACCCCTGCAAACGAGCCACTGTCCATGACGGGCACGCATAAATTTAACGTCGGTTCGCCTAAAATTTTATGGCGCTGCATAAAATTTACCGTGGGTGCTAGCGTGCTTTTGGTCTCCTCAAACCACACAAGCTCCGTGCGCAGGCTCTTTGGCATCGCTTCATCGTCGCCTAGTTCCTTGCCGTCCACGAAGATCTCTCCGTCCTCGCGTAAAAACTGCAAGGCGTCAAATTCCGCGGAGTTTTCTTTAAAAAGCCGTATGAAGGCGCCCAGCTTTTCGCTATCTTGCGAGATACCCGCGTTTTGCATAAATTTAGCCGCGCGGACCAGCGAGTGCAGTCGCTCGTCTAGCCAAAACGAGAAATTCCCGACCATATTTTCGCTAGCGGCGATCTTGTTTTTATCCGCGAGCGCCGTGATCTGCGCCTTGGCGTCCTCGTAGTTTTTCACACCCAAAAGCACCACGAAAAGGCTAGCAAAAATGATGATGAAGTAAATTTTAAAATTATGTTCGCGTAAGGCTCTCATGCGGCGAGTATAGCAAAATCGGTCTAAATTTAGACCGATTTAAGCTTTTTTGAGAGTTAAAATTTTGCAAACGAACATCGCGGCGAGCACGACGAAGCAGACGCCAAAGCCAATCAGCGTGCAGTCTGCCATCGACATAAATTTGCTTGATGGGATCAAGTACCAGCCGTCCTCATAAAGGTCCACTAAATACTTTTGAAAGCCGCTTAGCGTGACGCCGTCCGGAACCATCGGGTTATCGTAGCCGCAGTCGCCCGTAGGCAAGAACCAATCAGGCGCCCATTTTTCAAGCGGCAAGCCGAACGGATAGTGCGGCTCGGTCGAGCAGCCCTGCACGCCGAACGGATCATCGCCGTGCACTGCGTCGTGGATTTTGATTAGTTTGGCGCTATACATTATGCCCTGGATCGCGCCCCAAAAGGCTAACAGGTAGCCGAGCGCGGCGAGGAGTAAATTTTTAGGATTTATGATCGCCACAAGGCCTCCCAGCGCCATGCACAAAAATGCAAAGCGGATATAGACGCACTGCTCGCAAGGCGGCATATAGACGTAGTTTTGAAACAGCGAGTGCGCGAGGATAACAAGCCCTACGCTCACTGCTACGAGGATCGCCCACGGCATGCGGCTATCTGTGAATTTCGCTATTTTTTCCGCAAATTTCATGCCCGCGCCCTATTTTTTGAGCAGCTCTTCAATTAGCTGCGCCATGCCGTCGATAGAGCTGATGGACTTCGTCATGATGAGGTATTTGCCGTTTACGACGAACGCCGGCACGCCTTGGATTTTCGCTACGTCGTAGCTCTCGTCCCATTTTTTAAGCAGCTCGGCGACTTTGGGATCCTCTAGCTTTTTTTGATAGTCCGCCTCGCCGATGCCCGCCGCATCAAGCCCCGTCTTTAAAAACGCGGCCTCGTCCTTGCCGTCGCTCCAGCGTTGCTTTTGATCGTGATAGGCTTTGTAGTAGGCAAATTTAGCCTTTTTAAACAGCGAGTTTTCATCTAGCAGGCTTACGCCTTTTTCCTCGTCCATCACGGCTAAGACGGCAAAAATTTTACTCGCTGCCTCGCCGTATTCACCCTTGGTTTTTAGATGAAACGGTACGTATTTTAGCCCCGCGACCTTTTCTACGACCTTCGGCGTGACGGTTTTGTCGTATTTGTAGCAAAACGGGCATGCGTAGCTAAAGACCTTAACTAGCGTGTTTTGCTCCACGGGCAGCGGCTTTTGCAGCTTTACGTAATCCTCGCCCTCGGTAAACGCGGCCGCGCTAAGGGCGCCGAACATCGCAACGGCTAGAAGGCCTTTGCTAAATTTAGAAAGTAGATTCATGGAATGCTCCTTAAAATGATTTTGTTTGCGTTAATTTTATATTCTCTCGCCGCCGCAAAACTCACGCTAAGATAAATTTTAGATTAAATTCGTAAAATTTGGGCTAAATTTTAGCGGAAAATATAAAAATTTGAATTATTTTTTGGATTTAAGCTATTTATAATAATAGCGTGATTTTCACGTTAGAAAGATTTACTAAAATTACGGCAATGAAACGATTTATCATTATAAAGGAGAAAAGATGAAAAGAACTCTCTCATCGGTCGCCCTAGCTGCGGCGTTACTCGGCGGTCTAAGTACGGCCGCGCTGGCTATCGGCGGACCTAGCGGCTCGCACATCGACTACGGTATCCCGGGCAAGATCGGCGAAGTGGTCGTAAACCCGTACGACACCGCGCCTCTAACGGCGGTGATCAAAAACGGCGGCTACACGCTAGCAAACGCCAAGGTCACTATCGTGCCAAAGCCGGACGGCCAGACGATCAGCTATAAAGTCGCCGACAAACACCTTCGCACGCACGGTGGAATCCCTGTTTTCGGACTATATCCGGACTATCAAAACACCGTCGAGGTCGAGTACGATAAAATTTACAAGGGCCAAACTGAGCACGTAAAAGAAACCTATAAAATTTACGCGCCTGCGATTTATTTGGAGAGCTCGGGCATGCCGTCTCAAAAGGGCGCGCTGTTTGATAAAATCGAAGTCGTAAAAGCTCCGAGCGCCAAATTTGCCAACCGCCTTTACTACGTAAATAACTTCGTAAATAAAACGGGCAAGGGCACCAAAGTCGTGTGGAACAACCCCGCAGGCGGCGCGATCGAGTGGAACTACAGCCCAAACAACTTCGTACTAGACACCAAGGGCGAAGTGCGCTGGTATCTGGAGCCGAGTAAAATTTACGATCTCAAACAGCCTTTTAGCGCGGGCGTCATGATGGGCTTTAAGCAAAACGACGACGGCGCGATGACGTGGGGCTATGGGCAGCGATACGCTAAATACGACATAATGGGTCGCGAAATCTTTAACCGCGAGCTACCTGCGGGCTACAACGACTTCTCGCACTCTATGGACGTGGCGCAAAACGGGCATTATTTCCTTCGCGCGGCAAACGCCAACTATAAACGCGCCGACGGCAAAAACGTCCGCACCGTGCGCGACGTCATCGTCGAGGTCGATCGCGACGGCAACGTCGTGGATGATTTTAGGCTGTATGAAATTTTAGATCCGTATCGCGACATCGTGCTAAAAACGCTCGATCAGGGCGCGGTGTGCCTAAATATCGACGCTAAAAAAGCGGGCCACACTGCAAGCTCGGACGAGCTAGCCGCAATGGATACGAACGAAAAATGGGGCGACATCGTGGGTTCGGGCCCCGGACGCAACTGGGCGCACGTAAATTCGATCTCATACGATCCTAGCGACGACGGC
>NZ_CAUQHQ010000130.1:0-6255 GCF_963517995.1 uncultured Campylobacter sp.
CGCTAAGCCGCCGCAAGAAGAATAATCCGATCCTAGTAGGCGAAGCGGGCGTGGGCAAAACAGCCGTAGTTGAGGGGCTCGCGCTAAAAGTCGCAAGCGGCGAGGTGCCGCAGCGGCTAAAGCAAGCGCAAATTTTTGCCCTGGATATCGGCGCGATGATAGCGGGCACGAAATACCGCGGCGACTTTGAAAAACGCCTAAAAGACGTGATGGACGAGGTGGCCGAGCAAGAAGACGCTATAGTTTTTATCGACGAGATTCACACGATCGTGGGCGCGGGAGCTACGAGCGGCGGCGGGCTTGATATGTCAAATTTACTAAAGCCAGCCCTTACAAGCGGCTCGCTTCGCTGCATCGGAGCGACGACATACGCGGAGTATCGCAGTTTTTTTGAAAAAGAAAAAGCCCTCTCGCGCAGATTTGCTAAAATCGACGTCGTAGAGCCGAGCGCGGACGAGAGCGTCGAGATCCTAAAAGGGCTTCGCGCCAAATACGAGAGCTTTCACGGCGTCAAATTTAGCGACGAAATTTTAGCCAAAAGCGTAGAGCTAGCCAAAAAGTACCTAAACGATAGATTTTTGCCCGATAGCGCCATCGATCTCATCGACGAGGTCGGCGCGGCTCTAGCCCTACAAAACAGAAGCAAAACCGTAAAAATGTCCGATCTAAGCGCGGTTTTAAGCAAGATGGCAAATATCCCCGATACCAATCTAAAATCAGACGCCGCGGCAAATTTGAAAAATCTAGCCCAAAGGCTGAAGTCTGAAATCTTCGGTCAAGACGAGGCCATAGATACGCTAGTAGCGGCGATCAAGCGCTCGTATGCGGGGCTAAAGCAGCCAAACGCGCCCGTAGGTGTATTTTTGTTTACGGGATCAAGCGGCGTGGGTAAAAGCGAGCTAAGCGCGGCTCTAGCGCAAAATTTGGGCGTGCATTTCGAGCGGTTTGATATGAGCGAATACATGGAAAAACACAGCGTCTCGCGTCTCATCGGCGCGCCTCCGGGATATGTCGGTTTTGAAGAGGGCGGTATACTCACAAACGCAGTTAAAAAGCACCCTTATAGCGTGATTTTGTTTGACGAGATCGAAAAGGCCAGCGACGAGATGATAAACGTCTTTTTGCAAATTTTCGATGGCGCGAGCCTCACCGATAACACGGGCGCAAAGAGCGATTTTCGCAACGCAGTCATCATAATGAGCTCAAATTTAGGCTCAAAAGAGGCTGCGACGCTGGGCTTTAGTAAAGACGAAAGAGGTAAAGCAGACTCCGCGGTAAAGGGATTTTTCAGCCCAGAGTTTCGCAACCGCATCGATAAAATCGTGCATTTTAACGACCTTAGCGAGGACGCGCTAAGCCTCATCGCGCAAAAGATAATTAACGAGATAAACTCAAGCCTCGCCGAGAAAAAAGTCGTCCTAAAAGCCTCCGCCGAAGCTAAAAAATACCTCTGGCAAAAGGGCTATAGCAAGGAATTTGGCGCGAGAAATCTAAAACGCCTAGTGCAAGACGAAATCTCGACCAAGCTTAGCGACGAGATACTTTTTGGCGCGCTAAAAAACGGCGGCGTCGCAAACATCACGCTAAAGGGCGGCGAGCTTGCGTTTAAATTTGAAACTCTAAAATAAGCGGACGCGGGGTCAAATTTGGAAAAAATTTATAACTTCCCAGACCCCGCAAACGCTCCCGCAAACTCGCCTTTAGCCGTCGGTGGCGATCTAAGTGCCGATGCTCTTTTGCAAGCTTACGACAAAGGCATCTTCCCGTGGTTTTTGCCCGGCGAACCCATATACTGGTGGTCGCCAGATCCTCGCGCAGTGCTGGCTCCAAGCGAGGTGCGCGTGCAAAAGAGCATAAAACCCGCGCTTAAAAAATTTGAAGTACGATTTGACTACGACTTTGAAAATTTTCTAAAAATCTGCAAAAGCGAGCGCGAAAAAAAGGGGCCCACGTGGCTAAGCGAAGAGATCGTGCGCGCATACGTAAATTTACATCGTCTGGGTATCTCGCACAGCGTGGAAGTTTACGAGGACGGCGAGCTAGCGGGCGGGCTTTACGGGCAAATTTTCGGCAAGGTCTTTTGCGGCGAAAGTATGATCAGCCTAAAAACGGGCGCGTCAAAGGTCGCTCTCATCGCGCTTTGCCGCGCTTTAGAGCCGTTTGATTTTCTCATCGACTGCCAGGTCATGAACGAGCACCTAAAATTTATGGGCTCAAAGGCGATGAGGCGAAGCGATTTTTTAGCCAAATTTAACGAGCTAAAAAACCAACCTAGCGGCTTTGGCGAATTTAAAAATTTACCATAAATTTGGAACGTCTTTTGCTTATTATCTCGTAAAATTTAGATAAAAAAGGCAAGAAAATGTTCGCAGGTATCCAAACCTCAAAATCAAAACCGCTCGTAGAAAGCGCACTGGTAAGCAGAAATTTGCGCCAGCAGATGATTTCTAGCAACATAGCAAACATCGATACGCCTTTTTACAAAGCTCGCGACATCGCGTTTGAAGCGGCCTTGTCGCAAACAGCGCAAGAAATCTACGGCAAAGACGAAAATAAAATTTTAAAACTCGCGCAAACCGACGACGCGCACTTTCCTCGCGCGGATTTTCCGGCGTCAAACGATGCGACGATATTTTTACGCGACGGACACATGGCTCGAAACGACGCAAACACCGTCGATCTAGACGTCGAAACGACCGAGCTAAGCAAAAATGCGATAATGGTAACCGCGCTAGATAGAGCCATGAGGCAAAGCGGCCAGATATTTAAAAGCGTGATCGACGCTAGCAGCAAAATTTAAGGATAGATTATGAGCAATTATTTAAGCGACTTTGATATCAGCGGATACGGACTAAGCGCCCAGCGCTTTAGAATGAACGTCATTAGCTCCAATATCGCCAATGCAAACACCGTGCGAACGGCGGAAGGCGGTCCGTATAGACGCCGCGAGGTGATATTTAAGGCGGTTGATTTTGATAGCGTGCTAAACGACGAAGTGGCGAAAAAACATAACTTGCTCGAATACGAGAACCCGCTAGACGATAAATTCTATACAAAAGACGCAAAACCTGCTATAATGAGCGTCGTAGTTGACAAGATAGTGCGCGACGACAAAGACTTTAAGCTAAAATACGATCCGTCTCACCCCGACGCCGACGCGAGGGGCTACGTAGCGTACCCAAACATCAATCCCGTCATCGAAATGGCGGATCTGATCGAAGCCACGCGCGCCTATCAGGCAAACGTTTCGGCGTTTCAGTCAGCTAAAACGATCGCTCAAAACGCGTTAGAATTATTACAAGGTTAAATTTTATGACAAATATAGATAAAATCGGCTCGGTCGCTTCGCCGTTTGAAAAAAAAGAAGCAAAGACTCTGCAAAACCAAAAAGGCGAGCTAAATTTTGGCGACGTGCTAGATAGCTCATTAAAAGAGCTAAACGAGATACAAATGAACGCAGATAAAGCCATCGCCGACCTAGCAACGGGCGAGGTAAAAGACCTGCACCAAGCAGCTATCGCTATCGGCAAGGCCGACACGTCGATGAAGCTTATGCTAGAGATCCGCAATAAGGCTCTAAGCGCGTATAAAGAAATCTCAAGAACGCAAATTTAAACCTTGAATCGGCGAAAATCTGAAACTATCGGCCTTTTCCTGCTGATTTTAGGGCTTATCGGTATATTTTTAGCGGTTGTTTTTTATCGCTCGAATATCGAAAGGCGCCTGCCTAAACTTGAAACCAGCGAAGTAAATACCGCTCTTCGCGGCAACATCATAACTAAAGACGGCTTTAGCGTGACCGGCTCTCAAAAGCTATACAAAGTCACGCTAGACGTTAGAAATATCGATCCCGACAAAAAAGATTTGTTTATAAGACTCTACTGCATCTATAGCGGCGACGATGAAAAATCCGTTAGAAAAATCATAGACCAAGCAAAGGGCGCAGTAACGCTATCCTATAAAATCGACGCTAGAGGCGCGGCATATCTGCAAGAACTATCCAGAAAACTATACAAAAAGAAAATTTTTATCTCTTACGAAGACCCAAATACTGGCGTAGCCGTACTGCGCGATATGAATATCGTAGAAAGCGGGGAAAGTAGGCAATACGTAGCCGCAAACACGCTCACGCCGATGATAGGCTACGTAAAAAAGATAGAAAAAGACGGCATAACGAAAACTCAAGGCGTAAAAGGTGTAGAAAAAGCCTACGAGTACTATATCTCGCCGATACAAGACGCCAAGTTGCTAGGCCCAAAAGACATCGGAAACAACATTATCTTAACCAGCGATTCAAATTTAGCTAATCGCGTAGACGGCTACGACGTCATACTAAATGCTTCGCTCAAATTTCAAACTAGACTCGAGCAAATCATCGACGAGAAGAAGGAATTTCTAAACGCAAAAGAGATAATCGTGGGCGTCATGGACTCAAAAACCGGCGGCTTGCTAGCGTTTGCCAGTACGTCGCGATACGATCCTTCAAATATCAGAAAACAAGATTATAAATTTTTAAATTCATCCGCTACGGAGTACGCGTACGAGGTCGGATCGGTTTTTAAGCCGTTTATATTCGCCGTTCTTTTGGCAAACGACAAAATCAATCCGCTAGAGCGTATAAATACGTATAACGGCGTCTATCAGCTAGGAAAACGCACGATAAAAGACACTCACCCTGAGCCTTTCCTTACGGCCGAGGACATCATCGTATATAGCTCAAATATCGGCATGATACAAATAGTCCAGCGCTTAGACGGAGCTCAAATTTACTCAGGACTACAAAGCTTTGGCTTCACGCAAAAAACAGGTATCGATATGCCCTACGAGCAAGTCGGAAATATGCCGCCCGTAGCCAAGCTAAATTCTCAAATTTATAAAGCCACGATCAGCTACGGATACGGCTTGCAAGCTACTTTTATCCAGCTTTTAAAGGCGTATAACGTGTTTAATAATAAGGGCGTAATGGTAACGCCAAAGGTCGTGGACTCGCTTTATAAAGACGGTAAATTCTACGTAGTAAACGACCCAAAACCCGTTACCGTACTTTCCGCAGAAGCCGCAGAGCGAATGAAACGCATCCTCATAAAAACCGTAGAAATCGGTACGGGCAAAAGAGCCAAGATAGAAGGACTAGAAATCGGCGGCAAAACCGGAACCGCGCACATCGCGACGACGGGCGGCTACGGCAATACCTACAACGGATCGTTTTTCGGCTTTGCTAACGACTCTCGCGGCAACTCCTATACCATCGGCGTTTTAACCAGAGAACCCAAAAAGCCTTATTATTACTTCGGCGCCCAAAGCGCCCTACCGACATTTAGGGCGGCAGTCGAGCTGATGGTGGAAGAAGGATTTTTAAAACCGGATGAAAATTTAACCGCGCCGCAGACGGCAACTACGCCCGAGTCTATCGCAGTGGCTGCAAATGCTACGCAAAAACAACCCGTGCAGACAAACCAGGATAAAAAACAGACCGCGGCTAAAGCCAAAAAATAATCGCGGGCAAAATTAGGCGCCGCGTTTACGTGCCTCAAAAGACCCGCGCCTTTACTTACTTCGCCGCATTTTCCGTATTTATCCAGGCAAATTTGCTGCTAATACTATCTTGGTCGACTTAGAAAATTCATACGTTTGCGACTCTGCTAAATAAGCTAAAATGCGCCGTCTTAGTATAAACGCGAAAGCCATCTGCTTAAATTTATGCAAAAGCGCAACGCAAAAACAAATCCGAAATTTACTAAATTTATAAAAATATTTTGAGGCGATAAAAGGACTATGCGCCAGACGTACTACGGTATTTCAAAAAATTTACTAGCCGCAAATCGCCGCTTGCTTGCAAAACGGCTAAATGCTCCCTTTGGCACGGCGGTCGTTTTGCGTTTGCGCCCATGGATGCAAACTAGCTGTAAGTTAAATATTTTAATATCACCTAAAACCGTATGCAAAACGGCGGCGACGTAAAAGCGCCGCATTTATCTTTATAAGATAAGTCTAAAAAGATCGTAAGCCTGATAAATCAACCCGTGAATGCGAGATAAAACAAATTTTGCGTATTAGACGCGCTAAATTTTAAGATTTATTTAACCCCATAAAGGCGCACGGCTGGGCTAAATTCGGCCGATTGATAGGCTTGTGCTTTAATTTTGCCAATTTTATCAAGCTAAAATCGCCCGCTCATTTGCAAAATAATGCCGCGCTATAAGCCAAATTTCTATGCTCGGGCAGCACGCCCGCGCGCTCTACGCTCTCAAGCAG
>NZ_CAUQHQ010000131.1:0-6225 GCF_963517995.1 uncultured Campylobacter sp.
GCTTAAATTTACGCCTTCGCCGTAAAAATATCGACGCAAAACGCGCAAATTCGGCGTAAAATCAAACAGCGCGTTTGTAAATTTTAGGCGTAAAAATAAAACCCGTCAAGACGGCTAGCTTGGATTTGCCTTGCCGCCTCGCGGGCGCAAAATTACGCTAGGCCGAACCTAAACTGCGCGCCGATGAATTCAAGCTCTAAATTACGAGGCGGCCAAGTTCCGACCTTTCCACTCGCACGCTAAAACTAGCCGCGCCGAAGGCTAATCTTTTTTATAAAACACGTTAAAACTAAATCCGCCAAGCAAGATTATCACGCCCGCAATCCCTGCAAAAGGCGAAAACCAAAAATCCATCATCCCCGCGCAGAGCAAAGCAAGTCCCGCTAAAAGGCTTATCGCGATATCAACGTTAAACCAAAACACCCTCTCAAAAAAGCCTTGAGATTTTTTCGCCGTCAGATTTTTGCTGAGATTTCGTATTTCTAAAACCTTGAAATTTTCGTATTTTACGCTCGCTTCATCGCCGTTTGCTAGCTCCAGAGCGCGCTTTTTAGGGCTGCTACCCCACAAAAACGTATCAGCGATCGTGACGCTAAAATAATTTTTCTCTTTCGTCTCAAAAATACTTAGATTGCGCACCATACCGCTAACCTCGCCGTTTGCCTTGGGCTCTTTTACGGTGTCTAGCATCAACCTAACGCGCAAGCCCAAAGATGCCTCGCCGTGATATTTAAACCAAGCAAGGGCAAGAGAGCCGAAACCAAAAACTAACAGCAAGGTGCCAAAAAGCGGCTGCCGTCCGTCAAATCCCGAGAAAATCGCCCAAACGCCGGCCGCGCCAAACAGCAAAAACAGCGCGAAAAACAGAGCCACAAAAAAGGAGCTAGGCTCGTAGGCGTACCATGCCGCGGAGTTTAAAGAGCGATTCTTTAGCCCCAAAACCCGCCCCTTTTTATCGCAAACGACCAGCGTTTCGTCGCCGTTATTTACCGGCAAGAGCGGACTTTGTAGCGAGCTAACGTTTAAAATTCGTCCCTCCAAGCTAAAGCTATAATCAATCCGCTTTTGTCTTCATAGACGCACTCAAGCGAATTTACGCGGCCGCTAAGCAGCTTTAAATCGTTTTGCGTTTTCATTTAAAAAATCTCCTCAAATTTGACGCCATTTTATAAATCCATCTCATTTAAAAATTTTCTTACAGTTAGATATGCCTCGACAGTGCCGCTTAAGCTCTTATTTTCGCTCCAGTATATGTGCAAAAATGGCAGTGATAAAAACAGGCAAACAACAAAGGCAAACAAGGCTGCCATGCCTGCAAATTCGGACAAATGCTTGCTTAGATAAATGATAGGTATCGAAAAGATCGCGCCTAAAATTTTACCCGGAACGATATCAAAGATCGCCGCCCAAGATAGTATAAAGTGCGCGCGCCAAGCGTAGTTTTTGAGCCACTTGCCCGAGGTTAAATTTTTAAAATTCCAAACCTCGTTTTGCTCGTCGTAGGCTACGGCTAAACGGTCGTTTTCGCGCGGCACGAGGCGCTCTTTGAGGTTTTTAACGTTAAATTTCACGCCCGCGATCTCAAAAGCGCACTCGTCCGTAGCAGCATTCCATCTCACGTTTTTTACCTCGCCCGCTAAGACCTGAAACTCGCGCGAATCTCGCATCTAAATTTTCTCCAAAGTTTTTGTAAATTCGTAAAAATTAACGCCGCGCAAATTTGAGCTGGGCGTAAAAATACGTCAAATTTGAGCGGGACAAAAACCCGCGCAGACGGTCAAATTTGACGGATCGCCTAGCCGAAAAAGCAAATTTACGCCGTAAAGCCCGCAAATTTAGCGTGCCGATAGTCCTTCCAGCTCCTTTGCCAGCGCGTTTACCTTCGAGTCGTCCATGCCGTTGCGCTCGACGTCGCTCACGACGATGTCCTCCCACGCCTTAGCAAACTCGGCCTGCGATAGCCCAAGGCCGCCCTCGCCCTTTGGCAGCATGCCGCTAATCACCAGCGCGCGGAAACACACGTGGCGGTCGCCCTTATAGGCCTTGCACTGCTCTAGCGAGTTTTTAAACTCGGCTCTTAGGTGCTGCATGACCTTGTCGTCCGGGTACTTTTCCGCCGCGCGAGCTATGTCAAGCGCCGTTTCGTAGTACTCCGAGATGGCCTTAAACTCGCCGTTTTTGGCGGCATACTCGAGTAGTTCGCCCGCTCTTTTGCTATCTCTTGGCACGCCTAGGCCCATAACGTAGAGCAGCCCCAGATCGCCACAGGCGTCTCTTAGACCCTCGTCGCAGTATTTTTTGCGAAGCTCGAATTCCTCTTTAAATTTACCGCTTTCAAAGTAGTTGTTCGCACCCGCCACGGAGTTATACTCGCGCAGTACTTTTGCGTACTGCTCGGGGCTAAATGGCTTTGCCTGCGCGCAAACGGCGCAAAGAGCAAACAAGGCCGCGGCTAAAATTTTATTCATTTCTTATCCTTTTTGGTTTTAAATTTTTTGATAGTTTTTTTGATGGCCTTTAGCAGATATGCGACGTCTTTTGGCGTGTGCGAGTAGTGCAGGCTCACGCGCACCCAGCCGGGCTTTTGATCAAATTTCTGATCGTCTTTTAGCCCGAGCAGATCGTGTCCGTACGGACCGGCGCACGCACACCCCGCGCGTGTCTGCACGCCGTAGTCCTCGCTTAGCGCTTCGGCAAAATCATAAGGCGAAACGCCTTTTACGTTAAACGCAAAAATCGGCAGTCTCGGCACTCCGCGCGGACAGTAGCTCACGACCTCGGGGATCTTATCCAGCCCCTCGCAAAATAGCTTTGCAAGCTCATCCTCGCGGCTTTTTATGACGTCTAGGCCGACCTCGTTTCGTAGTCTGTATGCTAGCGAGGCTCTAATTAGCCCCATCACGTGCTGGGTGCCGCCCTCCTCGGTGCGCTCGATGCTAGGCGCGAAAAAATGCGAGCTGCGGCTCACGTAGCTAACCGTCCCGCCCGCGGCAAAGGTCGGTTTGCTTGATTTTACGAGTTCTTTTCTTATCGCGAGCAGTCCGCAGCTGCCCACGCCTCCTAAAAGCTTATGCGGCGAGAGAAATAGCGCGTCGAAGTAGTCGGCGTCGAGGTTGTCGTGCGGACTAAGGCTAGCCGCGTCAAAGGCTACGGTAGCGCCGTATCGCTTCATCATCACGTAGATTTTTTTGTAGTCGCTGATTATCCCCGTGACGTTTGAGGCCGCGCTAAAAGAGCCGATGATCTCGCGCTTTGAGTTGATTTTGAGCAGTTGATCGAGCCTGCCGAAATTTATCTCCCCGCTCTTGCTTAGCGGTATGCGCACGACCTCGCACAGCCCCTCGCGCAGGCTGACCTCGTTTGAGTGGTGCTCGTAGGGCGAGATGATGACGAGGGGCAAATTTGCGCCTTTTACCGCCTCTTCGCCTAGACGGTTTGCGCTCATAGGCGGCAGATAAAGCCCCATGATTTCTTCAAATTTCTTTATCGCTCCCGTCGCGCCGCAGCCAGCCGAGATCAGATAAAACCGCTCGTCAAGCCCTAGCGCGTCTTTTAGGCTTTGCCTTGCTTTTTCGTAGCGTTTTTGCGTTTTTAGCGCGTTTGAGGCGCTTTCTGAGTGCGTGTTGGCGTAGGTTTTTAGGTATTTTGCGATCTTGCGTTCGATAGGCGCGTAGGCTAAGCCCGAGGCCGTATAGTCAAAGTAGCGCACGCCTTTTTTTAAAATAATATTTTTTCTGATTTCGTCGATGCTAACCAAAATTTTTCCTTATAAAAAAAGAGATTATAACCAAAGTTGTGCTAAAATGGGCTAAAAAGGAGCGAAAATCTACGCCTTTATATCAAGCTACGCGCGCTTTAAGCACCTTGATATCTTGCAGCTTATTTACTTTCATCTAGTCTTTGACGCGCTAAATTTTGAGGCGAGTTATTACGATATTTTCGAGGCGATCGAAAAGGAAATTTTAGATAAATTTGAAGATTTGTCGCTCAAATTTAGCTTTGACGCCCCTTTTGAGAGCGAGCTTAAATTTGCCCTTTGCAAGCTTGCTAAAAACGACCGCAAAAAATACGCTCTAAATAAATTTCTGCCCCGCCCTCTCATCCTAAAAATTTACGCCGCCGTGATAAACTCAGGCGTAGTCAGCATCGAAAAGACGCTGGAAAAACCGCGCGTAAAAAGCAAATATCAAAAATCAAAAAAGCTGCCCGAGCGCGACAAGGCGCAGGATAAGGTGGTCTTTAACGACAATTTTACTAGGTTTTGGTTTTATTTCATCGAGCCGAATTTGACCCTTTTAAAAAACGGCGAAAAGGACGCTTTGATGGAGATTATCAGACGAGAGTTCGACTCGTATGCTGGCTTTGGCTTTGAGCTGCTTTGCCGCGAGCTTTTGGCATTTAGACTAGGTGCCCAGCCCGCACGGGTGCGCAGCTTGTGGGCGAAAAATATCGAGATAGATATATTTTTAAGCACCCAGGGGCGCATCGTCGTCGGAGAAGCTAAATTTAAAGAGCATAAAATTTGCAAAAACGTGGTAAATTTACTCCTTAAAAAATGCGAGCGGCTAGGCTTCGTGCCGGGCGCCGTCGCGCTATTTTCCAAAAGCGGCTTTAGCAACGAAGTGCGCCGCCTAAAAAACGACCGAATTTTACTTTTTGATTTAGAAAATTTCGAGGAGCTTTTATGACTCAGATAGATAAAACCAGCGTCCAAGACGGACTAAAAAGCCTGATCGAGCAGACCTATCTGATAGAGCGCGAGTATAAAAACCTAACCGCGTCCTATGCGAGTTTGCAAGGTTTTATCAAAGATATCGTGGAAATTTTGCCAAACGCGATCTGGGTTTTGGACGAGGCGGGCGAGATATTTTTACAAAATTCAGAAGCCCTAAAGCTCGGGCAAATTTTAAAATTTATCCCGCAAGATGAGGGCGAGATAAGCGCCGCGGGACAAATCTACCTCATCAAAATCGCCCAAAAAGAGGGCAAAAAAATCATCTCCGCAACCGACATAACGACCGAAAAACGCACCGAGCGCCTAGCCTCGATGGGTCAGGTCGCCGCCCACCTAGCCCACGAGATACGCAACCCCGTTGGCTCGATCTCGCTGCTGGCCTCCACGCTGATAAAAAAGGCGGACGAACGCGCTCGCCCCGTCGTCGAGCAAATGCAAAAGGCGATCTGGCGCGTCGAGCGCATCATCAAGGCCACCTTGCTTTTCACCAAAGGCCTAACGATAAACGCGCGCGAATTTAACCTAGCCGAGCTAAAGGGCGAGTGCGAAGCGGCGATAGAGTGCTACACATACGGCAAGGAGATCAAATTTAGCCTAAATTTCCCCGACCTGCCCTATGTGGGCGACCGCGATCTGCTCGCGATGGTGTTTCAAAATATGCTGTTTAACGCGATCGATGCGGTCGAGGAAAACGAGGACGACGAGGGCTGGGTGCGCGTGGACTACGAGCAGCGCGAGGGCGAACATAAATTTGCCGTGACCGATAGCGGCGTGCCGATCAAAAACCAAGCCATGGTCTTTGAGCCCTTTAAAACGAGCAAGCTAAAGGGCAACGGCCTTGGGCTGCACCTGTGCCTACAGATCGTCCAAGCCCACGGCGGCAGCATCGAAATCGAGCTTGAGCCAAAGAGCTTTTGCGTAAATTTGCCCGCAAAAACGCGCGGCTAGGCAGGTGAATTTGATGAAATTTAATGCTCTAGGCGGAGTTTAAATTTGAACGCGAAATTTAGGGCGGCTCGGAGTTTAAAATTTGCTTCAAAGAGACGAACAACAAACGTAAAAACAATCAAAACACAAGGAGAGAAAATGAAATTTGACGCGAAAATCTTAGAGGATTTGGCGAAGTGGTTTGAGGAGCTAAAGGAGATTAAATTTAGCGAACTTTTAGCGGGCGACGCGGCAAACACCGCATTTATCAGCGTGGATATGATAGAGGGATTTTGCAGCATGGGACCGCTAGCCAGCCCGCGAGTGGGCGAGATCGCGGACGCCGTAGCGCAGGCTTTTAGCGCGGCTTACGCGGCGGGCGTTAGAAATCTCGTGCTACTCGAGGATAGCCACGAGGCAAACTGCGCGGAGTTTGACGCATTTCCGCCCCACGCTATCAAAGGCACCGAGGGCGCGAATACGATACCGCAGCTACGCGATCTGCCGTTTTTTGACGAGATAAAAATCTTTCGCAAAAACTCCCTGAGCGCGGCCTACTGCAC
>NZ_CAUQHQ010000132.1:0-6147 GCF_963517995.1 uncultured Campylobacter sp.
TCTTAAGACAGCCTCGTCATACATCAAAAGAATGTTATCAGATAAGACATTTTGCGCCAACGTGTATGCAAAATATCTATTTGCAGCCCTGAACTTAGCAATTTCGCATCATTTTTTAGCTCATTATTTACAACGCGTTGCGGCAAATTTAAGATAGTGACGATATTTTTATTAAATCTCTATTATGTAGATCTGCGATCTTGCCGATAGTGTTTTCAAGCGTATTTTAATTTGTTACGACGATCAAAAAGCCTAAAATTTGATTTTGCATCTCATCTAAATTTAACTTTTCGCTAAGCATTTGTAGGTTTTTATCTAGCACAGTAGGAAATTTTGGCATATTTTTTAAGATATCATCATGCCTTTGCTTTAGCTCTTTTAAGAAATTTGACATGCCACCTATCGCTTTTATCTGCTTCTCGCCATAGCCAAGACCTTCTATGGCTCTATCAGCTACGCGCCCATCTACTTTGTCAAATAGTCCGCCATAAAGCACTGCACGCAACAGATAAAATGTAACAAGTCTGTCAAAATTTCTCATCTCATCTCCTTTTTATATTTTGAGATGATACATGGCCTTTTGGACTTTTATATGTCTTATTTTGTAAAATTTTGGTCTTAAATTTGAAAATTTTAGTGGCAAAAGCCGCTAAAATTAGTTTTGGTTTGTTTGCATTTCTAATTTTTGCTCTTTAAGCTTAATTAAGATTGCATTTGTCATTTCTGCAAAAGTTTCTGGCTTAAATTCTTCTTCTATTATTTTTTTGCAAATATCAGTATTAACATCCTTATATAACTCATCAACGGCCAAGAAATATTCTGTTTGTTTTTTCAACTGATCTTCACAAGGTTTTTTGTAATTTTTAGCATTTGTATTTTTATCTTCTTTTCTACGAAAACCAACATATGGCATAGAATAGGGAGATTTTTGAAATTCGACTGTAAAATAAAATTTTTCCCATATTTCACCATCCTTAGGGTTCTTTTTAGTGATAATTATAGGTCTATAGTCTTGGTTCTCTTCAGTTTTAATATCATATACGCTTTTGATTTCGCTATCACCTCTCAGAATTTTTGCTGCATTGCTAAAAAAACTATATATTATCTTTTTTCTAACTTCTTGATAGTTATTTACTATCTCCGATACCGCAGCATAATTCTCTTTAAAAATTTCTACCAAATTTGCGTTTGCCATTTTATCTATCCTTTTGTATCTATTATAAATCATCTCTATCACATCTTTGTATTGTGATAAAAACACATTTAGGTCAGTTAAATTTGACACCTCATTTTTGCACTTATCTATCCATTCTACAATTTCTTTGCAATAGCTAATGACTTTAAAATTTATAGTAGAGCCTTCTTTTACTAGCTTTGTTATGTTTTGATCTGTCTTATAATCACCCAAGCTATATTCTTTTGGTAGCTCTCCATCTGGATGCAGATATAAAACATATATATCATCATCTTTGGCGCCTTCTGTTTTATCTGTTTTAATAGTGTCTATATATCTTTCTATCTGTTTATTTTGATCTTTTGCATATACTTTATTTTCTAGGATAATATGCTTTTTGCCGTCGCTTATATAGATATCTATATGTTTAAACTCTTTAAAAACGGTGGCTCTGCTCGTATCTATGCTAAAGTCGTCTATGCCGCACGTCTCTAAAAATAGCTTCAAAAATAGATCGCCCTTGTAGTGATCGCCATTTGGATCAAGCAGCGAAGCTATGAAATTTGAGTGCAAATTTACTTCATCGCTAAAATTATAAAACAAAGTAAAGATGTTATAGTCATGCCTACCCATGGCTCTTTGCCTATCTGCCTGCGCCTTTGCCGCCATATAGCCCTTGCCCATAGCCGCAAAAAGCTTTTCAAAGCCCTCTTTTTGTAACTTTATTTCCATCCTCTCTCCTTTTAGAATTTGATATCTACATCGTCTATTTTTTAGTATTTTATAGTCACTTTCATAACAATAATACGCTCATCGATATAAGCTAGATCATCAGTGATGATCACATTAAATTTACACTCATTGCAAAGCGTATCCCTTATCTGCTCCAAGCAAAGCTTGATCACGGCATCAAGTGGCATATCTTTAGAAATTTTAAAATTTATCTCGATGCCCTTTGCTTTTTCAAGTAGCGTCAAGAGCTTATCGGATATACTTTGACTAAGCGTATATATATATATCCTGTTTTGCCTTAAATGTAGCTATATTATTTGACTCGCCACTATCATTTTTATACCAAGTTTCAAAGATGCTGACATACTCCATTTTGTCTCCTGCTATAAAATTTGATTTAGCGCTTCTAGGCCGCCTAGCTTTAGACTGATGCCAAGCTGTGGGTTTAGGTCGCTATCTTTTGGATTGATACGGATAAGAGTTGCCTTTTTAGAGCGTTCTACTAGCGCCTCGCCGTGTTTTCTGATAGTTGGCACCGCTAGGCCTGCGCCTATCTCTATTATAGCTATTTTTGAGTTTTCATTTTCACTTAACCACGCCTCATATCTTTTGCGCTGCGACCAGGTTCTTTTTGGATTGAACTCGTGATCGTAAAACATCATGATATTTGGACGGCTCACGCAGCCACACTCAGGGCAAACTGGCATCTTTGTAGCGATAAATTTAGCCTCATCAACCTCTACGCTACTCTCACGCATAGGCAATATCATACCATCGTCGTTGTGGATACACTGGGCGTGATGGATCGAGCCATGAACTTCGTAAATTTTATCCTTGCTAAAACCAGCCTTGGAAAAGTGTCCATCTACGTTTGAAGTGCAAATGAAGTAGTTTTCGTTTTTCTGCGCACAAAGCTCTCTAAGCAGTACAAAACCAGCGTGGGGCCCAGTTTTATTGTAAAGCTTTAGCCTGTGGCCGTAAAACGCCCAAGCTAGCTCAGGACTACTAAAAAACCACTGCGGATTTGCCATCTCGGTAAAGCTTAAATTTTTATCCTTTAAAGGTGGGTAAGCTTTCCAAAAGCCAAGATCGCCTCTAAAATCAGGCAATCCACTATCCACGCCCATGCCAGCACCTGCTGTGATGATGACGGCATTGGCGTTTGCGAAGATTTCTTTTGTGCGGAGTATTGTGTCGTACATGACTTATGCCTCGATTAGTTTAGCGATTTCATCGGCTAGCGACTCTAGCTCGTCTTTCATTTTTATTAGCTCATCTACCAGCTCGGTTTCGCTGTACTTATTGATAATTATCTCTCTTAGGAACTGATCTTTTTTTAGCCATTTCCATCTCGCAAATCTTGTACCAACTTTCCATTCGCCAAACGTGAAACCCGCCTGTATGTTCTCTATACGCTCCTTCTTAATCCTGCCTTCGTCATAGGTAAGTCCTATATAAGGATATAAAAAATTTTTACTGTCAAATTCTAAAGCAAAGGTTAGTAAGAAGCCATCATCCCAACTGCGCTTATAAACATATAAGGGCGCGAAATGACGTCTACTCGCATCAGCATCCCTTGTCTCCACGCACCATTCTTGCGGTAGTCTTTTTTCGAGCTCGGTTTTTACGTTTAACATAAATTCATTAAGCCTATTTGCATTGGCTATATCAAAGTATTTGTTTCTTATTTCATCGACTATATCATAGTTTTCTAGTATTATCTTACTTATTTCCTCGGTATCCATCTCTAGTCCTTTATATTTTCCGTAAATTTTTTCAATTACGTTTTTGTATTGCGATATCACGGCGGCTAAATTTGCCAAATTTCCAGCCTCATCAAGACATAAGCCAAGCCACGCCATTATCTCTTTGTCGTATGAAATCGCCTTAAATTTAGCTACTTCATCACCGCTTTTTTCTAAAATTTTGTCGCCTTCGATTTTTAGCCCACTTAAGCTATAGTCACTCGGCTCGCGCCCTTGCGGCGATAAAAATAGCACGTAAATATCAGCTTCGCCGTCGTTTTCTTTTTGTACGGTTTTTATATATCTTTTGATCTGAGCCTCTTGATCGCCGGCATTTATTTTATTTTCTAAAATAATATGCTTCGCTCCATCAGCTATATAGATATCTATATTCTCGTATTCTTTATAGACTTTTGCGTTTTGCGGATCTAGCCCAAAATTCTCTAGCTCGCATGCTTTTATAAAAAGCTCTAAAAATAGCTCTTTTTGATAATGTGACGAATCTGGATCAAGTAGCGAGTAAATAAAGCGTGAGTGCAAACGCACTTCGTCGTTTATATCAAGAAGTGCTAAAAACAAATTATAATCGTTATTACCGCGTAGTTTTTTGATCTCCAGTTTGTCATTTAGGACTTTGATTTGCTTTAGCATAGATTCAAGTTTTTCTATATCCACACTTCCTCCTTTGATTTTTAAAGCATTATAGTCAGCGAAGCGGACGCTTTTTTGTCTATTTTGCAACTTCGCACAGTTTTTCTAAAACCTTAACCATCGCTAGGGTATCTAGCTTGCAGTATGCTAAAAGCGCCTTTTTAATCACATCTTGCTCGCCCCTGATTTTGCCTTTTAGTTTTGCGTATTCGCTCATAGCTTCACCGCCGTTATGGATTAAATTTAAATTTGTATACGCATCCTTAAAACTAGGCACTATGGCCGGCAGAACTTTCTTTATGGACGAGCTTCCGTACATTTTTGGGTGATAAAAAAATCTCTTTGCAAACGGGATTTCAAGGTCTTTAATGTTACTGTGTATACTCATAAGATGAGATGAGAATTGCGGAAACAATGCGGCCAAATTTTGTATCACTCCTTTTTCAAAACTAGCATGATAGGTTAGCACGCAAGCATCTTGGGGGATAGATTTGATCAAATTTAGAGCTAACTCATATCTAGGATCGGCTCCAGCCTCGGCCAAAAACTCAAAATGTTCTAAATTTCCATTGCCATAATCTTTGTGGATAGAAAACTGAAAAGGTATCTGCTCATACGGGCTAAGGCCTATAAACTCGGGCACTGCTTGCTGAAATGTCTCAAAGTCAAGGTGATATAGCGGATAGCTAAGCGTATCCAAAAACTCTCTAATCCCCGCTTTGTCTATAAATTCCTCCCCGTTAATTTGAGCTTTTATTTGTATCTGTTGATTTGCATTAAAGGCGTCTATGTCTTTAATATCGGCAATATTTACTATCCCATTTTGATAAAGCTCGGTCGCTTTTTTCTTATTTATCTTTGCGATATTAAAGACAGAAGTCCCATCGGGTATCTTTCTTTGCTCGCACCAGCAGTAGTTCATCCCATCACACTCATAGGGCTTAAAACAATGCACCCCTATATCTAAATTTGGCTCAACATCATCATTGATCGTCTCTTTTAGCTTTTTGATATTTTTAGCCACATCGCTTTGCATAGATAAAATTTGATCCGTTACATCATTTACCGTAAAAAGCTTATCAAACTCTAGCTTTTCGCCGCGAATGTATTGTTTATTTATATGTATCACATTAACGCGCTCCACCTCATATCCTAATGAGCTAATGACATAGTGCTGGATGCTCGCATCATCTATATAGACGCTCTCCAGATTCGTGCTACTTTTTACTTCATTTATGATGAGCTTCCCATCAACGACCTGCAAGATATCCACCATGACTAAAATTTCATCAAAACAAAATGTCGCTTCATATATCGCTTTTTCACCGTTTTTGATAAAATTCTCAGTTTGGGCTATCTTTTCATCAAAGCTGCTGCCATCAAATTTTATCCTTTTGCCACCGCCAAATAGCTCACAGGCAAGCTCTCCGACTATATTCCCGGTCTCAAATACGGCAGGATCCTTATTTTGATCCAAAACATCGCACTTATATTTTTTAAGCCATAGCGATTTTGGACACTGAAGACCTCGTACATAGAGGGATTTAGATAAGAATTTATTGTTCATTTTTTTACCTTTACAACTTTACAAGGATTTATTATACTTTTTTAAACTATATTTAAATACAATAGTTTTCGTCTTTTAATTTTAACATAAAAAACTAGACATCAAAAGTCTAGAAAAATAGGCAATAATTACATTATATATTTTATTTAGATCACACAATTTTAAGGAGAAAAAATGGCGTTTAAAAATTATAAAGATGCATTTTTAGAATACAAAAAGATATGGCTCAATTAAACTTGTATGATACTCACCCAGAAACCTGAAATATTTTTTTGGAG
>NZ_CAUQHQ010000133.1:0-6129 GCF_963517995.1 uncultured Campylobacter sp.
TTTTAAATATACGCAAAAATATCTTTAAAATCCGTCTATATCGGGGCTTTTTTATATTTTTGGACGTTTTGGGAAGTTTTAAGATGTAGTATAATGGTTACCCTGAAAGGATTCGAACCTCTGTTAGCTGATCCAGAGTCAGCAGTTCTACCACTAAACTACAGGGTAACGATAGGCGAAATTATAGCGAGCGAAATTTAAATCAGCTTTAATTATCTCAAATTTTGAGGATAAAATCGTAAAAAATCATCAAAGCGCGGTAAAATGAGCTTGCAATCGTCGCTGGCAGTACCGCAAAAATATTCGTGAGTAAAGGCGGAAATTCTTGCGGTCAAAATTCGGAAGCAAATTTAACCGCGTTTAAAATGCTTCTGAATTTGATACGATAAAATCGCCGCATAAATTTAACCAAATTTAAATTCGCAAAATTTAAACGCCAAATTTGACTACAGAACAAAAACTAGGCCAAATTTACTTCCAAATTTTCCTACAGCACCACGTTTTCGTAAATTTCACAACCCGAATTTTTCAAGATGCGCTAAAAACTTTTCGGGCGGATAAAATCCGATGAGGCGTGCGTTTTTTAGCTCGTCTTGCGCGCGGCTACCGGCGCGAAAAAATAGGATCGCAGGCGGTCCGATGAGTCCGAATTTTTTCATTATCTGCGCGTCGCCACTGCTATTTTTTGTTACGTCCACTCGCAAAAGAGTAAAATTTTCTAGCTTTTTTAGCACGGTTTCATCTTTAAAAGTGATCTCGTCAAGCTCGTTACAGCTAGCACACCAAGTCGCATAAAAGTCGATTAGAACGGGTTTAGACGAGCTTTTTACCGCATTTTCTAGTTCGGTTAAATTTGAGACGGCGATAAAATTCGGTTCGTTTTTGCTCAAATTTACGCCTGCGCCGCCTGCATTTTTAAAACCTCCAAGCGGATTTAGCGCCGATTTAGCGCCCGAAAACGAGCCCACGATCAGCAAGACGGAGTAGATACAGGCTAGTAGTGCCGCGCCTTTTAGTAGCTTTTTGCTGCTACTTTGCTCGCTATTTGTCGCATCAAAAGCTCCGAAAAATACGCTAGCAAACACGCCAATAATGCCGTAAAGTAGTAGTTCTGCCATAGCTCCCAGCACGCGCGCGCTAAGCCAGACCGCCATTATCAGCATGATAAAGCCAAAAAGCGTTTTTATTTTATCCATCCAAGCGCCCGGTCGCGGCAAAATTTTACCCGAGCTTGCTCCGATAATCAGTAGCGGCACGCCCATGCCAACCCCCATCGTAAATAGCGCAAGCCCGCCAAACAGCGCGTTTCCGCTCTGCGCTATATAAAGCAGTGCGCCCGCAAGAGGCGCTGCCACGCATGGGCTAGCGATAAGCGCTGATAAAAATCCCATCGCAAAAACGCCGATTATGCCGCCCTTGCTTTGAGCTTTTTTGCTAAGCGCGTTTTGCATGGCAAGGGGCATCTGAAGCTCGTAAAGTCCGAACATCGAAAGCGCGAGCGCGACAAAAACGAGGCTAAAACCGATCAGTACGGCTGGGGTTTGTAGCGCGCTTTGCACGCCAGAGCCAAAAACGCTAGCCGCCACGCCTGCTACCGCGTAGGCGCAGGCCATCGCAAAAACGTAGATGGTAGAGAGAAAAAAGCCGCTAGTAGCGCGCGAGTTTTTGTTTTTATTATTTTTAGCGTGCGGGTTACTGCTATCAAATTTGACCGAGTTTTCGTCTGCCGCGCTTAAATTTACGGTGCTGTTTTTGCCGTCTTGCGTGCTGCTAGCTTGTTTTGAGACGATGATGGATGATAAGATCGGAATCATCGGAAAGATGCAAGGCGTGAGCGATAGTAGCAATCCGTAGCCAAAAAACGTGGCGAGCGAGAGGAGGAAATTTGCACTGCTAAGGCTTGCGGCGATGGAGTCTTGCTCGGAGAGCGGGGCTTGCGAGCTTGCAAAATCAGGCTCGGCGGCCTCTATAATCTGCGCGACGGAGTAGCCGCCAAGCCCCTTTTTGACGCTAAATTTGAGCACTTGCGGTTGGTAGCAGATGCCGTCTTTGGCGCAGCCTTGGTATTCGAGCTTTAGAGTGAAATTTTCGCCGCCGCTAAGCCCTTTTAGCAAATTTATCGGTACGAAAAGGCTAAATTTATCCGTATAAACCTCGCGTTCTTCGTAAATTTCGCCTTTTGGGAAGTTTAGATGCGAGTTTAAAATTTTATCGCCTAGGCTCGCTGCTAGGCTATCTTTGTAGACGTGGATATTTGGCGCGGGGGCAAATCTAAACTCGACGTTTTGCTCGTCGGCGTGCGCGGTGAGACCGAAGGCTTCTTTGACCGAAAGCGGTTCGGCAAACATAGCGCAGCAAGTCAGAATCGCCGCAAAAATCATCCTAAAAATCATAATATTCCTTGAAATTTTTGTCGCATTTTACACAAGCTCCCATAAAGTCGGCGTTAAATATAAAATTAAGAAGCGTATTTTAGCTAAAATTTAATCATTTGATAGTAACATTTTAAAAATATCCAAAGGAGGTTTAGAGTGAGTAAAAACGGCACGGATAGCGTGAAATTCGACTACGAGCGCGAGCTTAGAAAGCTACAAATCGAGCTTTTAAAATTTCAAAATCACGTAAAAGAACAGGGTCTACGCGTACTCATCATCATCGAGGGGCGCGACGCGGCGGGCAAGGGCGGCTCGATAAAGCGCCTAACCGAGCATCTAAATCCGCGCGGATGCCGCATCGTGGCGCTTGAAAAGCCGAGCGACGTCGAGCGCTCGCAGTGGTATTTCCAGCGTTACGTCGCGCATTTACCGAGTGCGGGCGAGATCGTGATCTTTGACCGCTCGTGGTACAACCGCGCGGGCGTGGAGCCCGTTATGGGCTTTTGCACGCAGGAGGAGCATAAGGAGTTTTTGCGCGAAGTGCCTAAATTTGAGGAGATGATCAAAAACTCGGGCATAATTTTCTTTAAATTTTATCTCTCGGTTTCAAAAGAGGAGCAAAAAAAGCGCTTCAAAGAGCGCCTCACCGATCCGCTCAAGCAGTTTAAAATCTCCCCAGTGGATGAAAAAAGCCAGGAGCTCTGGGATCAGTACACCATCGCCAAATACTCGATGCTGCTAGCCTCCAACACGCCGTTTTGTCCGTGGACGATTATCGTCTCAGATAGCAAAAAGCAGGCTCGCATAAACCTTTTTAGATACATCCTAGCAAACGTCGAATATCCGAAAAAGATAGACGCCAAAAACTTTGAGTGCGACAAAGGTATCGTAAGGAGCGGCGAGGAGGAGATACGCCAGATGGAGGCAAATCTCAAAAACGAAAAGCTATCCAAGATGAACGGATAGGGCGTCGCGGGTCAAATTTGACGTGCGGCTCGGCAAACGGCCTAGCGAGAATTTGCCTAAATGTGTCAAATTTGACTCGGCCGTTAAATTTATACGCGGGCGGCCAAACCCGCGCCTTTTTGATACGAACGGCGGTAAAATCGGCGATTGCCAGCTTTACGGAAATAAATTTGCAAGCGGCGCTATGGCAAATTTAACAAAGCCGGTCAGAGCTAAATTTAACTCAAATTTGCCAAATTTCACCGGTGCTCGGCAGACCAAATTTAAACCGCGCAGAGCCGTTACTCGCGCATTTTATAGCCAAATTTAAACATCCTCCACGTCATCCACGTCGTACCATACGCCAACTAGTAAACCCTGAGACGTCGCCGTTATCGCCGCGTCCGCGTAGTAAAGCACGGAGCCCGGGTTTGCTTTTAGAAAAAATACCGTAAGGCTAGATATGACGGAGACTATGAGTATGATGGCATGAAATTTAAACAGCGGATTTTGCGTGACGCGCGCCAACCTAAAATTTAAAATCGTCCAAGAAATCGCCGACAAAGTAAATAATGTAAAAAATATAAGCATAAACTCGGCGCTATAAAATCTTTCCTTAAAATATGCCGTTGCCACCATAACAATCCAAAAAATCCAACTCGCATGAAACGGCCGCACGAGATTTATCTCGCATAGAGGCTGAAGCGCTTTAAAAGCCACATAAAAACAAACGATTGTGCCTATAGACCCGAGCACCCAATGGTTTCTGTCCTGAAACTGCGGCGAAAAAGCTACAATGTAAGACGACAAAATCGTAAGCGACATGCAAATAGCAGCTAAAAATCCTAAATTTCTTACGTTGTTTACTGTTTGGGCTCTATCTTCGGTCAAATTTTGCTCGTTTTCGTCCACTTTACTCCTCCTTTATCATAGTCCAGGCGTATAGATAAAATGCAGTCGGCAGCACATATAGTATCGCGATGCTTAGCGCCGCGGCTAACATATATAGACCTCCTCCAAAAAAGCCAAACATCGCTAGAGTTTTTATCGCTCCTCCGACGACGGCACTAATGATAGCAAAAAATACGTAAGTCTTAAAAAGCTTGTTATTCGTGATTTTGGCCAGAGCAAAATTTAGCTTAAACCAGAGTATGAAAAAATATATGCCGATACCGACTAATACGTAGCTAACGGCTTTGACGGCGCCCGGCGTTATTCCTTCTAGACTAAGCGCTAACGAGATAAAAATCGCTAGTACGACCGCGATTACGGCTTTTATGAAGATTTCATAGACATCGGTGTCGTAAATATCGGCTAGTTTTTTAATCGCTAACCAAATATAAATAGTAGCCGCTAGCGTCGTTAGGTTGGTAATCACGCTATCTATCAGCTCTAAGTTTTGCAGTTGCTTTAAGGTATGGAGTTGCGTAAAGGCTTTGTAAACCGCTATCAAAAACGATGCGGCAAAGTTGGCTAGCAAAAATCGGCATGATATTATGCCTTGTCTTTTTGCTTCTTTTAGGACTTTTTGTTTATATGATATTTCTTGCGCGTTTTTCCTTTTGCTTAGATTTGTTTACTTTTTTGGGTTTTTAGAGGCATAAATTCAGGCTCTAGCTCCTCCGCGTTTACGCCTGTTTCGTTTAAATTTGCTTTGTTTTCGTTGCTAAATTTACCCACGCTGATCCATGCCGCAAGCAAAATGCACGAGGCCGCAAGATCAAGGGACGCGGCTACGGGGGTTTTAAATTTAGCTATGGGCAAGATTAGGCCGGGCCAGGCGGCCTCTAGTGCGTAGTATGCGGCATTTACGGCGATGTTTACGGCAAACGCCCATCCGTAGACGCGAAAAAGTACGCGGTTTAGCGCGCGGGATAGCTTAAAATTTACCGCGATCCACGAGACCGCTACGGCAAATGCGACTAGCGGAAGCAGGGCGTAAAATATGACGTCGAGGAAATTTTCGTCAAGGACGTAGAGCGCGATGAGGCATAAAATAGCCGTTAAAAAGCCGTTGTAGGCGTTATTAAAGAGGTTAAAAACGTTTGCGCCCGACAGGTCTTGGGCGTGGGCTAGGGCGTAGTTAAAAGATGTTAGCGCAAGCAGCCACGCAAAAATATGAATCAGCCAAAATATATTCCAATCGCCCGCCAGGTAGCTAGCGTTCGCCGCTAAAATGCAAACCGCGCCGACGATGCCTTGGGTTTTGGCTTCGCTAAATTTTATTTTCAACCTTGCTCCTTTGTCGCGCTCGGGTCGTTTTTGGCTTTAAATTTATAAATTTGCGACCCGTAAAATAGAGAATATACATAAATTTGTTTTAAACGACTATTAAATTTAAGCTGCTTTGGAAATTTTAAGCTAAGCTCCGTAAAAAGGCGAAATTGAACTAAGAGTCGTAAAAGCTTAGACTAAATTTAGGTGTGCCCTAAAGTTTATAAATTTAAACGTCGCGAAAAAGGCAAAAATTTTTTGTATGGGTTTAGGTTTGGGCTTGGCGCGGCAAGCGCATTATTTTAAACGGTTTTGGTATTTTATTTGCGGTTCTGCGCCGTTTAAGAAATTTAGAGCGATAAATCGCAAAAACGCCTAGGTTGGCGAGCTAAAAAACGCTTGCGTATCGCGTTTTTTGGAAGGGAGTGGCGACTACGTTGATTTTGGCTAGATAGGGCTAAATTTGCGGCTCAAAGGACGTTAGCAAAATTTGGATGTTTGTAAATTTTAAGGCGTTAAATTTGACGTATTTTAGGTTAAATTTAGCGGCAAATAACGCAAAAAACAAAGGCTAGAAACGCGCTCTAGCCTTTAG
>NZ_CAUQHQ010000134.1:0-6113 GCF_963517995.1 uncultured Campylobacter sp.
ATGATAATGCGCGAAGTGCTCGCGGCTCGCGGCTCGAAAATCTGGCTAAAATGGCCGAATGATTTTTACGTCGGCAATAAAAAAATCGGCGGAACCTTGACGACGAGGGTCGGCGAAATTTACGTTTGCGGCATAGGTATAAATCTGAAAAACGCGCCCGAAAACGCCGGAATTTTAGACATAGACGTGAGTCCTAGCGCCGCGGTCGGGGAGTTTTGCAAGAGGCTGCAAGCGGCTCCGTCTTGGGCGGAGGCTTTTAAAAAATTTGAGAGCGAATTTGAAAAATCAAGAGAATTTATCACGCACTTTGAGGGCGAAGAGGTAGCGCTCAAAGACGCCAAACTCCTACCCGACGGCTCTTTGGTTATAGGAGGACGAAGAGTTTTTTCTCTTAGGTAGATTTATTAAATTTTAAACAAACGCTCGGCGTATGCGCTGTAAAAAGCATTCAGAAAATTTAAAGCGCAAACTAAACTTATACAAAGTAAGTTTTTTGTAAAATAAATCAAAACAAAATCTGGAAAAAAATATGTGTGAAGTTATAACCATAGCAAATCAAAAAGGCGGCGTCGGAAAGACTACTACGGCGGTAAATTTGGCCGCATCCTTAGCCGTCGCCGAAAAAAAAGTTTTACTCATCGATATCGATCCGCAGGCGAACGCGACGACGGGAATGGGCTTTAGCAGAAACGATTACGAGTACAATATCTATCACGTTTTAACGGGTCGTAAAAAACTCTCGCAAATCGTGCTAAAAACCGAGATACCGACGCTTTTTCTAGCGCCGTCAAACATCGGTCTGGTGGGTATCGAACAAGAGCTAAGCGAGCAAAATAAAGACTATCAAAAAATCCTAAAAAGCAAGATCGAAGAGGTCGAAGGGCAGTATGATTTTATCATCATCGATAGTCCTCCGGCTCTAGGTAGCATCACCGTAAACGCACTAAGCGCTAGCGATAGCGTGATCATCCCGATCCAGTGCGAATTTTACGCGCTAGAGGGCTTGGCGCAGATATTAAATACCGTGAAAATAATCAAAAAAACGATTAATAAAAAACTAACGATAAAAGGCTTTTTGCCGACGATGTACAGCTCGCAAAACAACCTAGCAAAAGAAACCGTCGCAAATTTAAAGCAGCATTTTGAAGATAAACTTTTTAAGAGTAAAGAGACCGACGATGGCTTTGTTATAGTGCCTAGAAACGTAAAGCTCGCCGAAAGTCCTAGCTTTGGTAAGCCGGTGATTTTATACGATATAAAATCACCCGGTTCGGTAGCGTATCAAAATTTAGCTTGCTGTATTTTAGGATAAAAGATGGCTAAAAAAGGTGGACTAGGGCGCGGATTAGAGGCGATTTTGGGAGATGTGGAGCTTGCGTATAAAGCCGAGCTCAACGAGGGCAATAGCGATATGGTAAAAGATATCGACTTGGACTTGATCGTAGAAAACCCGTATCAGCCGCGTAAAAATTTCGACGAGACCGCACTAAGAGAGCTTAGCGAAAGTATCAAAAGGCACGGGCTCATTCAGCCCATCATCGTCATAGAAAAAGACGGCGGATATATGCTGATCGCGGGCGAGAGGAGATTTCGCGCGACTAAGATGCTAGGCGAAAGCAAGATAAAGGCCATAGTCGCCGACATCGAGAGTCAAAGCTTGCGCGAGCTAGCCCTCATAGAAAATATCCAAAGAGAGGATTTAAATCCGATCGAGCTTGCAAATTCTTATAAAGAGCTTATAGACGAATATAAAATCACGCAGGACGGACTCGCAAACATCATCCATAAAAGCAGGGTTCAGATAACGAACACTATGAGACTTTTGAGCCTTAGCGCCGCGACGCAAGAGTATATAAAAGAAGGCAAACTAACGCAAGGGCACGCTAAAGTCATCGTAGGTCTTGAGCCAAACGACGAAAAAACGGCGGTCGATACCATCATCGGGCAGCGTCTTAGCGTGCGCGAGACGGAAAATTTGGTAAAAAATTTAAAAAATAAATTGCCGCCTAAAACAGCGCTTAAGTTAGATGAAAGATATCTTGAAAGACTAGCGAATTTAAAAGAGATTTTTTCTAAATTTGACGTACCTATTAAGATAAAAGGCAAAAAAATCACTATCGAATTTGATGACGTAGCTGATATCGATAGGCTAATAAACAAGATAAAATAAAAATATTTCTTTAAATTTAGCTTGTTTTATCCTTTTTTTTTGTAAAATAAGCACGATTTTATTATGTTTAAGAAAATATTAAACTTTAAGGAGATTTGATGTTGGAAATTAATTTGCCGCTAGTCGTCCTAACGGCAGTTATTTTTCTAGGGCTTATCGCCGTTTTAAATTCCATCCTTTACAAGCCTCTACTTAAATTTATAGACGCTAGAAACGATGCGATAAAAAACGACGAAGAGAGCGCTAGTAAAAATACGAGCGATCTTGGCGTGTACGAAGCGCAGATAGAACAGCTCATAGCTGCCGCAAGAAGCGAGGCGGGCAAAATAAAGCAAGAGGCTATCAATGCCGCAAAAGACGCGGCCGCTAAGATAGTCAGCGAAAAGCGCGGAGTTTTGGAGGCTGATTACGATGCCTTTATCCAAAATTTAAACGCTCAAAAGAGCGATTTTAGAGCTGATTTACAGCAAAAACTGCCTGAACTTCAAGCTGCTTTAAAAGCAAAACTCGCAAGGATTTAATATGAAAAGCAAGATTTTACTTTTATTATGTCCTTTTGTTTTGATGGCGGACGGCGGATACGACATCGTACCTAGAACGATAAATTTTATCGTTTTTGCCGCAATTTTGTATTATTTCATAGCAAACCCTATCAAGAACGCCTACAAGGGAAGAATCGCCGGTATCGCGGCAAGACTTGATAGTATCGAGCAAAAACTAAAAGATTCAAAAGCTAAAAAAGACGACGCTCTAAGACGCATAGAAGAGGCCAAAGCAAATGCCGCTAGCCTAGTAGAAACTGCTAGAAAAGAGGCTGTTTTGATATCTGAGCACATCAAAGAAGAGACTAGGCAAGAGGTTGCAAATCTGGAAAAAAGCTTCCAAGATCAAAAAGAATTTGAAAAAAGACGCATGGTTAAGTCCGTCGTGGGCGAAATTTTAAATGAAATCTTCGCAAGCGACAGCGTTAAAATGGATCAAAGCGAGCTTATCAATATCATGCTTAAAAGGGTCGGCTGATGAAAGAACTTATAGCAAAAAAATACGTAAAAGCTCTAGTTAGCGACCTTAGCAAAGATGAGTTTAATAACTTTACCGCTAAGTTACAAGAAATCGCAAACGCATTCGCAAATGAAAAATTTCAAAACATCATCGTTTCGCCGAATTTAAAAAATAGCCAAAAAGCGGATTTTGTCCTATCTTTAGTCGGTGAGGCGGATCAAAAATTTGTAAATTTCATAAAGCTACTCGGCGAAAATAAAAGACTTGATATTTTGCCTAATATTGTTTCGGAGCTTTTAGCGCAAAAATCAAAAATGGACAATGTTTTTTATGGCAAAATTTACGGCGGCTCGCAGATCAGCCAGGCTCAAATTTCGGAGCTTGAAAGCAGCTTTTCTAAGAGATTTAACGCAAAAATCATTTTGGAGCCGGTAAAAAGCAATTACAACGGTATCAAGATTGAACTAGACGATTTGGGCGTGGAGGCTAGCTTTTCGGTAGATAGGCTAAAAGCCCAAATGAGCGAATACATATTAAAAGCAATATAAAAGGAGAAAAAGCGTGAGTGCAAAAATAAAAGCAGATGAAATCAGCGCCATCATCAAGGAAAGGATTGAAAATTTCAGCCTTAACGTCGATGTAAACGAGACGGGCAAGGTTATATCCGTAGCCGACGGCGTTGCTAACGTTTACGGCCTAAAAAACGTTATGGCCGGCGAGATGGTCGAGTTTGAGAACGGCGAAAAAGGCATGGCTCTAAACCTAGAGGAAAGCAGCGTCGGTATCGTTATCTTGGGTAAAACGGACGGTATCAAAGAGGGTTCGAGCGTAAAACGCCTAGCTAAACTTTTACGCGTTCCTGTGGGCGATGCTTTGATAGGCCGCGTCGTAAATTCACTCGGTGAGCCGATAGACGCTAAGGGCCCGATCGAAGCTAGCGAGACTAGATTCGTCGAGGAAAAAGCAAAAGGTATCATGGCTAGAAAGAGCGTTCACGAGCCGCTTCAAACGGGCATCAAGGCTATCGACGCGCTAGTGCCGATCGGCCGCGGACAACGCGAGCTCATCATCGGCGACCGCCAAACAGGTAAAACTACCGTCGCGATAGACACCATCATCAACCAAAAAGGTCAAGACGTTATTTGTATTTATGTAGCGATCGGACAAAAACAATCGACTGTCGCTCAAGTCGTTAAAAAGCTTGAAGAGTACGGCGCTATGGGGTACACTATCGTGGTAAATGCGAGCGCTTCCGACGCTGCCGCGCTTCAATACCTAGCTCCTTATGCGGGCGTAACTATGGGTGAATATTTCAGAGACAACTCTCGCCACGCCCTAATAATCTATGACGATCTTTCAAAACACGCCGTCGCATACCGCGAAATGAGCTTGATTCTTCGCAGACCGCCGGGCCGCGAAGCTTATCCTGGCGACGTTTTCTATCTACACTCTCGCTTGCTAGAGCGCGCATCTAAGCTAAATGATAAGCTAGGCGCAGGTTCTCTAACGGCTCTTCCTATTATCGAGACTCAAGCTGGCGATGTTTCGGCGTATATTCCGACAAACGTTATTTCTATCACCGACGGTCAAATTTTCCTTGAATCTGATCTATTTAACTCAGGTATCCGCCCTGCGATCAACGTCGGTCTTTCGGTTTCTCGCGTCGGCGGCGCAGCTCAGATAAAAGCGACCAAGCAAGTTTCGGGAACCTTAAGACTTGACCTTGCGCAATACCGCGAACTTCAAGCGTTTGCACAGTTTGCGAGTGACCTTGACGAAAGCTCTAGAAAACAGCTTGAGCGCGGTCAAAGGATGGTTGAGGTGCTAAAACAGCCTCCTTACAGCCCGCTAGCCGTTGAAAAGCAAGTCGTTATTATCTTCGCCGGTACAAAAGGCTATCTGGATGATATCCCGACTATAGCTGTTACAAAATTTGAAGCCGAGCTTTATCCTTATATTGAGGCGAAATATCCTGAAATTTTCGAGCAAATTCGAACCAAAAAAGCACTTGACAAAGAAATCGAGGAGCTTTTGCACAAGGCGCTAAAAGACTTTAAAGCGACGTTTGCCGCTAACTAAGGCTAGAATATGTCAAATTTAAAAGATATAAAACGAAAGATCAAGAGCGTCCAAAACACCCAAAAGACGACGCGCGCGATGAAGCTGGTATCTACGGCTAAACTTCGCAAGGCTGAAGAAGCAGCTCGTCACTCTAGGGTTTATGCGCTCAAGATCAACGAAGTTTTATCTGAAATCGCCTATAAAATCAACCAATATCGCTCCGTAAACACTGAGAGTAAATTTTTCGACGTTAAGGAGAATATCGAGAAGGTCGATATTATATTCGTCACCGCAGACAAGGGTCTTTGCGGCGGTTTTAATATTCAGACTATTAAAACCGTTAGGAATATGATTAACGAATTTAAGGCGAAAAAAGTAAAGATAAGACTTCGCGCAGTAGGTAAAAAAGGTATAGAATTTTTTAGCTTCCAGGGTATAAATTTGCTTGAAAAATATGTCGGCGTGAGCTCGTCTCCTACCTATGAGAAGGCCCAAAATATCATAAAAGATGCGATAGATGACTTTATAAGCGGTGCGACTGATAAAGTTATTTTGGTACATAACGGCTACAATAACATGATCTCTCAGCAAATTCGTATAAACGATATTGTGCCGGTCGAGCCGCCGAAGCTCGTCGAAGTCGAGACGAATTCTTTGATGGAATTTGAGCCGAGCGACGACGGTAAAATTTTAAACGAACTGCTTACGAAGTATTTCGAGTATAGCATGTATTATGCTTTAGTAGATAGCCTCGCGGCTGAACATAGCGCCAGAATGCAGGCAATGGATAATGCGACCAACAACGCCAAAGAGCGCGTCGCGCAGCTAAAACTATCGTATAACAAGGCTCGCCAAGAGTCTATCACCACTGAGCTTATAG
>NZ_CAUQHQ010000135.1:0-5979 GCF_963517995.1 uncultured Campylobacter sp.
CGTCTGCGGCGACCACTTGCTTTTGGAAAGATCACCAAATAAATTTAATCGACACTCCGGGCCACGTCGACTTTACTATCGAAGTCGAGCGTTCTATGCGCGTTCTTGACGGCGCCGTTTCGGTATTTTGCTCAGTCGGCGGCGTACAGCCTCAGTCTGAGACCGTTTGGAGACAGGCAAATAAATATCACGTCCCAAGAATCGTTTTCGTAAATAAAATGGACAGAATCGGCGCAAATTTTTATAACGTCGAGTCCCAAATCAGAAACCGTCTAAAAGCAAATCCGGTGCCTATTCAAATTCCTATCGGCGCAGAGGATAACTTTAGAGGCGTAGTCGATTTGGTTAAAATGAAAGCTTACGTTTGGGAAGACGACAAAAAGCCGACTGACTATAAAGAGATAGAGATCCCGGCGGATGTAAAAGAAAAGGCAGAAGAGTACCGCACTAAGTTAATCGAAGCGGTTTCTGAAACCGATGATAGCTTGATGGAGAAATTTTTCTCAGGCGAGGAGCTAAGCGAAGAAGAGATCAAAAAAGGTATCAAAGCGGGTTGCTTAAGAATGACGATAACTCCTATGCTTTGCGGAACGGCATTTAAAAATAAAGGCATCCAGCCCCTACTTGACGCGGTCGTAGCATATTTGCCTGCACCTGATGAGATCGAGGCGATTAAGGGCGTTTATGAAGACGGTAGCGAAGTAACGGTAGAAAGCACCGATAACGGCGAATTTGCAGCTCTTGCGTTTAAGATTATGACCGACCCGTTTGTCGGACAGCTTACCTTTATCCGCGTTTATCGCGGTAGCCTTGAGAGCGGTAGCTATGCTTATAACACCGTTCAGGATAATAAAGAAAGAATCGGTCGCTTGCTAAAAATGCACTCAAACAAACGCGAGGAAATTTCGATTCTTCACGCGGGCGAGATCGGCGCGGTCGTAGGTCTAAAAAATACCCTGACCGGCGATACCCTTGCAAGCGAAAAAGACAAGGTTATCCTTGAGAAGATGGACTTCCCTGAGCCGGTTATCAGCGTTGCTGTCGAGCCAAAAACTAAAGCTGATCAAGAAAAAATGGCTATCGCGCTTCAAAAGCTAGCTCAAGAAGACCCAAGCTTTAGAGTGGGTACCGACGAAGAAAGCGGTCAAACCATCATCAGCGGTATGGGCGAGCTTCATCTTGAGATTATCGTAGATAGAATGCTACGCGAATTTAAAGTCGATGCCGAAGTGGGTCAACCGCAAGTCGCGTACCGCGAGACTATCCGCAAAACAGTCGAGCAAGAGTATAAATACGCTAAACAATCAGGCGGTCGCGGTCAGTACGGACACGTATTCTTGCGCCTTGAGCCGCTACCTGCGGCTAGCGGATTTGAGTTCGTTAACGATATTAAAGGCGGCGTAGTTCCTAAAGAGTATATCCCGGCGGTTGAAAAAGGCTGCAAAGAGGCGCTACAAAGCGGCGTGCTTGCCGGCTATCCGGTTGAGGACGTTAAGGTTACCCTATTTGACGGTAGCTACCATGAGGTCGACTCGTCTGAAATGGCGTTTAAACTAGCTGCTTCTATGGGCTTCAAAGAGGGTGCTAGAAAGGCGGGCGCGGTTATCCTTGAGCCTATGATGAAGGTTGAGGTTGAGACGCCTGAGGATTATATGGGCGATGTTATCGGCGACTTAAACAAACGTCGCGGTCAAGTAAACTCTATGGATGAGCGAAACGGAAGCAAGATCATCACGGCTTTCTGCCCGCTAGCTCAGATGTTTGGTTACTCTACTGACCTTCGCTCTATGACGCAAGGTCGCGCTACTTATTCTATGGAATTTGACCACTATGAGGAAGTTCCAAAGAACGTCAGCGAAGAGATTATCAAGAAAAGAAACGGCTAAGCCGAATTTGGCGGGGATGCGAGTCCTCGCCTTAAATTTAGTTAAGCGACCGCCGGCAACTTCTCGTAGTCGGGGCAAGTCGTGTTTTTATTTAATAAAATTTAATAAGCTATTAAATTTAGTTGATTTATTACTTGTATGTCCTCATAGCTCAGCTGGATAGAGCGCAGAATTCCTAATTCTGAGGCCGTGAGTTCGAATCTCGCTGGGGACACCATCTGCCTAAAATATACCCCCAATTTATGGACTTTCCTTAAGCCTTCAAAATACGTATACAACATATTTATGTAGTAATTTCACTTATGGTTAGCTTAAAAAGAAAAGCGATCTATTGATACTACTAAATTGGGCTAAATTCTAGAATTTCTTAGTACGATTTCTGACACGACTATACTATTCGCTTTTTAAAAACCGACAGATACGGTAAAATTTTAGTCTTTTATTAGATGCGGCTTAAATTTTAGGCTCAAGATAAATTAAAAAATCCATAAGATAGCTATAGGTGCGCATTTGCTTACTGCCGCGCTTAGACGGCTTAAATGGTAAATTTGGCAAGCCAGCAGCCTAGCGACATCTTTGTTTATTAGCCGTTAAAAAGCTCCGCAAAATATTTAAATGCGGCAAATCTATACATCAAGTTTCTAAAAACCAGGCTAAGCATTGCCAAAAAGTTTTTGGTAAATTTAACGCTACTACGGCCGCAACATAAGACAAAAATTTTATTTATACACCTTGAACATTGTCGTTTTTTGTAGCGATCGCCTAGCTAAATTAAAAAACGCTTCCCTTCATTTTATAAAAATTATGGTATAATTGGCGATAGTTTTCTGTAAATAGAACACTAAAAACATCAAGTAATTTTATAAAGGAGTCCTTAATGGCAGTAACACAAGCCCAAGTAGCGCAGCTTTACGTTGCGTTATTTAACAGAGCCCCGGAAGGCGACGGCTTTAGAGCGTGGGTAGCCGCAGGCGCGACCAAAACGCAGGCTCAGATAGCCAACGAGATGCTGGCATCTCCGGCTACGGCGCCTTATTATGCTAGTCTAGGTATAGACATAAGCACAAACAGAGGCTATGTAGAGCTTATCTACAAAAACATCCTAGGTAAAGACTATGTAAGAGACCCGGACGGTATCAATGCATGGGTTAGACACCTAGACGCAGGTCACAGCAGAGGAGATACTCTAGTTAAACTATTTGAAGTAGCCACTTCTGCAGAAGCTAGAGCTGCAGACCCGGTAGCGGCGGCGGTATTTGCCAACAAAACAGAGGTAGCCTCTTATATGGCGCAAAAGATCGCCGATATCAGGCAAGACCTCTCCGGAGACTATGATTACAGAGAGTTTCAGGAGATTATAAAAACTACTACGGCTACCAACCTAGATGAGCAAAAAGCTAGGATAGACGCGTTAGCAGCCTCTACCGTACATAACCTAAGCACGGATTCAAACGAGATACTGGGAAGCGTGGGTCAGGATATATTTAACGCCGTAGCCGACAGCGTCGTAAGTAACGCTACTCTAAAACCTACCGATAAGATAGATGGCGGCGGCGGAGAAAACACCCTAAACGTTAGAGTAAACGATAGCTTTAACGGCATGACTACCGGCTATATCAAGCATATCGATAACCTAAATTTAACCTCTACGGCGCCTACGGCTAAGACCTTTAACGCGCGAGGCATAGAGGGTCTTAAAAAAGTAACCCTAGATAGCCAAAACGGTTTAAATTTGCTAAATCCGCAAAATATCGTGGATATCAGCCTCCAAAACGTAACTAGCAACGCTGCTGACGGCTTTAAGCTAGACTACAACTCAAGCACTATCGCTGGCGTTAACGATACTCAAAATTTAACCCTAGATAAGGTAAATTTACACAAATACGCTATCACTGGCGTAACAGGAAGCGATAATGCGGGTATCAATATCCCTAATATCGAAAATCTAAACATCTCTACTAAGGGCGAGAAGAGTAACGTAACTATAAAATCCGGTGCAGATACGGGAAATCACTATAAAAATATAACCGTAAAAGGCAACACCGACCTAACGGTAAAAGCCGAAAGCGACCGTATAGAAAAATTCGACGCATCAGCCTTTACGGCCACTCTTGATTATACTTACAAGGCTTTAGCTACTACTCCTTCCGGCGCTACTAGCATCATCAAAGGCGGTAGCAGTAAAGACGTCATAAATTTAGACTTTAAAGACGTTAGTGCGGCAAACGCTAGACCGTACTTCGAGATAGACGGCGGAGCGGGTAACGACGAAGTGATCGTAAAACATCTAAAAGCCAACGAGAATAGATTTAACATCAAAAACGTAGAAAAAGTCGGCATCGAGAAGGTGGATACCGGCGTAGCCAACAGTACCGCTACGGCAGATTTTACCGGCTCAGACGTCACTCATCTATATACGAGCAAATTTAAAGACAATCTAAAGGTAGTAAATTCGTCTATAAAAAGCGTTACCGTAGATAAACCGGCTCTTGACGAGAGCGGCAACCCTGTTATTGCTAGCGGCCCTTATGGTACTACGCAGTTTACAAACGGCTATCTAGAAAACATCAATGTAGAAAACACCATAGATCCTAGAAATCCGGTAGGCGAAGCTATCATAAACCCTACCGTTCCTGGTCTAAGAAGCAAGGTAACCGCATACGTATCTGCCGACGAGAGCGAAAAAGTAACCGTAAATATCGGTAAAAACGTATATGCGCAAAAGATAGCAGGCGACTGGGTAAACACTGATAGAATGCATGCAAATGAAGGCATAGGCATCATCGCCCCTAGAGCTAAAGATATAACCGTAAATTTCAACTCTCCGGGTACTTTAGGTAACTCCCACGCAAATACTACCGGCATAAGCATAACTAATGTGGCTCTGGCCGATCTTAGCACTACCGCCGGTGCAAACCAAAGAGACCTTAGCGGCGCATTTGACAAGCTAACCATAAACTCAAAGTCAAACATCTTAAGTAACGTTGACGCCACCTTCCTTGAAAAGCTAAAAGTGTTTAATATCAACACGGATACAAATTTCGAGGCTATCGGCGATAGAAAATTCGAGGCTATCCAGCAGATTAACGCTAGTGGTCTTGCTTCAAACAATATCAAAACCGGCAAAGTCTTCTTCACCGATAACGTCATCGGCAAAGGTAGCGGCGCGGGCGCAGGCACTACCGACACCGCTCAGTCTATCGGTATCAAAGCTGAGCATTTAAATTCATTTAAGGCCAATAAAGGTATCTTCACAAAAGGTAACATAAACGTTAACCTAAATGACATGCAAGGTCAAGCGGAGATAGCTAACGGTATAAACACTGTTGCCAACGATACGATGCAAGCGCATTTTGACAACTGGAGTAACGTTACGCACAACTTCCAATATGGCGCGAGCACTACGGAAGCATCCGTAGTTACCGAGGGGACGTTTAGGGTAAATGCGAACAATATTACCAACCTCCTAATAGGCAATATCATCGCAAGAGATATAGAGATCAGTGCAGGCAATGCTAGGGGCAACGTCAGCCTAGCTAGTAGCGGCGGGCAATATACGACTGTCTCCAACCCGCATGCTAACGGGGTGGGTAAGATAGGTAACGACAAGACTATTAACAATACTATCGACCTATCTCAGGTAGCAGGTAGCTATAATGTAGGCGAGCTTTTTGGCCAAAATATCAAATTTAAAGCAGCCGTATTTAACTCTCCTACATACTATAGCGAAGAGATCGATACCGGTCTAAAGAGTGACAAAGATAACTACAACTCATACGCTACGACGAATACCATAAAAGCAAATTTCGGCGGCGCTAGAGCAAACCAAGACATTATTTCTTTAGAGGCGAAAGGCGTTCAGTCAAATTCCGACGGTAACACTAATGTCTATGTTAAATTTGACGATAATACCGCATCTCCTAATGATCTAAAGACCTTTAAGGCAACCGGCGAAAATGTAAATTTGATCGTAAACGGTAAATTTAATACGGGTACGACCTCTAAGCTTGAAACCATAGATCTAAGCGACGTAAAAACAGGCTCTACGTCTTTCTTGAATTTATCTGCTGTTGCATTCTCTACGGATACGACG
>NZ_CAUQHQ010000136.1:0-5940 GCF_963517995.1 uncultured Campylobacter sp.
TTAAAGAGTTAAGCGAAGTAGATAGCGTCATAAGCGAACACAATGCATTTTTGGATAAATTTTACGCAGAAAATAAATTTATCTGCTCGGGGCGTAAAATCCCGCGTAGCGGCGGCATCATCTTGGCAAACATTAAAGATCGCTCGGAGCTTGACGAGATTATCGGACAAGATCCGTTTTTTAAAAACGGTATCGCAAAATATGAAATTACCGAGTTTTCGCCGACGAAATTCGTACCTGATTTTGAGCGGCTTTTAGGCGAGTAAACGAACTGGGCAAGCTAAGGTTAACCGGCTTGGGTAATTATTAATAAAATTCAAAAAGGCAAACGACTGCGACTGGATTTGCGCGTTTGCCTGCAATAAAATTAACCTTTAACGGTGCAGTTTAAAATACGGTCGCCTTTTATAAAATTCTCGTTTAAAATTTAAAATCAAAAAAGTTGGTTTCTCTTCGTAAACTTAAAATCTAGCCAAATTTAAAGAAACGGCTAGCTTAATTTAATATACGTTTAGTCACCAACGCTCTTTTAAAATAAATTTATAACAACCACTCCGGCTCCTATCATGCCTATGGCGATGATTGCGGGCAAATCAAGCTTTTGCCCCATAAAAAATAAGCTATCGCCGATTTCCTCTTTGAATTGATAAGGGGATTATAAACTCAAATTTTAAATATGTAAATTAACTATAAATAAATTAAAATTTAATCCTCCGCGCTGCTTTTGCAGGCTTAAATTTGATGGAGAAAGCGATCAAATTTGACCTTGACCGCATTTAAATTTTAGTGCTTGTGATGAGGGCAGGCGTACGTTTCGTCGCTTACGCAGCTTTTTTCATGATGAGCGCAACCTTTATGCTGCGCGCAGCCTTGCGCTTTCGCGTAGCATTTTGGGTATAAGTTTGATTTGGCACTCTCGCCGCCGCAGCCGTGACTTTTGTCCGCTCCGTGATTTCCGTGATGAGGGCACTCTTTGATCGCTGCGTGAGACTGTGCGCAGCTAGCGTTCGCCATGCCGTGATGCGGGCAGCTAGCGTCTTTTATCTGCGTAGCATGGCGATACTCCGGCGCGTTTTGTTCGGCGGGAGCCGGTTTGTTTGCCGCGCAGCCTGCAAAAAATAGCGCCAAAATCGCAGCTAAAACTAAATTTTTCATCTTTTCTCCTTTGATAAAATGTCCTGCGATTTTATCAAATTTAAGCTTTATAAATCGGGTTAAATTTGAGCGGACGGCAAAAACGGGTAAATTTAAAAAGCCGCGGCAAATTTGACGCCGCGGTTTATGCAGGAGAGCGGCTATCTGTGGTGGTGCGAACCGTCGCGCCTGTCCTGATGATGCTTGGACACGTCGCGGCCGTCTTTGCGAGCGGACTTTTTATGGCGCAACGAGACACCGACGCCCCGTCTAGCGCCAAAAGGGCTAAATTTCTTGGCCTGGTCGCGTTTTTGCGGATTTTAAAATCATTTCTTTTCCTTCGCGTTGAGGCGCGAAACGATATCCGCAAGAAGTTAAAAACGCGAATTTATCAAAGATAAAAGCGTTTTTCGCTAAACTCGCGTAAAAAATTTAAAGGAAAAATTTGAATAGACTAAGCGTGGACGAGGCGGTAAATTTGATAGAAAACGCCGAGCTAAACGGGCTTGGAGCGATGGCTTTAGCGCGTAAACGCGAGCTGCATCCCCAGGGCGTCACGACATTTATCGTAGATAGAAACATCAACTACACGAACGCGTGCTGGGTGGACTGTAAATTTTGCGCGTTTTACCGCGATCATAAGGACGAGGACGCCTATGTTCTTAGCTTTGACGAGATCGGACAAAAGATCGAGGAGCTCATCGCTATCGGTGGGACGCAAATTTTGTTTCAAGGCGGCGTGCATCCGAAACTAAAAATCGAGTGGTACGAAGATCTCGTGGAGTTTATCGCGAAAAAATATCCAAGCATCACGATTCACGGATTTTCCGCGGTCGAGATCGACTATATCGCGAGGATCTCGCGCATAAGCACTAGGGAAGCGCTGCGCCGTCTGCGAGAAAAAGGACTCTACTCTATGCCCGGAGCCGGAGCAGAGATACTTAGCGACCGCGTCCGAGACGTGATCGCGCCTAAAAAATGCGACGTAGAGACTTGGCTGCGCATCCACCGCGAGGCGCACGAGGAGGGGCTAAAGACGACGGCTACGATGATGTTTGGTACCGTCGAAACCACGCGCGAGATCGTGGAGCACTGGGAGCATATCAGGAGCCTGCAGGACGAGACGGGCGGCTTTAGAGCATTTATCTTGTGGAGCTTCCAGGGGCTAAACACGCGCCTAGCCGCCGAACGTCCTGAGATCAAAAAGCAAAGCTCGAATCGCTATTTGCGCCTGCTTGCCGTCTCTAGGCTGTTTTTGGACAACGTACCCAACATCCAAAGCAGCTGGGTCACGCAGGGTAGCTACATCGGGCAGCTGGCGCTATTGTTTGGCGCAAACGATCTAGGCAGCACGATGATGGAGGAAAACGTCGTCAAGGCCGCGGGCGCTAGCTACCGTATGAATCAAGACGAGATGATACGCCTCATCAAAGACATCGGCGAAAAACCCGCCAAACGCAATACCAATTATGATATTTTAGAAAGGTTTTATTGATGAAAATCATAAATTTAAAAGCCGCAAATTTACAAATCCCTACCGTTTACGAGGCTAGTAAAACCCTGCCCGCGGTAAGCCTAAAGCTTATTTTCAAGGTTGCCGGAGCTTGCGCAGAGGAGAAGGCCGGGCTTGCTAAATTCGTCGCTAAAATTTTTGACGAAGGCACGCTAAGCAAGGGTGCGGCGGGCTTTGCTAAAGAGCTTGAAACGCGCGCGATTAGCCTTTACGCGAGTGCTGGATTTGAGACCTTTACGTTTGAGCTAAACTGTCTAAAGGAGCACTTTTCTTTTGCGCTTGCCAAACTAAAAGAGCTTTTGGAGGAGCCCAATTTAAGCCAAAAAAGCTTTGAGAAAGTGCGAACTCTGACTCTAGGCGAGATATCTAGCAACGAGAGCGACTACGACTATCTAGCTAGAGTCGCGCTAAACGGGCTGCTGTATCCTGGTACGAATCTAGCGCGCCCAAGCATCGGCACGAAGCAAAGCGTGGAGAGCATCACGCTAGAGGACGTTAAAAATTTCATCGCTAGCAAGCTTGATCTGGCAAATTTATTCGTAGTGCTGGGCGGCGAAGTGACGCAGGGGGAGCTAAATTTAGACGAGATTTTAAGCTCGCTAAAGCATGGCGAAGTGCGCGAGCTAAAGCTTTTTAAAACCGATGAAAAATGCGGCGAAAAAGCCATCATCAAACCTAGCGAGCAAGCCTATATTTACTTCGGCGCGCCTTTTGACGTTTCCCGCGAGGAGCGATATAAGGCTAAGGTCGCGACGTTTATTTTGGGCGAAGGCGGCTTTGGCAGTAGACTGATGGAGGAGATCCGCGTAAAGCGAGGGCTGGCGTATTCGGCGTATGCTAGGAGCGAATTTGCGCTCAGCCATTCTCAAATTTGGGGCTATCTACAAACCAAAAACGAAAGCAGGAGCGAGGCGGTCGCGGTCGTGAAAGACGAATTTGCAAAATTCGTCAAAAACGGCGTGAAAGCCGGCGAGCTAGCGCAGGCTAAAAGATTTTTGTTAGGCTCGCAGCCGCTACGCCAAGAGACGCTTTTTAACCGCTTAAACATCGCTCAGAGCGAGTTTTATAACGGCTTTAAACTAGGAAATTTTAAAGACGAGCTAGAAAAAATCTCGAAGCTAAAGCTTGCTGAGCTAAACGCGTTTATCGCGGAGCACGCAGAGATAGAAAAGCTCAGTTTTGCCGTGCTTTACAATGAAATTTGATGAAAAAGACAGAATAAATCTAAAAAAAATCGGCGTAACCACTCTGCTCGATCTAGCGCTAAAGCTTCCTAAAAGCTTTGAAGATACGAGCCTGGCCGCCGCACCAAAAGACGGACACGTGAGCGTCGCCGTAGAGATAAAAAGCGCGTATCGCCAAGGCGGAATGCTGCACGCCGTATGCTGGTGCGAGGCGTGGGAGCAAAACGTCAAAATCGTGATTTTTAACGCCAAGCCTTGGCATCACGGCGCATTTAAGGTCGGCAAAAGCGTGTTTGTGAGCGGCAAATGCGCCTACGCCTACGGCTCGTGGCAGCTAACCAATCCCAAAATCGTCACAAAAATAAACGAAATCATACCCAAATACAAACTCTCTCTCAGAGACGATTCGTTTAAAAATTTGATCCAAAAATACGTAAATTTGTCAAATTTGCTAGAGGCGGGACTCGCGCCTAAAGAGGCCGAGTTTTTGCTAGATCTGCACAGAGGAGACGAAAAAAGTGTGACGATGCTGGACGCACTCGTTCGCGAAAAAGCGGGCGAAGAGGTGTTAAAATTCGTCGAAATTTACAACTATCTAAAAAAGCTAAACGCTAAAAAAACTCACTTTAAGGCGCCTAAAATCAATCTTTTTGATATCTCGGAGTGGCTTAAAAATTTGCCGTTTGCGCCGACAACCGATCAGCTAAACGCTATCGCCGATTTGCGCGCGGACTTTAGCGGCGAGGAGGCGGTGCGACGCGTCGTGATGGGCGATGTGGGCAGCGGCAAGACGCTCGTTATGCTAGCTGCCGCGCTTAGCGTCTATCCCGGCCCCGCGCTCATCATGGCGCCCACGTCGATACTAGCCGAGCAAATTTACGCCGAGGCGGCGCGTTTGATGCCTGATTTTATGCGCGTTTTGCTTGTTAAAAGCGGCGACAAGCCCGAATTTGACGGCGTAAATCTCATCATCGGCACGCATGTTTTGCTCTATCAAAGCTTGCCCGCAGCGCCTTTGGTGATGATAGACGAGCAGCACCGTTTCGGCTCAAATCAACGCGAGAAAATCAACGCTCTAGCTAGCGGAGGGCTTGGACAAGACCCGCAACTTGACGGGGCGGAGGGTGAATTTGAGGGTAAATTTGACGGCGGCGAGCAGACAAATTTGACCGCAACCGCGCCCGAAAAAGGAAATAAGCAAACAAAAGCGGCGAACGAGACTAGGGCTCACGTGGTGCAGTTTTCGGCAACGCCGATCCCTCGCACGCTAAGCATGATACAAAGCAGCTTCGCGGAGTTTAGTTTCCTGCGGCAGATGCCTTTTGAAAAGCACATCCACACGCAAATTTTACAAAGCGCAGACTTTGGCGAGTTGCTAGCGCATATCAAAGTACAAATCGCCAAAGGCAAGCAAGTCGCCGTGATATATCCACTCGTGGAGGGCAGCGAAAGCTCAAACTATCAGGGGCTGGAGGAGGCGCAGGGGTTTTGGCGGGCAAATTTTACAAACGTCTACGTGACGCACGGCAGAGACAAAGAAAAAGAGCAAGTGCTACGTGAATTTCGCGAGCGCGGCGACGTGCTACTATCGACGACGGTGGTCGAGGTCGGCATCTCGCTGCCCAGGCTTAGCACGATCGTGATCGTGGGCGCGGAAAGACTCGGTCTAGCAAGCCTGCATCAGCTGCGCGGACGAGTAGGGCGAAACGGCGGGAGCGGATTTTGCTTTTTGTTTACGAAGCTTAAAAATCCGCCGTCGCGCCTGAGGGAGTTTTGCGAGACGCTGGATGGCTTTAAGATCGCCGAGATAGACCTCAAAAATCGCCAAAGCGGTGATATCCTAAACGGCGCGTTTCAGCACGGCGCGACGTTTGAATACTACGACTACGAAGAGGAAATCACGCAAGCTGCCAAAGATAGGGCGGGGCTTGGGTAAAAAGCGATTTAACGCTAATTTCAAGGCCTTAAAGCGCGTATTTTTGATTACGGCAAATTTTATAAGAGCCTTAAATTTAGCCTATTTGGATTGCTTGATACGCCCCTAGAATTGACGCATTTTAGCGACTTTACGCGGGATACTAAATTTAAAACCGCCAGTAAGCCGTGAAA
>NZ_CAUQHQ010000137.1:0-5899 GCF_963517995.1 uncultured Campylobacter sp.
TTTTGTACTCAAACAGCGAACCGCAAAGCAGCGCGTTTTGCACGCTAAAATCCTGCTTTATCGCGTCCGAAAAATCGCTCAAAAAATATGCTAACGACTCGGCGTATCCGTAGCTAAGCAGCCTCGCTTCGACGCCAGCGAGCCTAAAGCTCATGCCGCTTCTAGCAAATTTAACGACGTCAAAATGCGTTTTGTTTAGCATTTTAAAATCAAGCCTAGGCCCTTTTGCGCCGTTAAAATCGCTCGTATTTTGCAGTAAAATTTCGCCCGCTTTTTGCGCATCGCTATCAAATCCAAGCAGCGCTCCGACCATACAAAATAGCCCGAAAAAGCCGTTTTGTACGCTTAGCTCGCCGCGCGGCAGGCTAAAGCTTTCGCCGTAATTTTGAAGCAAACTCTTGCCGCCCTCCTCGCGCTTTATCTGCGCGTAAAGCTCCTCAAAACTCGCGGGCAAGGCGAAATTTAAGACGTTAAAATCATCAAATTTGGGGTAAATTTTAACTTCATCGTCTTTAAACCTGCTTAAAAATATCCTAACTATCCCGCCGTCTGCGTCAAATTCTTTTTTTGCGAGATTAAAAGCGGCTAGATTTTTATCCGCGGCGCCCTCTACCTTGCTCAAATTTGCGCGCGAATAATAAATATTTGAGCCGCTAAAAATATATCCGTTTTCAAGCACGGTAGCCTTAAACGGCGGCTTTTGCGCCTTTAACGCGGTAAAATTTACGCCCGCCTTAAAAAGCTTGTCGCAAAGCGCGTAGAGGAAAATGTCTCTAGGGGCGCAGACGTCAAAAAATCTTGGCGAGTTTGGGTGATTGCCGCGGTAAATAGCCGTCGTTTTAAGCGTAACGGCGGGTTTTTCGTAGCTCGCTAGTGCTACTTGTTCGGCTTCGTTTGCGATAAAAATTTTGGGTAAATTTTTAAGATTTGTAGGCATTAAAAGATTAAAATTTTCGTTTAGCTCGGTGAAATTTAAAGCTTCAAATTCGCCGCTAATATCTTTAAATTTTAAGCCTTCGCCCGCGCTTAAATTTTTAAAAGCAAAATCCAAAAGCTCGTTAAAATTCGCCTTGGTTACTGGCGCAAATTTGCCGTCCGTAAAAACGCAAACATCGCTAAAAACGCCGTTTTCGCACTCTTCTAGCTCGCCTTTTAGATAAGCGCTAACGACGCGCGGCGTGATGTTTGAGAGGGCGTTTACGGGCTCGCTCGTTTCGCCTTGCGGTAAATTTTCGCTCGCGTAGACCTTTGAGCCGCGTAAAAACACGCTGTGAGGCAGCGAGCTAGAGAGAATATCTGAAAACGCCAAAAGCTCCTCTTGCGCGCCCCGGGCGTAAAGCGTAGTTAAATCCCGCTGTTTTTTAATACTAAAATTTAGTCCGCTTTTTTGCGCGTAAAATTTAAGAAAAAAGGCGAAATTTTCGCTCGCGCAGTCAAACTCGTAGGCCAAAATCATATCGCGCCTTTTTTTGAAAACTCTAAAGCGATATCGCAGACGCTAAAATTTGCGATCTTTTCGTAGCTAAATCCAAGCCGCGAAAGCTCGTTTAAAAGCGTCTTTTCCATCAAATTTACGCCCTCTTGCGCCTGAGCCGAGATCTCAAAGCTCATAGGCTCTATGCGCTTTGGCACGATACCTAAAATTTTAGTCCGCGGCAAATCGCCCGCAAGCTCCATCAGTCGCAGCGTTTCAAGCATCTCGACCTCGTGCGCGGAGCCGCTCCACGAGATGGCCGGCGGCATCTGCTCGTAACCGAAAAAATACACGTCCCCCGTCTCGCCGCCCTCGGCGCTGATGCAGTCGGCGACTATCAAAATGTCCGAGTTAGCGATAAGAGGCGTTAGCGCCATAGCTAGCGTACCGCCGTCGATAAATCTTAGCTCCAAATTTGCGCCGTCTGCGTTAAATTTAAAGCCGCCTCGACTAGCCAAATCGCCGCTTAAATTTGAGTTTGCGCCGCCAAAATTTGATGCGTCAAATTTATCGTCCAAATTTAAAGCGGAGTCAAATTTAGCCCTGATTTTAGGGCTAAATTTATAGTTTCGCTCCATCATTTTTACAAAATGCACTCCCACGCCCTCGTCGCCGAACATCACGTTGCCGATACCAAGCACCAAAACGCGCATCAGTGCTCGTCTTTTACGTATTTGTAGCCGCTAATAATCGCGTCCATAGCTCCGTTTTTGCCTTTTACGGCGTTAAAGACGGCCATATACACGTGAATGACTACAAAAACGATGATGACCCACATGCAAACGCGGTGCACCGTGCGGACGTTTGCTAGCCCGCCCATTAGCTCCTCGCACTGCCTCATCGGCTCGTAAAGCAGCCCGCCAAGCCCCTCATGATAGACGTGGACGTAGAGCACGAGGCCCGTTAGGCAGATCAAAAACAGCACCAGATAAAAGAAAAAATACGACGCAAACTGAAGCGGGTTATAAACGCCCTTTAGATGCGGGTGCGGGCCTAAAAACAGATAGTATTTTATCTGCGCTATCCAGACTTTCGGGCTAAAAAAATCGACTACGCTCACGACCTCTTTGCGGCTGTGTTTGTCGAATATAAATAGATAAAGCTTGAAAATAAAGCACGCTATCAAGATAAATCCCGCGATTTGGTGCGCCATACGCCATTTAGCGTTCATAAAATTCGTCGGTTCGCTCGTGATTTCGGGACTAACGAAAACATAAGAGATATAGTAGCCGCTCACGACTAAAAACGTGATGGCAAAAAACCTGATCCAGTGCGTCGCCCTAAGTCCGATGGAAAATTCATACTCGCTTTTGCGGTCAAATTTATGCTCGCTCATAGCCGCTCCTTTCACAAATTCGGATTGATTTTGTATTCGCCCAGCTGCGTGCCGCGCGCATCCATCACATGCACGGCGCATGCGATACAAGGATCGTACGAGTGAATCTTGCGGATGATCTCAAGCGGCTTGGTTAGATCGGCGATCTTTAGCCCGATGAGGCACTCCTCGTAGCTTCCGCGCGCGTTTGCGGCGTCTTTTGGCGAGGCGTTCCACGTGCTAGGCACGACTGCTTGCCAGTTGGTTATCACGCCGTCCTTTATGCGGCACCAGTGGCTAAGCGCGCCGCGAGGGGCGTTGCCTTGGAAATTTCCTTTATACTCTTTGCCGTTATCTATGACGTACTTCGCGCAGGTTTCTTGATCGGTTTTTAGATTTTCTACTAAGCTAGTAAAGGCGGTTAATCCATGATCGGCTACTAGTTTAGCCTCTAGCATCCTGGTTGCGGTTCTACCCAGCGTAGAAAATACCGCCTCAAGCGGAAGTCCCGTATCTTTTAAGAATTTATCCACGATCTTTACCACGCGCTCGTTGCCTTTGGCGTAGTTTATCACGATGCTAGCTATTGGTCCCACCTGCATCGGTTTGCCCTCATAGCGAGGTGCTTTGATCCAGCTATACTTGCCCTTTTCGTCAAAGACCTTGGTATCTACCTCCTTGCCATGGCCGCCCAATGTTTTCATATCTTTTAAGCCGGTGTAGTTTGGCTCGGTCTCGCCATCGTACGGATGCAGCGGAGCCGGGTTTTTATACCATGCGCGAGTGGCTTCCTCGGTGATCTTGTTGCCGTTTACTTCATAAACCTTGCTAATGTCGCCGTTTAGGATAACTCCGCCTTGGATCAGGTACTCGTTTTTGCCGACTAAAAACTCGTCGTAAGCAAATAAATTTGACACGCCGACGTCTTTTAGCACGCTTGGCTCGCTGCCGTAGGCTTTAGCGGCCATGACTAGATCTGGATAATACGCTCGGTTGATAAAATCGGCCGCTTCTTGAAATTTGGTTAGGTATTCGCCTAATCTTGCAGGATCTAGCAAGTCCATGACGCAGGTTACGCCGCCTACGGTGAGACTTTGAGGATGAGGCTGTTTTGCTCCAAATATCGCCATCATCTGCGCTACCGTCCTTTGTATCCTTAGGCACTCTAAATAGTGAGAAAGCGCGATCAAATTTTGCTCGGGCGTAAATTTATAGGTCGGATGTCCCCAGTAGGCATTGGCAAAAGGCCCTAAATTTCCCTTTTTTACGAAGGCCTCGACGCGCTCTTTTACCTCTTTTAGCTTATCTGCGCCCGTAGCGTAAGGCGTGTCGCAGTACTTAAACGCCTCATCGCTAGCCTTGTGCACGTCCGCGCTTAGAGCCGAGACCACGTCTACCCAGTCAAGTCCGTGAAGCTGATAAAAATGCACGGGATGATCGTGCATATAAAGGGCGTTGTTCATCAGGGTGCGCGTTAGCTGCGCGTTTAGCGGAGGCGTGATACCTAGCGCGTCCTCGACGGCCATGATGCCCGCGCGGTAGTGTGAAAACGTACAAACGCCGCAAATCCTCTGCGTAAAAAATCCCGCATCCCTCGGATCGCGCCCCTTTACAATCTGCTCTATACCGCGCCAAAGCGTCGAGCCCGAGTAGGCCTCTTTAACTACGTTATTTTCATCCACGACGACTTCTACACGCAGGTGGCCCTCTATCCTGGTTATCGGGTCTATTACTATTCTTTGCTCGCTCATTTTTACGCCTCCTCTTTGTCTTTAGCAAAAATGCTTATCGCGGCGTGCGCTGCTATACCGATACCTGCGAGCGCCAGCACTCCGATGCCGATTTTATCGCTGACGTTATCGGCGCCTAGGCCTAAAACGGTGTTAAACAGCCTATCTGCCATCGGCTCCTCAAAAGGCCCCATAGTATCCCAAAAATCAGGCTCCGAGCAGCCTATACAGCCGTGGCCTGCTTGCACCGGCCAGCTGGTGTGCTGATTAAATCTCTCGCGAGAGCAATTGTTAAACGTATATGGGCCTTTGCAGCCGACTTTATAGAGGCAGTAGCCGTTTTTTGCACCCTCGTCGCCAAAGGTCTGTACGAACTCGCCCGCGTCAAAATGCCCCCTTCTCTCGCAAAGATCGTGGATCCTAAGCCCGTAAGCCCATTTTGGACGGTTAAATACGTCAAGTGCGGGTAAAGTGCCAAAAAGTATGTAGTGAAGGACGTTGCCCACGATATTTTTCTCGCTGGGAGGACAGCCCGGGACGTTTATAACGGGTTTTGAGGTTACTTTTGATAGACCGACGGAATTTGAGGGATTTGGCCTTGCAGCTTGCACTCCGCCGAAGCTCGAACAGGTGCCGATAGCAAATATTGCCGCGGCATTCTCGCTCGCGTGCTTTGCGTGGTGAAGGCCGCTAAGGCCTAAAGGACCGACCGTTAGATAGTTCTCCGTCTCGCCCGTAGGTATGCCGCCCTCGACTAGCAGGATGTATCTGTCTTTGTATTTTTCAATGGCGCTTTCTAAATTTTCTTCAGCCTGCCAACCCGCCGCCGCCATCACGGTTTCGTGATACTCGAGGCTAATATAGTCAAAAATAAGACTATCGATCGTAGGCGTATCGGAGCGAAGCAAGCTCTCGCTACATCCCGTGCACTCGGCCATATGTAGCCATATCACGGGCAATCTATCGCTAAGCTCGGCGGCTCTAGCTACGGTTGGCGCCATAGATGCCGGTAGCGCCATAAACGCCGTCATCGCGCCCGCCCATTTCATAAAATCGCGCCTGCTAAATCCGCTTTTCTTTAAAGCTTCGCCGATCGATCCGTTTTTTAGAGTCGGAAGTGCGGCAAGCACGTTAAGCCTCTCGTTTATCCTAACTAGGACGTCATCTCTCATGCTCTCTCCTTGGGATTAAATTTGCATTTTGGCATGTTTGGTAACAGAGTAAATTTGTCTTTAATCGTTATCAAATAGCTTTAGAACATTGAAATATTACAACTAAAATTTAAAATTCTATATTTATTAAAAGAATTAGTTTTTATGATTAAGTTTATTGTTATTTTAGTGATGTTTTTGCAAATAAAGCTCTAAAAAATAATTAAAG